>JAGCCQ010000024.1 GCA_017651565.1 Bacilli bacterium | reverse complement strand
ATTGATTTCTCTCTAGAGAAAACATTGAATTCAACTCTAAATGCTTTTAAGTGTTCGACAATTCTACCTAATTCTAATTTGATGCCGTATTGCTTTAAAAATTCCATTCTTTCAGCATCATCCATAGAAATAAGGTCTTTGCCTTTTTCTTGGATTAATTGCTTTGCAATATCAACGACATCATCGCCCCAATAGCCATCTTCTGGCATATCAGCAGGCATACCTAATTGTTGAAGGTATCTAGCATAAATAGATTCTGCTAAGTGAGTGATTTGCATACCAGCATCATTGATATAGTATTCTTTTGTAATATCATACCCATTGAAAGCTAAAATTCTACTAATACAATCTCCGATTGCTGCACCACGAGCAGTACCAACATGGAGGAGTCCAGTTGGGTTCGCGCTAACGAATTCTACGTTAATCTTTTTATTCTTCTTTTCTCCGGCACCGTAAGAAGCATCTTTAGTAATAACTTCATTAACAATTTTGCTAAGAGAATCTTGTTTCATATAGAAATTGATGAAACCAGGACCAGCAATTTCGACTTTGTCGATACTGCTCATATCAAGTTTAGGAATGATACGTTCTGCTGCTGCACGAGGATTTGTTTGGAAAAGACGTGAAAATTTCATTGCGCAGTTTGTTGCGTAATCACCATGAGTTGGATCTTTACAAACTTCGATAATAATGTCGTTAAGTTGGACATCGAAGCTAAGCTCTTTAAGAGCGTTTTGAATATTAAGTTTTAAACTGTCTAGAATATCCATTACTTTTCCTCCTTCTTTAAACTAACAATGCAATCAGCTTTAACCGCTAATCCTTGTCCTAATGCATCTAATCCTTCATTCGTTCCGGCTTTAACAGAAACGCGTTCAACTTCTGCACCAAATACTTTTGCAATATTTGCTCGCATTTCATCAATATAATTTCTAATTTTTGGTCGTTCTAATGTAACACTTACATCAAGGTTATTAAGTTTATAACCCATTTCTTTCATCTTGGAAACTATGTTACCAAGAATGATTGAACTATCCATATCTTTATATGTTGGATCATTATCTGGGAAGAACTTGCCTAAGTCACCGAGCGCTAAAGCCCCAAGAACTGCATCGCCGATTGCGTGATAAATAACATCGCCGTCGCTATGAGCAAGTTCGCCTTTTTCTGAAGGCACAACTACACCTGCTAAAACAAGTTTTCTACCTTCAACGAGTTTATGAATATCAGAACCTAAACCAACTCTCATGTTTATTTCTTTGTGACATTAAATCTAAAGAACATAACATCGCCGTCTTTAGGATAATATCCTTTTCCTTCTGTTCTAAGTTTTCCAGCCTCTTTAACTGCTTGTTCACTACCTAATTCATGAATTGAATCATAAGCGTAAACTTCAGCACAAATGAAACCTTTTTGGAAATCAGTATGGATAACGCCAGCACATTCAGGTGCGGAATATCCATTCTTGAAAGTCCAAGCTCTACATTCATCACTACCAACAGTGAAGAAAGTAGATAAATTTAATAATTTATATGTAGCTTTGATTACTTTATCTAATCCAGACTCAGTAACACCTAAATCAGCAAGATACATTTCTCTTTCTTCTTTAGAAAGTTCACTAAGTTCTGCTTCAATACCAGCACACACTGGAATAACTTGGTTTCCTTCTGCTGCTGCGTATTCTTTAACTTTTTTGTAGTTTTCACAATTTTCAATGTCGGCTAAATCAGATTCACCAACGTTTGCAACGTAGATAATTGATTTGCTTGTTAACAAATGATAATTGTCTAAACAGAATTGAAGTTGGTCAGTTGCAAGAGAAACTCTTCTTGCTGGAAGACCTTGTTCAAGAGCTTCCTTTAAAGGAGTTAAGATGCCCATTTCATAAATACATTCTTTATCATGAGCAACTCTTGCTTTAACTTCACACTTTTCAATTCTTTTATTAATTGTTTCAAGATCAGCCATTACGAGTTCGAGATTAATAATCTCAATATCTCTAATTGGATCGACTGTATCTTCAACGTGAATAATATCTTTATTTTCAAAACATCTAACGACTTCGATGATTGCATCACATTGTCTAATATGTCCTAAAAATTGGTTGCCTAAACCTTCACCCTTACTAGCGCCTTTAACTAAACCTGCAATATCAACAAATTCAACTGTAGCCGGAATAGTTCTTTCAGGCTTAAATAAGTTGCTTAAGAAAGTTAATCTTGTATCAGGAACGTTAACAACACCAGTGTTAGGATTGATGGTAGCAAAAGGATAATTAGCTGCTTCTACATGTGAATTTGTAATAGCATTGAACAATGTTGATTTTCCTACATTCGGAAGTCCTACTATACCTGCTTTTAATCCCATAAAACCTCACTTACGCAATACATATGATACGCCTATACGAAAACTAGTCAATAAAATTTTATATTTTAAGGCAATCAATCGGCTTAATTTTTCTAATATGTTTAGCGCTTATTAGTGAAGAAAAGAAACATATTCCAACGCAAGCAGCCGCCATAACTAAGTAAGCAACAAAACTAATGGAGAATTCAAAAGGTAACGTTAAAACCTCAGCAGAAAATCTTAAAATAACAAAGTTAGAAAACGTTAATTCTACAAAAGACACCAGTAACGCAAATATAGAAGAATAAACTGTATAGCCATATAAAAACTTTGTAGATTCATCAACATTAATTCCTATACATCTTGCTAAAGCAATTTCTTTTTTTATGTCTTGAATATGAAGATAAGTACAAGAAGAAAGCAAGATTAAAGAAATGACTAAAGACACAAAAGATATACAAAGTATAAAAATAGAAATTGCGCTACAAAGTTGGTCGACACTATCGTTAATATCCAAAAGTGGGTTAACTATGTCATATTGAGGAAACGCCCTTCTCAGCTTATTTACAATCGAGGTAACATCTACACTCTCGTCTAAAGAATATGAAATAGATGTAGGAATTAACCATTCTGCTTTTTGACCGTTTTGTAACAAGAAATAATCCTCGGTCCAGTGCTTGTCATGGTAAATATAGTTTTTATCATTTTCTACAGTCCCTACTATTTTTAGTTTGCTAGTAATGTATTGACGATTGAAAATTCCAACTCGTTTATTAATCTCTTTTACCGCTGTAGAAATGTATAAAAACTCGCTGCTTGTTTCTTCAATTTTTAAGTTTTCTAATAGTCCAGTAGAAATTACAATCTCATCTAAATCTATAGGTGCTCTTCCTGATGATATCTTTGATAAATCTGAATCAAATTTTATCGGATTTGCGAAATTATTTGAGAAATTCGAGTATAAAACGCCATTTTGTAGATCTTCCTTTTCATTATTTTTAAATTCAATTGAAGCGTTATTTTCTATAGTTTCAATGAGTGCATCTTCCGACAACGAGAAATAAGTTCTATTAGCAAATCCAGATATTAAATTCGATGGGTAATTTACATAACCGGTGGCGTTATAAACTATAGGGTTTTTTAGATAATCGCTAGTTGTTTCAATGTATCCAATTTCTTTATCGCTAAACTTTGTTTCTGGAGCGTAATACGGGATTAAGCAGTTTATTTCATTAGGCTCTTTATCTAAAAGTTGATTAACAAAAAGATTCTTGTTACATATCTCAAAAATGTAGTTTTCCGTGACGCCACTTTCCCTCATAAGTTTTATAAATTCATAGTTATTTTGCGTTGATATGTAGGTTATCTTATCTAATACCCATGGAAACTCTTTTAAATCATGTTCGTCCGTTGTAGGAAAACGCATATTATCTTCTAATACAACTTTGTTGAACATTCTATTTGTATGACCTATGTATGGTTCTGTAGATAAAGCAAATCCTTTTAATGTGAATATCTGCTGGTCATTATATTCCCAATCTAAATTAGAAACTTCTAATACCACTTTTACTTCATTGCTCTCTAAATATGTCGATAAAGATTGAGCACTCTTCTCAATTCCAAATTTCATGCAAATACTTCTAATCTGATAAATTGTTAAACCTAAAACTATTTCATCATTCTCCATTCTTCTAACTGGCTCAGGGAGAATTGAATTATCGTTTGGATTGAGAGTTATTGCATCGTTTATATATCGGACTGAAAATTCATCTAAAAAATACGTTTGAGAGCCACTTTCTAAATAGAACATATTTACATCTTTAAACATTTCTTCAAAGTTATTCAGATATCCAACACCACACTCATAGATTCCTTCTTTGTCATATGACTCTATAAGGTTCTTTGTATCTTCGTAATTTACATTCACCATCTTTTGAGCGTTATCTTGCTTTTTAGAAATAGAAATTGAAGCGGTTTCAATAAGGCTGCTATAAGAACGTTTTAAGTCGTTTGATATTGAATTAGAAAACGCTATAGATAAACCAATACCCATAAGTCCCATGGACATAAACATTGTGCTGAGTACACTTCTAACTTTCTTAGTTTTCATGCTTTGCATTGCATGATTAACAGCAAATCCAAAAGGAACTGAAGGAGATTTTTTCTGCCTTTCTTTATTTGAGATAATCAGTGTTTCATCGCTTTCAAATTTATTTTTATTCTTTTCCACTTTAAGATTTTTATTTTTAATAAACACTATTTGGTCTGCATATTTTTTAGCTAATTCCAAATCATGCGTAACCATCAATATCAGGGATTTAGTGGAAAACCTCTTTAGAAGTTGTAAAATGTCGTCGCCATTCTTCTCATCTAAAGATCCTGTTGGTTCGTCAGCAATAATGAGTTTCGGATTATTTATCAAAGCTCTAGAAATTGCTACTCTTTGCTTTTCTCCGCCAGAAAGAGTTTTGCAAATTCTTTTGTTATAACCTTCCAAGCTACATAGTCGTAACAATTCATTGCATTTGTGAACTTTTTTCTTTTCCGAGCAATTAGAGAGAATGCTTAAAGGAAAAGTTACGTTTTTCTCTATGGTTTGGTTATCAAACAATTTGAAATCTTGAAATATAAAACCAATATTCTTGATTCTAAAAGTTGCGCCTTCTTTATCGTTTAAGGTACCAATATCAATCCCATCAAACTTAATAGAGCCTTTGAATTCAATTAAGGACGAAATTGCGTTGATCAAAGAAGTCTTTCCACTACCAGATTCACCACATATGCAAATAAGTCCAGTTCTTGGAAACTCAATGTTCACGTTATTCAAAACAATTTTATCTTCAAAACTAATTTGTAAATTCTTAATGTCAATCATAAATCAGTTAGCTCCTTTTTAAGTGATGTTTTCTTATTAATAAGAATTGGTATGGAAGTGAATATTAAAGTAACAAAAACCGAGAACACAAAAACCATCAATGGTAGGAATCCTTTGATGCCGTAAAAACTCTTGATTGGAATATCAATTAAATTCGAGATGTCTAACAATGCATTTAGAAGCAAATTCATTGGTTTTTGCAATATCCAAGAAATAACAGTAGAAAAGATAAATGACAAAAATACGATAATCAAACTCTCACTAACAAATATTCCAACCACTTCGCTATCTTTTGCTCCTAGGCAGCTTAAAATAGACGATTCTTTTTTATCGTCATTATACGAAGAATAAGAAAACACGCCAAGAATTAGGACACTGCCAATCAAAGCAATAACTAAGAAAACATTCAATCCAACGCTTGCAGCTGTAGTTAAAGAACTTAGCGCATCTTTTATAGTTAGACTATCATTAGATAACTTTATTTCGTTTTCTAGATACTTAGATAATTCTTCAACTTTTTCTTTTTGATTTATATCGGTTAAAAAGCAACGCAATGAAAAAGAGCTTATATCATCGTTTGAAGCAGAATCGTTTATATAATCTTTCCAATTTGTTTCTGTTTCTAAAACATCAGATAAATTATCTAACTTTGCAATCGCAAAAAGTTCATCTATCATCTGATAATCAAAATAGATTTTAGGCATAGATAAAAAGTCGAGCTCATCCACAACCGCTAAAACATTTAGTTTTTCTTCTAATTCAAAGTAATCAATTGCTGATATTGAATCAGGCAATTCTATATTATTCTCATATGTGAGTTTAAAATGAACATCCTTGTTTTGGATCATTTCGAATGCTTTTTTATTCACAACTACGTCATTCCAAGAATATGTATTTGGAATATTACCAGATACAATCAAGGATTTATCAAAACAATTAGTAGAAAAATCATAAACGTAAGATGTTCGTATCTCACCATTTGTTTCGTTTCCTAGATATATTTCCCCAGCATTAAAAACGGCGTCATAATTCAGCATAAAATCAAACATAGGAAATTTAGTTCTTATATCATCGATTTCGTTTTCTTCTGGTCTTACTGTTTTGACCAATGTTATTGAAGAATTTGATTCACTTTTAAATTCTTTGCTTATAGTGCTAGTACCATAATCAAAATGTCTCGTAGATGCTTCATTAATCGCTTTAGACGAATTATTAGAAAAGCCAAATAACAAATAACAGAAAACCAATGAGATAGTCATGCCAATTGTTGATACAAGATTTCTTTTAATTCGCTTTTTAAAATTGTGGTCAACTAGCTTAGCAGCCCAGTTATTTTTTCTACGTCTTTTTATTTCTTGATAAAAGACCTCTTCATCAGTTTGATTGATGGTTAAATCATCCACTATTTTTCCATCAGCAATTGTAATAATTCTGTCAGCATATTTTTTGGCTAATTCTTTGTTATGCGTGACAAGCAAAACCAATCTCTTCTTGCTGGCATTTTTTAGAATTTTCATTGTCTTGATTGCGTTGTCTTTATCAAGAGCTCCTGTTGGTTCATCAGCCAGGATTAGTTTTGGATCAGTTATCAAAGATCTAAGAATTGCAATTCTCTCTTTCTCACCACCAGACAAGAATCTTGTTTCTTTTTCAAGAATGCTTTCATCCAAACCAAAAGATTTAATCAACTCTCTCGCTTGAACTTCAGCGAACTTTTTATCGTACCCTTGTATCAACGCTGGAAGCATAACGTTGTACAATGGCGTCTCATTTTCTAGCAAATGATAATGTTGAAATATAAAACTTCTATCAAAATTAGAAAATTTTTCCCTTTTCCTTTTAAAGGAAAAATTTACGCCTCCCGATGTCGGCTTATCGATGCCACCTATGATATTTAGCAATGTTGACTTTCCAGACCCAGATTTTCCTAGAATTACGGTTAATCCGCTTTGAGGCAGCTCCAAAGTAATATCTTTCAGGACATTTACATTCCTTCCAGATATTTTATAGGTCTTAGTCAGGTTTAAGACTTGTATTAGACTCAAAATAAAACCCCCTATACTTATATAGAGGGCCTATTTTTGAAAAATGTGATAAAATTTCTGAAATTTTTTGTTAAATTTCTTGATCTTCCATCTTAACTGCAGCAGGAACTTTTGGTAATCCTGGCATTGTCATAACAGCGCCTGTAAGTGGAACAACAAAGTTTGCACCAGCAGATAATCTTACTTCACGAATTGTAACCATAAATCCTGTTGGAGCACCCAAAACTTTTGGATCATCAGTCAATGATTGTGGAGTTTTTGCGATACAAACAGGTGTTTTTCCGAAGCCTAAACGGGTAAATTCTTCGATTTGTCTATTTGCATCATCTGTATAAACGATTTCACCAGCGCCGTAAATTTCTTTACAGATAGTTTCAATCTTTTCTTTGATTGTTTTATTAGTGTCATAAATTGGAGCATAATGGCTTTCTTTAGTTTCCAAAGTCTTCATAACTTTTCTAGCTAATTCTTCAGCACCTTTTGCGCCATCTCCGAATGCGCTGCAATATGCGTATTCATAACCATTATCTTCGCACCATTTAGAAAGAACTTTTGTTTCTTCTACAGTGTCAGAAGCGAAATGGTTGATACAAACTACGATTGGAAGACCGTATTTTGCAATATTATCTAAGTGTTTCTTTAAGTTACAAACACCGTTTTTTAATGCATCGATATTTTCGTTAGCTAAATCTTCAAATGCTTGGCCACCGTGCATTTTTAATGCTCTAATTGTTGCAACCATAACGACTGCGTCTGGTTTAAGTCCGCCAACTCTACATTTGATATCCAAAAATTTCTCTGCGCCTAAATCAGCACCGAATCCTGCCTCTGTAACAACGACTGGAGCAAGTTTTAATGCTAATTTTGTTGCCATGATTGAGTTACAACCATGAGCAATGTTTGCGAATGGTCCACCATGAATAATTGCTGGATTTCCTTCTAATGTTTGAACTAAGTTTGGATTTAAAGCGTTTTTCATTAATTTCATAATCGCGTGTGAAATCTTTAAATCCTTAATAGTAACTGGTTCACCGTTGAAATTATAAGCAACGATAATTTTGTTTACTCTATCTTGGAAATCTTGAGGATTATTTGCTAAACAGAGAATTGCCATCATTTCACTAGCAACTGTAATAACAAATTCATCGTCACGTGGTTTTCCTTTCTTTTCGCCTTGCATAACAGTAACTTTTCTTAAAGCTCTGTCGTTCATATCAAGTGCTCTCTTCCAAAGAATTCTTTCTGGATCGATTCCTAATTCATTACCTTGAAAAATATGATTATCAATAACTGCTGAAATTAAGTTAATTGATGAAGTTAAAGCATGCATATCACCTGTAAAATGTAGGTTAATATCTTCAGAAGGAATTACAGAAGCTTTGCCACCTCCAGTAGCTCCGCCTTTAATACCAAAAACAGGGCCTAAGGAAGGTTCTCTTAATGCAACCATAGATGGAACACCGATAAGGTTTAAACCATCGTGTAAACCGATACTAGTGGTTGTTTTTCCTTCGCCAGCTTTAGTAGGTGTAATAGCAGTAACTAAAACTAATTTACCGTTTGGACGATCTTTGAGTTCATCCATGATTTTAAGGTCGATTTTAGCTTTATCGTATCCAAAAGGAATAAGATATTTGTCGTCAATCTTTGCTTTTTTAGCAATATCAAAGATATTATTCATTGTCCTTGTTCTCCTTTATAAAATAATTAATAACATAATAAGCAATGTTCAATCCTGCAGCGGATGGAACAGTCATTATAGAGTTAAGTTTTCCTTCGAAAGGAACGCTAGCCTCTTCTGACCAAATTACGTTTATTGCGTTTAACGATATCATATTTTCTTTGAAAATGTATCTAATTTTTTTAGCAAGTGGATCATTAAACGTTTTATTTAGTTTTGAAATCTTTACTTTTGATGGGTCAAAACGGTTCGCCATTCCTAATGAAATTAGAAATGGAATGCTTTTTTCGATGCAATTTTTAGCAATGAAAACTTTTCCATTAACATCATCGATTGCATCGATAACAAAATCGATTTTTTGATTGAAATCAAAATCTTGAGCTTTAATTTTATTTATTGAAACATCTAAATCAGGATTAATTGATAAGAGGCGTTCTTTAGCGCGTTCTACTTTACTTTTTCCTATATCGTTTCTAGTAAAAAGAATTTGTCTATTTAAATTAGAAATATCAACATTATCAAAATCAACCAAAATCACCTTTGAAAATCCGGTTCTAACTAAAGCTTCAATAGCAGTTCCGCCAACTCCACCCAAGCCAAAAATACAAATGATTTTTTCTTGTATAATATTAAAATTTTCCTTAAGAAGACCAATAGATCTATCAAATGCCTTATCCATTTATAATCGCCTCTTTAGCTTCTTTAATGCTGTTATAAGTTTCGCAATCAAATTGATGTTTGAAGAATGTAACTTGCCTTTTCGCGTAGTTTCTACTTCTTTTTTTGACTAATTCGATACAATCTTCTAAGCTTAATTCCTTATTTAAATAAGAAATAACTTCTTTATACCCGATTGCTTCTCTTGCAGTAACTGATAATTCATATTTATTTAGTAGTGCTTTAACTTCTTCAACAAGGCCTGCTTTAAACATTCCATCTACACGTTTATTTATGTTTTCATAAACAAGTTCTCTATCAGGATTAACAAAGATAAATCTAATATTATCGTAAAGCAATTTGTGTTCTTGACTATCAATTCCTTCAGATTTAGTTTTTGCGCAGCTTCTTGCAACAGAAATTGCGTGAATTACTCTTTTTCTATTGTTTGGATGAATAGTTTTAGTAGATTCTGGATCAAGGACAGTTAAAAGGTTATAAAGTGCGCCATTATCCATTTTTTCTAAGTCGCTTGTGTCATCTTCATATGTTTCAAAAACATAATCATATAATGCTGCTTTGATATATAATCCAGTTCCGCCAGCAACTACGATATCTTTATTGGTTTTCAATAGTTCTTCGTAAGTTTTTCGGAAATCACTTTGATATTCTTTAACAGAGTATGTTTCTTCAGGCGTAATTTTATTAATCAGATAGTGCCTATCAAATCCTTTTTCATTAGGCATAATCTTGCCTGTTCCAATGTTCATATCTTTATAAATTTGGAAAGCATCACAGGAAATAATAGGGCAGTTTAAATGCTCTACAATTTCTACAGCTAAAGAAGTTTTACCTATACCTGTTGGTCCTAAAATTACATAAGTCATATGCCTATGTTAACATAAAAAAATCCCAAAATGGGATTTATTTTAATATATTTGAGATAACTTTAAGCGTATCCGCTAATTGTGCACGTACGGCCTCAAAATTAACAATTATCGGAAGAGAATTTAACTTATTAGTTAATTCTGTTGCTTCTTGGTTTTTGCCTTCGCTTCTAAATGAGACTATTTCTTTTTGAAGTTTTTTGATTTCCTCATCTTCATCGATAATCTTTTTGAGTCTTAAATACTCTTTAGCTTCTGGTAACTCAGCAATCTTCTCACTAATTTCCTTTGCTAATTCAATTCCGTTATCCATTAACAATTTCTCCAATTAATGAATAAGTATGAGATTCAGTAATCTTAACATCAACAATTGTTCCGATTAATGATTCATCACCTTTGAAGTGAACGAGTTTATTTTCTTCTGTGTATCCAGAAAGCATACCTTCATCAGTTTTACTTGTTCCATCAACTAAAACTTTATAGACATTACCAACCATCTTATTGGATTTTTCTTCAATATGTTTTTCAAGGTGTTTTACTAATTCAATGAATCTCTTTGACTTAGTTGCGTATGGAACATTGTCTTCGATTTTTGCGGCAGGTGTACCTTTTCTAGGTGAATAGATAAATGTAAATGCTGCTTCATATTTAACTTCATCAACTAATGTTACAGTATCTTGGAATTCGTCTTCTGTTTCGTTAGGGAAACCAACAATGATATCAGTTGATAATGATAATCCAGGAATTTTATTTCTCATTTCTTTAACGAGATCTAAGTATTGTTGTCTTGAATATCTTCTGCCCATGAGTTTTAAAATCTTATCATTACCAGATTGAACTGGAAGATGGATAAACTTCATTATATTTGGATATTTAGCAATAATATCAATCATCTTGCTTGAGAAATCCCAAGGGTGAGATGTTGTAAATCTAAGACGTTCGATACCTGTTTTAGCAACAGCTTCTAATAAATCAGCAAAATCTTTTTGTTCATCAAGGTCTTTACCATATGCGTTAACGTTTTGACCAAGTAATGTAATTTCTTTATAGCCAGCTTTAACTAAACTCTTACATTCATCTAATACATCTTCGAACTTTCTGCTTCTTTCTTTGCCTCTTGTATAAGGAACAATGCAGTAAGTACAGAATTTGTTACAGCCATAGATGATGTTAACGAATGCTTTAAATCTATTAAGTCTACATGCAGGTAAGTTTTCAACAACTTCACCTGGTTTGCTTTCAATAGATACGATTCTTTCTTTGTTTGTAAGAACTGCATAAATCAAGGAATACAAATTCCCAAGTTCATGAGTTCCAAAGTATAAATTAACTTCTGGGAATGTAGTCATAAGTCTTTTTAAGATTTCTGGTTGTTCGACCATACATCCACAAAAACCTAAGACTAATTCTTTATTTTTCTTTGTTAAATATTTGAGGTTTCCGATTTCTCCATATACCTTATCTTCTGCGTTTTCTCTAACTGCACAAGTATTAATAATAATTAAGTCAGCTTCCTCAGGTTCGTTAGAAGGAATATAACCTACATTTTCAAGCATACCACGCATTGTTTCTTCGTCTCTAATGTTAGCTTGGCAGCCATATGTTCTAATGTAATATTTCTTTCCTTTTATTAGCTTAGAGAGTTCATCAAAACTCTTCACAGACATAGTAGAAAACACTGTAGAAGAAGGTCTTCTATCAGCGGCTTTTTGCATATCAGGGGTGTTAATTATTTTTGTTTTCATGTTCACTCTCTATATATTTAATTGTTTTGATACTCTTACATTTGTAAGTGTTCTCATCGATATTCATTATAACAGCAGAGAAGATTCCGTTTCCATCATCAGGTGTTTGCATCTTCCCCGATTGTCCATAAACGATTTTAGGGACAACAGTTTCTTTTAAAAAGCCAAGAACGCCATCATTGAATCCAGTCATGCCTACATCAGAAATGAAGGCAGTGCCACCTTCTAATATTCTTGCATCATTAGTTTGGACGTGAGTGTGTGTGCCTAATACAGCAGTAACTTTTCCATCCATCGCATATGCGAAAGAATACTTTTCTCCAGTAGCTTCTCCGTGGTAATCAACAATATGTATGCAGTCTTCTTCAACTTCGGCTAATAAATCTAAAATAGACAAATAAGGCGAATTGACGCTTTCGGTCATAAAGGCAGAACCTAGAAGGTTTGTAACTCTTACAGGTATGCCGTTTACATCAAATATAGCACTACCTTCACCGCCAAACTCATTTAATAAGTTAAGCGGTCTAACTAAGCAATCTACTTTATCTATATAACGTGTAATTTCATTTTTAGATAAATAGTGATTACCAAGTGTAATAACGTCTACACCCGCGTCAATTAATTCAAAATAATGATTTCTTGATAGTCCTTTTCCGTGGGTAGCGTTCTCACCGTTAGCGATAACAAAATCAACATTATATTTCTCAACAAATGTACTTAAGTATTCTCTAACCATGCGGCGACCGACTCTACCGACGATATCACCAATAAAAAGTATGTTCAATTAAATGCCTTTTCTATGAAATAGGGCTACTATTTCGCAATTTCGTTTGCTCTGTATTCACGAATAACAGAGATCTTGATTTGACCTGGATAAGTCATTTCGTTTTCGATACGTTCTTTAATATCACGAGCTAATTTGAATGCTCCGATATCATCGATCTTATCTGGAATTACCATAACACGTAATTCTCTACCAGATTGCATTGCAAAGCTTTGATATACACCATCGTATGATTTACAAATTTCTTCGAGTTGTTCAATACGTTTGATGTAGTTTTCTAAGATTTCACTACGTGCACCTGGTCTTGCAGCAGATAATGTATCAGCAGCTTGGACTAAGTTAGCAATAATGCTCTTTGCAGGAACATCACCGTGGTGAGATTCAATAGAATTAATGACAACTTCAGGTTCGCCATATTTCTTTGCTAAGTGAGCACCAACTTCAACGTGGCTGCCTTCTTGTTCGAAGTCAACTGATTTACCAATATCGTGTAATAAACCAGCACGTTTAGCTAAGTTTTGATCTAAGCCAAGTTCTGCTGCCATAGAGCCACATAAATATGCAACTTCAATGGAGTGTTCTAATGCGTTTTGACCATATGATGTACGGTATTTTAATCTACCGACATAGTCTAATAACTCCTTATTAATTCTTGGTAAACCAAGTTTGAATGCGACATCTTGACCAGTTTTATGGATTGATTCTTCGACTTCTTTCTTACATTTTTCGACGATTTCTTCAATTCTTCCTGGTTGGATACGACCATCTTTAATTAAAGCTTCGAGAGCCATTCTTGCGATTTCTCTTCTAATTGGGTTGAAGCAAGAGACTGTAATAACTTCAGGAGTATCATCAATAATTAATTCAACGCCTAATAATTGTTCGATAGTTCTGATATTTCTACCTTCTCTACCGATGATACGACCTTTCATTTCATCACTTGGTAATGCAACAACAGATACACATCTTTCAATTGTGCATTCTTGAGCGTATTTGCTCATTGCTAAGCCAAGCATTTCTTTTGCTTTCATTTCGCATTCTTCTTTAGCTTCATCTTCTTTATTTTTAATAAAGACTGCGATTTCTGTAGAAACTTTGCTTTCTACTTTTGCAAACAATTCGTCTTTAGCTTCTTGAGAAGACATACCTGCGACCTTTTCTAATTCAACGATGATAGAGTCAATCTTTTCTTGTAATTGAGCCTCTTTCTTATCGATGTCTTTGAGTCTTCTGTTCAAGTTCTCATTCTTATCATCTAAAGATTGTTCCTTAGAAGAAAGAGCTTGGTCTCTTCTATCAATGTTTTGTTCACGTTGAAGAAGTTTGTTTTCTTGAGCAGCGATTTCTGCCTTTCTTTCTTGAATTTCTTTGTTTGCTTCTTGTTTCATTTCGATGATTGTTTGTTTACCATCGAGTTGTGCGTTCTTTGTAATGTGTTCTGCTTTGATTTCGGCGTCTCTGATAATCTTTTTGTAATTAGATTGTGCGCGTTTCTTCTTGAAATAAGGAACAAGGAAAACAATTGCAAAAGCAATACCAGCGCCAACTAATAAGCCGACAATAAGTCCAATGACAAATTCCATAAAAGTCCTTTCTAGTTTAAAAAACCAAAAAATAGTTCATAAAACTATAAAATTTACCTTAATACCGTTAATTATGCTATGTTGTTCGGTTATATGTAACAGGAGTAAATCCTGATAATAAAGTTCTCAAAAGAGAATATATAGGTAAGTGCTATTTTTCGAGCACGGAATCATTATAACTTTTGTTATTTATAATAACCACTAAAACTTATAATTTGTGCCTAATGGAGTATAAAAAACGAGCACGGAAAAAGGGTAAAAAATCGCTCAAATGTTAAAAAAGTACTATTTTCTCCAACAAAAAACCTCCAAACAAAATTTTTGTTAAGAGGTTATTTTTAAATTAGATCTTTGGAGCAGCTTTTATCTTCTCTAAGATGTCAGTACACTTCTCTGGATTGTCTTGTAAATAAGCCTTAGCAGACTCTCTACCTTGTGCTATTTTGACACCCTCGTATTCGTACCAAGCACCCGCTCTTTTAACAATTGCGAGTTCTACAGCCTTATCGAGGATTTCAGCTTCTTTACATACGCCTTTTCCATAGATAATGTCGATATCGCATGTCTTGAATGGAGGGCTTACTTTGTTTTTAACAATCTTGACCTTGCAGGAGTTACCAATTATTTCTCCACCATCTTTGATGGCTTCGCTTCTTCTAATATCGATACGAATAGTTGCATAGAACTTAAGTGCACGTCCACCAGTAGTTGTTTCAGGGTTTCCGTAAATAACACCTACTTTTTCTCTTAATTGGTTAATAAAGATAACTGCAACTGACTTTCTATTTAAGATACCAGCAAGTTTTCTCATAGCTTTAGACATTAGTCTAGCTTGTAAACCAACTGAACTATCAGTCATTTCTCCGTCAAGCTCTGCTTGAGGAACAAGTGCAGCAACTGAATCAACGATAATTAAGTCAAATGCGCCGCTTTCTGCTAACATTTGAACAATCTCAAGAGCTTGTTCACCTGAATCAGGTTGAGAAAGGATTAATTCATCAACATTAACCCCTAAACTCTTTGCGTATACAGGGTCAATAGAATGTTCAGCATCAATAAACGCTGCTCTACCGCCTAATTTTTGACATTCACTAATCGCGTGTAATGCCAATGTAGTTTTACCACTACTTTCTGGTCCAAAGATTTCGATAATGCGGCCCTTTGGATAGCCGCCTACACCTAACGCACCATCAATAAGTAAAGATCCACTAGGAATAACATCCATATCAACAGATGGACGATCACCTAGTTTCATGACAGCACCT
>JAGCCQ010000023.1 GCA_017651565.1 Bacilli bacterium | reverse complement strand
TGATTGGTTATATCACTTTATTTTGTGTTGATTTTATTCAAAGCTGATTCCAAGAATAAGATCTTGTTGTATTCTAATAAATCTTTTGGATTTAAGTAGTCAGCTAATAAATACTTTACGTTATTTAAGTTTCTAAATGACTTTATTAAGTTGATATTCTTTTCGTTTAATACGAATAATATCTTATCGTTGTTGATTCCAATCTTTGTCAAAATTTCAACAGCGTCTTTAGTTTTTGGTTCTTTTAGATCAAAATCTTTTAGACCCAAAATTTCATTATCTTTAGCTTTTAATGTAAGCAATCCATACAATGCTAAATTTCTAGCTTTTTTATTCATATTCTTTGTATAATTTCTTTCGTTTCTTGGTCAGAAAGCTATACCTCAACCAACTCTAACTGGAGATCTCTTTTCTCCGGCTCTGGCTCATCCAGTACCTTTCTGTCTGTAAATCTTTTTTCCACTACCTGATACTTCTCATCTAGTTTTTGTATGAGCTATAGGATTACGAGCATTACTTGCTTGTAATAGATAATATTCATGTATCAAATTGTTATTAACTTTGTCATCTGAAAATATAGTTTCATCCAAAGTTACTTTTGAAACAACTTTTCATGTTTTATCGTATATATTAATAGTATATCACATTTTTTACTATATCTACATATATAAATTGTAGTAAAGCACTAAGCTATTACTTTTATGAATGAATTGTAAGAACCAGGTATTGATCATTTTAATAATAATAACTGTTCACCATCTTGTTGTACTCTATCAATTATTCTAATATTCTTTAATGTAACTTGTTCACCTCACATGTGTCATGCATGTGGATGTCATTTTTGTACTCTTCTTGGTTTTCTGTTTCATAGAGATCATACTTGTCTATGGAATTTAGAACCATGTGTTTTTGGTCATCATGAAGCATGAAATCTTTTCATAACTCATTGAAAACCTTTACCTTTTGAAGTACCTACTAAGTCTATTTCTTCTACACCTTCTAATAAACTCATATCCAAGCTTGTTCAAGCTTTGTAACTATCAGAAAAAGAATTATCGATATTTTTGAATTCTGTAGTCATTGAGTAAGTTACTTTTTGTCATTTTGACTTTTCAACCTCTTTTTTATTTACTCAGATAACAACAGCAGAGTATCAATCTTTATCTTCAGTTTTAAATCTTAAAACTTCTTGTGGAAGTACTTTTACAATAGTTACAGGAATCATCTTTCAATCTTCCCATATTCTTGTCATCTCTTTTTTAGCAACAATCAATCATGCTTTATTCATAATATTTATTTAATGATTATCTAAAAGGTGATAAAACAACAATCCTGGGACGGATTTCTCCGCCCCCTTTGTTGTTTATATGGTTTAGTAAACTTAGAATACTTTTATATCTACCAATACACCAACTGGTATTGATAAATTTTGGAGACTTTCCATAGTTTTTGGTCACATTTCTGTAACATCAATCATCCTAGAGTAAGTCATTCTCTCAAATTGTTCTCTTGAATCTTTAAACTTAAAATTTGATCTCAAAACTGTATAAAGTTTTCTTTTTTTAGGTAGAGGAATTGGTCATTTTATTTCAGCTCAAGACTTCAATAAAAGTCCAACAACCTTCCCTACAGAAGACTCTAACATTTTTACATCATAACTTTTTAATTTGATTCTTAATTTTGGTTTAACTTCTTTTATAGTAGACATGAGAACAAACTTTATTTAAATTTATAAAACTAAGCGTTAATTTTTGTAATAACTCCAGCTCAAACTGTTCTTCCTCCTTCTCTAATAGCAAATCTCAATCCTTCTTCCATTGCTACTGGGTAGATTAATTCAACATCAATCTTTGCATTGTCTCCAGGCATAATCATTTCTGTACCTGCTTTTAATGTAATAGATCATGTAACATCTGTTGTTCTAAGGAAGAATTGTGGTCTATATCCAGACATGAATGGAGTATGTCTTCATCCTTCTTCTTTTTTCAATACGTACACTTCAGCTTCAAATTTATTGTGAGCTTTTACTGTACCTTTTTGACATAATACTTGTCATCTTTCAACTTCTTCTTTATCTAATCATCTTAATAACAATCAAACGTTCATTCAAGCTTCAGCTTTGTCGAAAGCTTTGTGGAACATCTCAACTCATGTAACAACAGTTGTTTTTGGTTCCTTTCCTAATCCTAATAATTCAACTTCATCATTCATTTTGATAACTCATCTTTCTATTCTTCATGTAGCAACTGTTCATCTACCTTTGATAGAGAATACATCTTCTACAGGCATCAAGAAAGGTTTATCAATTTGTCTATCTGGAACAGGAATATATGTATCCAATGCGTTCAATAATTCTTCAATTGGTTTTGCATATTCTGGATTTGTAGGATCTTCTGTAGCTTTTAGAGCAGATCATCTGATGATAGGAGTATTATCTCCATCATAACTGTTTTGATTTAACAAATCTCTGATCTCTTCTTCTACTAAATCCAACATTTCAGGATCTTCAACCATATCGCATTTATTCAAGAATACTACGATTTTTGGAACATTAACTTGGTGTGCTAATAAGATGTGCTCTCTTGTTTGAGGCATAGGTCCATCTGTACCAGCAACAACTAAAATAGCTCCATCCATTTGAGCAGCTCAAACGATCATGTTTTTTACATAATCGGCATGTCCTGGACAATCGATATGAGCATAATGTCTTGTCTCAGTTTCGTATTCAACGTGTCTTGTGTTGATAGTTATTCATCTTGCTTTTTCTTCAGGAGCATTGTCAATATCAGAATAGTTCTGAACTTTAGCTAATCCCTTTTGTGCACATACAGCTGTAATAGCAGCTGTTAGAGTTGTCTTACCATGATCAACGTGACCAATAGTACCAACATTTACGTGAACTTTTTCAGCCATAATTTTTAAATATAATTAAGTAAAATAGTTTTCTTCATTGTATTTTAAGCACAAATACTTGTGCGATACGAAGACATCTTGACGACTTTTATACAAAAATCACACAAAAAGTCAAGACCAATGTAAAAAAAATTCTGTTTCAATTAGCTAGATAGATTGCATACTTCAAACGAATTTGAGTGCTCTGTCTGCTTAATTTCGAAACTTTTCCTGCCGAGTAATTAATCCCAGGTTGGAATCATTGTACTCACAGACTAATCTTGATGATAGCTAAGCTACCCATCACTGTTTTTGTTTTTTTACAATGGTGGACATAGGTGGACTCGAACCACCGACCTTCCCGATTTATCGGGACGCTCTAACTGGTCGAATTACCTTTGTCACTTAATTAATTTGGCTTTGGGCAGATTCGAACCACCGACCTTCCCGATGAATCGGGACGCTCTAACCGAATGAATCACCCTTTGCTTTTTAATTTGGCTTTGGGCAGATTCGAACCGCCGACCTCGTCCTTATGAGAGACGCGCTCTAACCGACTGAGCTACAAAGCCATATATCACTTTTAGCGTCGATTTTTCCGGCGTATCGGAACGCTTTAACCGACCAAATTATTATAAATGGTGGACCTGAAAGATTATTTCGCAAACCTTGAGTGTGCGAAAATCGATATTCAGACCTCCTCAAATTCAACACCATATATAATTACATGAAGTTGAACTGAATTATCTTATAGCGAAATAGACACAAAAATCAACTAAAAATTTTTATTTTGTAATTTACATACCATGAATGATTTATTTATCAAAGATTCTAACTGAAAAAAAATTAATATAGTACTCAAAGTTGAGACATATGTAGCTAATCCTCAAATTGCAATACTCCTTTATGAAAAGGAATCATGAGACTTTTACTGAGATTTATCAGTATACATCAAGCCACTTAATCATCATACACTAATGGCTGTTGATACAAACAATATGCCAAATGCTGAAGATTTTATTAATAGATATCATCTTTGAGTGTATTTTGATTTTTGTAATGAAGTATTCCGATGATATCCTATATATGCAATGAACATAACAGAGCTTTTAAAATACGATAGCATATGAACCAATAAATTTTTAGATGAAACACGATGAAAATAGAAAAATCCCCCATTATTT
>JAGCCQ010000022.1 GCA_017651565.1 Bacilli bacterium | reverse complement strand
TACCATGAATGTTGTTCCAACCGCCATACTTATTGACGCATTGATAGTCTGAAATACCCACCAGCAGGGCTCGTTTGTTTTGAGCCATAATCAGCTGAGTAAATAACGATATTGTCAATACAAATAGTATTCTCTTCATAAAATCTTTATTCTATTAGGATAAATGAATTACGTGTATCTTCATCTGCCTTATCCATTGCTTCCCAAAATGATTTGTAGATGGATTTACCACTCGTAAGGTTACGATAAAAATCAATCATGAATGCTTGGGTGATATCGTCATCAACCTTTTTGAGACTCACAATCATTTTCTTTGCTCCAGCCTTATGAAATGCAAGAGGTAATCCCAACACACCATAATCAAGGTCGGAACCTCCAGCTCCAGTTTCGCAAGCTGATAGAACAACTAGTTCTAAGTTATTGAAATGTAAGATTTCAATTTCGCAGGCTCTTAATATACCCTCATTTGAAAAACGCTGAGTCAATGAATCTGAGTTGAGTTCTATGTTTGCTCCCGAAAGAAGTAGACCAGAGTCATCAAAAATTCTTTGTTTACCAAGAAAACCGTGTGTTGCAAAATGTATTAGATTTACAACAGAATTTTCTTGCAACTTAAAATTTTCTTCTGAAGCTTCTTCTTTCACAAAAGTCTTTATATGCATACCTACTGTCTTTCTATTCATTATTTTTGATATAGAATCAACTTCTATTGCAGTACCAGGTAATGGGGAATAGAAGTAGCCTCTGTCTTTGCTTACCTCACCGGTTTGGTTGAGTTCTGGATTACCGAATGCAATCACATTTTTAATACCCCTTTCTTTTGATTTTATATCTCTAAAAGAAAGTATTCGGTGAACATTTATGTTCTTATTATTTGATACCATACTTTTCTCCAATGGAACCATGTACAGTGATCCTGTAATTAACATATAGATGTTTTTATAACCTTTCAAGTGAGGACTTAAATGTCTGCTTATTTCATCTGCAATCTCAAAAAAAGGTTGTTCGAGCAGATCTTTTGTCTTTATATCGGACACTAGTATTCTCTGTGGAGGAAGTGTTTTAGGGAGACAAAAAGCATAGAGAGAATCGTAATCGTCCTTTATAAGCAAGATTAACATTTCCTCATTGTCTAACTGTCTCTTTATTTTTGAAATGTCGGTGCTGAGATATTTTTTTAGTTTCTTCTGATTTATATTCCTCATTAAATCATGTTCTAATGAATCAATTCTCTCTTGATTACTATTTCTGTTCTTCAAATCTCTTATTATCTTCCACTTACGAGATAGTGATTTGTCTTTGTGGGCCAGTTTTTCTATTGCCTGAGAAAACTCTGAAACTATAGACCATCTAAACAATACGTGTTCAAATAGTTGTTCTATTGTTTTTGTATTTACTACAGAATAATTATAATTCATCCCTGTAAGTGGGTTGTATTGCTGATTTGTTGTTGAACTACAAAGTCTATCTAAAATTTTATCTTCTTCAAGATCTAGCATTCTATCTTGAAGGACTTCAAGTTTTGAGAAATCCCCTGTATTTGTACCAATAACATTATACATCTCCATCAATTGCTGATGAGTTGTCATCCTATCCTTATGCCAAGAATTTTCAATGATATCCTCGTAATATGGAATGGCTTTGTACAACGGTTCTATACTCTGATTCTTTTTGGCCATTTCATAATAATATTGCCCTCTGTAGTAATTGTTTTGGGCAATTCTATAGTCATCACCTCCACGTTCTTCTAATTCAGTCAAATATTTATCGGCATAGTCAAATAGCCATAAACGTATAGCAGTAGAAACTATATTCGCTTTTGCAGCAGTCCGGGTCTCATCGGTTAATTTATCACTTACCAAGTCAAGAAGAAATTTATTTACCAAAAAAGATGTGAACTCGTCTCCATAGTTTATAAGTTGGCTTGAAACATACAGGATTTTGTTTAGGCCCCCTTCTGCATTGTTGGTAAGGCATAACCCATATTTACTTAGTATGGCTATGCTTTGATACATTAATGATAATCCCTCTTCTATATTCCCATTTTGAAATAGAAGATCTCCTTTATGCCATATGATATCTCCTAATAGTAAACTATCAGAATACTGATAATAACTCATAGCATTATTGATAGTTAGTATTGCATCATGATAATTATCGAAATGGCCTTCAATAAGTTTTGGCTTTAATGAATCATTGTATTTTTCATCATGATTACCAAAATCAAGATCTTCAACGAATTTTCTAGACTTGCTGAATATTGTTGGCGACAATATAGCACATAAAAATTCTTTTGAATCTATTCCAAAGTATTTTTCTACCTCAGATAAATGAAGCAAGCAATAATATGCTGCACTATCTAAATTTTCCTTATATACTTCATAACATGAAACCCAGTAATAGTTGTGATAAGCAAATGTATTTTCAGCAATTTTAAAATTTAGATCTTCTCTATTATTGTCTTTCGCTAATTGAATAGATTTCAATTCATATTTTATGGCATTGTTCCAGTCTTCTTTTTTGCAAAAACCTAATTGAGTTTGATCGTAGAAATTAACTTTTGCTTCAATACTAAAACGGTTCTTCTTCAATTTAGTTGAAATGTGTGAAATTAAAAGAAAACCCCGAAAACCCTTCTGCTTAGGTTGAGACTTCGTCTTTGATGTTATGTCTGCGTCCTTTTCCTTGTGTGCAAGCACCCAGATAAAAGCACGCAGCC
>JAGCCQ010000001.1 GCA_017651565.1 Bacilli bacterium | reverse complement strand
TTGGCGGAGGAATAGAGATTCGAACTCTAGCGACGCATAACGCCCTAACGGTTTTCGAAACCGCCCCCTTCGACCACTTGGGTATTCCTCCGGCTCGTTATATTATAGCAAAAATAATGTTAAAAGCATCTTTAAAGAGGGAAATTTAGACTTTTATAGTCAAATTTCAATTATGAAAGTATAATTGTACATGTATGGAATGGATCAGAAATAACCCAACTGCGTTTACATTTGTAATAATATTCGGTCTCGCTGTCATATTATTGTTAGTTTCTACAATTATCACATATGTTGGACAGAGATATTTTGAACGTAAGAAAAAAGATGAGTTAAATGCTACTTATGGTATTGAAGTAGATTTAAAAAGTAATCGTGTTGTTTATTTCAATAAAAGAGACTTTTCTAGACATAGAACCATTTCATTAGAAGCTTTCTATGAACTTCTTCATAAGAAAGACACAATGCGTTTAAAGTTATGGCTTGATGAACTTGGTAAAAACTTTGATTTCACTGAGAAATATATGGAGACAGAACTTGTTAATAAAAACACTGAAGGATTCTTCTTTCTTTTAAGAGCGGTAGCTTTTAACGAAGAGACTCGAAGAGTCTATCTTGAAGGTCAACAATTAAGCAATATAAATCCTTCTCAAGGAAGAAAAAGAAATAATAACGAAGAATACGCAATTATCAAAAGAAGTCAAATTGAATCAATCTATAGCGCTTTAAAGAATAGAGTAGGCTACGTTTTTTCAGTTAAATTCTTCTATAGAAACAATGATGTTATTCATGATGCATCTGTCGAAAAGAGCGTTCTTTATAGGCTTAAAAATGAAATCTATGCATACGCTGCCGAGGAAAAGAATAGATACGTTTTTGATGAATATGATGAGCAAATCTATTTATTCGACTTTAAAGCTGATAATGACGAATCAGCTAAAAAGATCGCTGAAGAAATGTACAAGAGGATTCAAATTTGGTTAAAGACTAAGAGCTTTGATGATACTCATGGTGTCTCAATTGGCGCGATTAACTTGCTTTTAGCTCGCACAATTGCTGAATCATTAGTTAAGGCAAGTCAAGCCGCTGAGTCCGCTAAAATTAGTGAATTACCATATGTTATTTCTAACGGTGGTGCTGAAAGCTTACAAACATTTGATAAAACATTGGTTGATAAGGTATTTAACAATGACTGCTTAAGACTTTTATATAGGCCAATCATCAACATTAACACTGAACAAATTATTGGCTACTTTAGTAATGTTAGAGTCTTAGAAACTAACTTCGAAAACTATTTTGATATTGCAAGATACATCAACAAAGTCGATAGAAACAAAGAATTACTTTCTAAGATTATTCAACAATTCGTTTCCAAATTCTATTTTGAAAGACCGTCAGATAGAGCTAGATTATTTATCCAAATCTCATTAGTAGATTTAGATCATCTTGGTATGGTTCTTTCTAACATTGCTCACTCAAACGAAGCTAACTTAGTTTTAATGTTTGAAGAATCTGAAGTTAACGCTAATGCGTTCTCTATCGATTTACTCTCATCTCAACTTAAAGAATTAATAGATTTAGGCTATGAAATTGCACTTTTATTGAAAGATGAGAATACTTTACTTGAAAATGACTTCTATAGTGTGTTTAATTATTTCGTTATCGGCTCTGCGATGGCATCTAAGATTAGAGACAGTAGTAGAGTTAGATTATCCAATAAGTTCTTAATTGAATCTTTATTGCAATATAAGCGACCCATCATTATTAACGATTTAGATGGGTGGTCATCTATTGACTTATTTGTTAAATCAGGATGTACATTCCTTTCCGGAGATGACATTTCACCAAGTAGTGAGATGATTCTCCCTATCGAAAAAACTAAAATTGCTAGATTAAGAAAAATTAATAATTAGAGGTATTTTAAAATGGCTAATGAAAACCAAATAAAAAACTCTTCCATTACAAGGAAGGAAGATGATTTTGCTCAGTGGTATACTGACGTCTGCAAAAAAGCAGAATTAATGGATTATAGCTCAGTTAAAGGCTTTATTATTTATAGACCTTATGGTTATGCTATCTGGGAACAAATCCAAGAATATTTAAATAAAAGATTTAAAGAAACAGGACATGAAAATGTTTACATGCCAACTGTTATTCCAACTTCTTTACTTCAAAAAGAAAAAGATCACATTGAAGGTTTCGCTCCTGAATGTTTAGTTGCTAATGTTGGTGGTGGTGAACCAATTGAAGATCCACTTATCATTAGACCTACTTCAGAAACATTATTCACAGAACATTACGCAAAGATTATTTCTTCATATAGAGACTTACCAAAACTCTATAACCAATGGTGTTCAGTTGTTAGATGGGAAAAGACAACTCGTCCATTCTTAAGAGGCGCTGAATTCTTATGGCAAGAAGGCCACACAATGCACGAAACTGAACAAGAAGCTAGAACAGAAGCATTAAAGATGCTCGAAATCTACGATGATTTAGGTAGAGATTTATTAGCTATCCCATTCACAAAAGGTAGAAAAACAGAAAAAGAAAAATTCGCTGGTGCAGTTGAAACTTATTCTATCGAAGCATTAATGCCAGATGGGAAAGGCTTACAAAGTGGTACAACTCATTACTTTGGTACAGGTTTTGCTGAAGCATTCGGTGTTACTTTCCAAGGTAGAGATGGTAAATTAGCAAACCCACATCAAACTTCATGGGGTGTCTCAACTAGATTATTAGGCGCTATTATCATGGTACACGGTGATGATAATGGCTTAGTATTACCTCCAAAGGTTGCTCCAATCCAAGTAGTTGTTATTCCAGTAGCTCAAAATAAACCAGGCGTTATTCCAGCTGCTAGAGAATTAACAGACATGATTAAAGCATCAGGAGTAAGAGTTAAACTTGATGAATCTGATAAATCAGCAGGTTGGAAATTCTCTGAATACGAAATGAAGGGTGTTCCTATTCGTGTTGAAATCGGACCAAGAGATATTGAAGCAGGTAACGTTACTTTAGCTAAACGTAATACTGGCGAAAAGATCACTGTTAAGAAAGAGGAAATGGTTGCAACAATTAATAGATTAATTGATGAAATCCATGACGAAATGTATAAGAAAGCCCTTGCTTACTTATTAGACCACGTTACAGAAGTTCACAATATGGATGAACTTAACGCAGCTCTTGAAAAAGGTGGCTATGCTAAGATGATGTGGTGTGAAGATGAAGAATGTGAAAATAAGATTAAAGAATTAACTAACGCTACAGCAAGATGCATTCCATTCAATCAAATCCCATTTGATGATGTTTGCCCAGTATGTGGCAAAAAAGCAAAGAAAGTTGTCTTATTCGCAAAGGCTTACTAAAAATTAACATTCTAGATTAAGGATACTTTGTATCCTTTTTCTTTTTGCGTACGATTAAACGTAATGTATCATTTGTAATTAATTACAAATGATACTATAATATGTTCAAAAGGAGAAATACTTATGGAAAGCAAAATTAAATTATTTGAAGATAAAAAAGTGAGAGTATCTTGGAACGATGAAGAACAAGATTGGTATTTTTCTGTTGTCGATGTTGTATCAGTGTTAAATGAGTGCGAATATCAAACAGCTCGCAAATATTGGTCTGTTTTGAAGACTAGATTAAAGCAAGAAGGAAATGAGTCGACTACAATTTGTAGTCAACTGAAAATGGAATCGCCAGATGGAAAGAAATATCTTACTGATGTTGCAAATGCTGAAGGAATACTTCGTATTATTCAATCTATTCCTTCGAAAAAAGCTGAACCATTTAAAATGTGGTTAGCTAAAGTAGGAAGCGAAAGATTAAACGAAATTAGTGACCCTGAGTTAGCTATGCAAAGAGCAATGGATTACTACAAAAAGAAAGGGTATTCAGATGAATGGATTTATCAAAGACTTCTTTCTATAAAGATTAGACATGAACTTACTGACGAATGGAAAGAACGTGGTGTCTCAAGCTCTAAAGAATACGCAATTTTAACTGATGAAATTTTCAAATCGTGGAGCGATTTAAGTGTCAAGGAATACAAAAATATTAAGGGTTTAAAAAAAGAAAATTTAAGAGACAATATGACTGATCTTGAATTGGTATTAACTATGTTGTCGGAAGCCTCGACTAAAGAAATAAGCAAATCTGTAAAACCAAATGGATTAGACCAAAATATTAGTGTTGCAAAAATGGGTGGAAGCGTTGCAAAGAATGCAAGAAAAGAAATAGAATCAAAAACTGGGAAATCTGTTATTTCATCTAAACTTATAAAGTAGCAATCAGCATATCTAAAGCTAATGAAAAATAAATTTGGAAATATGCTTTTCTTATGCGTTTTGCAACGTTTGTGATAGTATAAACGGGGGGTTGAATATAATTCAATTTGCAAAATGCTAAGTATTAAGAATTTAACTAAAATTTATCGCATTAGGGGAGCGAACCAAGATTTAGCCCTAAATAATGTCTCTATAGATTTTCCAGAACGTGGATTAATTTTTGTTTTAGGCAAATCAGGATGTGGAAAATCTACATTATTAAACCTTATTGGAGGTTTAGAAAAACCTACTTCAGGAGAGATTATTATTAATGGAAAATCAACTAAGCACTTTAAAAATAAAGATTTTGATTTTTATAGAAATACCTACATTGGTTTTGTTTTCCAAGAATATAACTTAATTAATAATTTAAGCATCGAAGAGAATATTTCAATTTCGCTTCAACTTCAAGGAAAGCAACCAAATTGCAACGATATTAAAGAAGGCTTAAAACTAGTCGGTTTAGAAGAATTAGAAAATAGATTGCCTGAAGAACTTTCTGGTGGTCAAAAACAAAGAATTGCGATAGCTAGAGCGCTTATAAAAAAGCCTAAGATAATTTTAGCGGATGAACCTAGTGGATCTCTTGATTCTATAAGTGGAAAACAAGTCTTTGATGTTTTAAAAGAAATATCGAAAGATAGACTTGTGATTGTTGTTTCGCACGATGAAGATTTTGCTAATAAGTACGCAGATAGAATAATTAATTTAAAAGATGGAAAAATTATTAAAGATATAACTAAAAGCAAAGCAGAAACCATTAATGATACCGAAAAGCATGGTGAATTAAAAAAATCCAATTTACCTATGAAGTTAGCTTTTAAGATGGGATTACATACCTTAAAGTTAAAGCCTATTAGATTATCTATAACAGTCTTGCTTTCCGTAATAGCTTTTACTATTTTTGGCTTATTTTCCACTTTGATTTTCTACGACCCTGCTTATTCATATTCAGAAGCAATCAAGAAAGAGAACTATAGTTCTATACGCCTAGAAAAGGAATATAAATATAATTGTAAATATTATAAATTTGATAGGGAAACTAAAGAAAAAACACTATATAAAAATTCACAGGAAAACGCCACTTGTGGAATTTCAATGAATGATTTAAACAATTTAAATAATAATTCGTTAGGATTGAATTTTGCAGGAATTTATAATAATGGTCAAAATGGCTTTCCTTATACATCTTTTATTAATAGACGCACCAATAATGAATTCTATTTTTATAGCAATTTTTCAGGATTAACTGATTGCGGTGAGGATTTTTTATTAAATCAGAATTTTAAAAAAATAGCAGGACATTATCCTCAAAACTATAATGAAATTGCTATTTCAACGTACGCTTTGGAATTATTTGAAGATGGTGGCTTTAAAAGTTCAAGTGGAGCTGTAAAAGCAATAAATAACGCAGAAGACATTTTGAATTGCGATTTAGAGCTCACATTGTCTCATTGTTATTATGCTGACCAATCAATTAAGTTAACTATCTGTGGAGTTTATGATGTCGGAAAGGAATACAATGATAAAAAATTTGATTTGTTAAAAAAATATAATATAGATACTTCTAATAATCCTTCGTTTAAAGAAGTAAGTGATAAATTTAAAGATGCTTTTACTTCTTGCTTCTATTCGTTAGGATTTATATCTGAAGATTTTTTTGACACTTATTCTTCTTATTTGACTCCTGCTTACTATGCTCAACCTAGAATTGAATATACACAACTTTATGGAATGTACATTATTACGCCATCTGAAATTAATACATACAAGTATAATTCCAATGACGATCATTACTATAGTGTTTCTAATCTTGAAAATTGCTGCTTTTTTGAAGATGTAAAAGAAGAAACAAATGATTTATTATTTGTAGATGCTTTTGGCAATCTTATTACAGATAACAGCAAATTAGATAAGGATGGTATATATTCGAATATACTATATGACACTTTCAACGATATTGTTAAAGGCGTTACAAGTTTTATAGAAAGCACTGATAAAGCTTATTATGATAGGGACGGTAATGTTTATTTTACCAATGAACAAAAAGAGTTGATGACAGCAAATTTATTCATTAATTATGATGATTTGTCTTTATCGTTTGAAAAAACTTCCGAGAATTCTATCTGCGAAGGTGTATTGATTGATGACAATGGGGATGTATCTTGTTATTGCCGAACAGTATTTTTTAACGAAGACCATTCGAATTATGCTTTCTCATTTGACAGTCAGCACGGAGACGAGCAAACAGTTTGGTTTAAAAATGATGGCACTTTAATCGGCAGTTTAGAAGAGAAATATCTTGCAAAGTTCTACTATGATTATGTTAATGACAAAATGTATTTTCATGATGATGTAACATATTCTGAGGAAGACGGATGCTATGTTTTAAAAAAAGATAAAAGCATAAAACTCAAACCTTTTGATGATTATTGTGTTAATAAGGATGGAGTTCCTTATAAGCCTGACGACAGAACAAATGCATTTGTAGGTATGTTTGTTAATCCGAATAATGGCGAGCTCAGCTTGATAAAAAATGATGGTTATTTATTTGCTGATAAATATTATTTCGACGAAAATGAGGACATATATTTAGGCGAAATTATTTATAACGGAAAATACGAGATAAAAAACAATAAAAAAGAGTATTATCTTACCTATGATGGCCATCCATTAGGATTTACTTCATTTTATAAGCTTCAAAATTGTGATAACTACTTTTTAGATAATCATTTAGATGTTGCCGAAGCAATTATCAGATATATAAATTTCGGAGGCAGCTTTTATTATGATGAGCATATTTTTAAGAATTATAATTTTGCTTCACTAGGTGGTGACTTTACAGCATCGGATTTAAAATTAATTCTTAATACATATAATACTTTGAAACAAAAAGAAGATTTTAGATGTTCAATTACGGGCGATTATAGAGAATTTGGTGTTACTACGGCAAATAAGACTTTTTCAGAAGTCGAATTAAAAGGTTTCTTTATTTCTTACTATAATTCAACAGATGCCAAATATGTTCTTAATCGTAACTGGGCAAATAAATCTAGTGGCTCTTCAGAAGAAAGATATTCATGGAGTGAGGAAAGAGAAACTAAATATATTGAAAATAATAATAGATATAACTATGTGATTTGCAATACAGACAAGTCTCAAAAAGAGTTCGCTTATTTAATCAAAGAATATGGCGATGATTCGTTCTATAAAGTTCAAAATTCACTTTTTAACCAAATAGAAACTGTTGTTAGAGGAACTGGCATGTTGAAAGCAATTTTCTTTGTTGCTGGTACTGTAACAGCTTGCTTAAGCATATTCTTATTTGCTAATTTTATTTCAAGTTCAATCTCTGAAAAAGAAAAGGATATCGGTGTTTTAAGAGCTAATGGAGCACGTGGAAGTGATATATTTAAAATGTTTTTCAGTGAATCCGGGATACTATGTGTCAGTTGTATAGTTTTATCTATAATCGTTAGTTCGTTATGTTCGGTTGCATTAAATAATGGAATAGCTGAAGGAATTAAAACATCGATTATCCATTTCGGCATATTGAATGTTGGAATTATTGTTGGAATCGCTATCCTTGCGTGTGTTTTAGGAATGTTTTTCCCAATTTTAAAGATTTCTACAAAGACACCAAATCAGCTTATAAAAAACATATAAAGACAATTTAATAGCTCGTCATCTAATCGCCATTTTTGTGATTTTATAGTTTTGCGATTTAATTCAAATTTGTCACAAATATTTAAAAACGTATATGATAAAAGCACCATTTTATGTATTTTTCAAGTATTGAATTATAAATTTTTTTAAGAGTAAAATAATTATGTTTTTTTAGGGAGGAGGAAAGATAAAAATGAATTTAAAAACTAAAAAAATAATGGTTGGCGCTTTTGCTTGTACTGCAATGATTTTGGGCGTAAGCGCGAACGCAACAAAAGGCACACTCAGCGTTAATGCGGTTGATTTCCCAAACTGCACACTAGTCGATATTAATCATGCTAACCAAACTATTAGCAATGATTATCAAGCATACGGATTCACAACAAATGGGGTTTCGGTCAAAAACCCTCATATTGAAATTGCAGAAAGAACAGGAGAACTATTACTTCGTCTCGTTGACTTTAATGCAGTAGGAGCGGACTACAATCATATTTCTGCTGTTCCTTTCATTGAATATACTGGAACTTCTAAATTCAAGCTGTTGATTTATTATGAAGGAACAAACACTTTTACCTACCAATCAGATTGCAAAAGAATCGATTCAAAAGCGATTCCGGCTTTTAATCTTGGCAGAGCTAATGTCACTTTTATTTCTAGACACAAAGGCTCTATGACAATTTACGGAGCCGATGGAGAAGACGGAATAAATGGTGTTGATGGAAGAATGGGAAAAATTGGAATTGAGAGTACTGGCTATGATGGCGGAAACGGTGGTAGAGGAACCGATGGTAAAAATGGCACTAATGGTCAAAGAGGTTGTTCTGCTGTTAAATGTAATTCTATAGCATTCCTAAATCCTTATAATTTGAAATTATATGGTGGAAATGGCGGTAACGGCGGTAACGGCGGAAAAGGTGGTAATGGCGGCCGCGGTGGTCAACCAGGTAAACACAAAGGTAATGTTGGTAATGGTGGCAATGGCGGTAATGGTGGAAAAGGCGGCGATGCTGCTTACATGGGATTACCATTTGAGGTAAATACTTTATCTAATTTAGATATTCCTACAACAACAGAGGGATTTGAATTAGTCCCTGGAACTAGAGGAACGCCAGGAAAAGGCGGCGAAGGCGGCGAAGGTGGTAGAGGCATGAAAGGTTCTGATCCAACATATTTCTTATGGTGGGTAACTGCCGAATACTCTGATGGTGTCGATGGACAAAAAGGTAAAAAAGGAGAAGATGGATCTCGAGCAATTGATTCTTATCGCTATGAAATGTATAAAGATATTTTTAATATAGCGTGGTAAATTTACCATTCAACCCAAAAAATTACTTGTTTAATTATTTTTCTTTAGTATTTTTCTATTAAAAATGAAGTTTATATAAGTAATTTAAATTAACTATAGTTAATAATTAAAGATATAAAGAAAATTAAACTATTTAATTATTATCGCTCGTGTGTTAATATAATCGGGCGATAAAAAAGGAGTAGTACCCAAGTTGGTGAAGGGGCTTCCCTGCTAAGGAAGTAGATCGGGTAACTGGTGCGAGAGTTCAAGTCTCTCCTACTCCGCCATTAAAGAAAAACTATTCTGATACTAAATGTGTCAGAATTTTTTTATTGTTTTTTAGCAAATAAAAATTGTTTGTTTTTTTACTTTATTAATAACATCGATTGATTGCGTTTCTGCTTATAAGTACAATAAAAAGCGGTAGGTGAATATATGTGTTTTGCATATTACAGAATGAATCAATATGAGAAAAACCCTTTAAAATATGTGGAACAAAAATGTGAATTTTTACTTTTGCGTGGTTATTCTTTGCAATATTTCCCTAGAAACGCAGAGAAATTTTTTAGTTTTAATATAGAGAATCCCAATTTTGAAAGTCATATCTATCTATATTCAGAAAACGACGAAGTGAATTGTTTTTTTGCGAAACCATCAAGAAAATTGGACATTACGACTTTAGGTATTAAATTGCCTGATGATTTTTACGAATGGACCAATATAGAAAAAATGGATTTTTACATTGAATGCATTCGCGCAAAAATTGACGAAATAGATAATCGACCAAATGCAGTATAGATTCATAAATTATTTTGGTATTTTGAATCAAATTTGTACTTTCGATCCTTTGAAGAAAATATTAATTATATGAAATACATGCATTTCAACTCTTCTTGTTCCTATTGTGCCCTAGCTTACATTCTTTCTTCTTTTAGTATTGAAGTCGAAGACACTGATATCGCTTTAAAAATAGGATTACCTTATATCTTTGCAATAGAGAAAGATGAATATTTAGCAGGACCAATGCTACAAAGTAGTAAGTACTTTAATCTATTTTTAAATCCTTTGGGCTTGGAACTTGAAGAACACTGTGTAAATAAACAAGAATTATTAAACGCTATAGATAATAAGAACAATGTCATGCTTGGCATAAAAACTGATTTTGGTAAACACGCAGTAGTGCTAGTCAACAATTCTAATAATGTGTATAGCTTTTTCAATCCGTCATGGAAAGAATCTAATCAAGAAACTTTTATTAACCTTTCAAAAGAAGAATTACTCAAGAGAGTTGATGAAGAAATAGTAATTGGCGAAATAAAACAAAGCCAAAAGAAGACAGTTGATCCCAAAAGCATTTATAGAGAATCAATCATTAATCTTGATAAGTATAAAAAGGACATCGTTGAGTTTATTGATAATAACGATGACATAGAAGTATATAAAGGTCAGTTGGATAATTTATTTAGGCCTCTATTATTAGATGGATTAACTATGATGGGTTTAATAAATAATGGTGCATTAGTTAAAACTATGAAGGAAGCTCAAACTAATCTTTTGGATTTTATTAGAGGCAAAACAAAACTAGATGTCCTTCAATTCAAAGCAAAGATTTGTATCATAATTGCTCAGTATAAAGAAATCATAAACAGCGTTGCTAATTAAAAAAGTTTAACGAATCAGCGTTAAACTTTTTTTCTAACAATTTATTTGAAATGAGCAAGCTTTTTTAGAAAAGATGAACACCAAAATTATATTCGCTGAATTTTTCTTCTGCATATTCAACGCATTCTTCTATTCTATAAAATACTCCTTTAACAATCATATCTTCATCGGTAATAGTGTTCCAATCTTTTCGAACAATTGAATATGTTGTGTTACTACTTACGTAGATAGTGTGATCTAAATAATCAATTCCTACATTTTTAAATGAGAAGACAGCATCTTTTTGCTGTTCATTATAGACTTCACTATATTGTCCATAAAATATCCCGTTTTCGTAGTCACCCCAATAGAAGTCATTTCTTCCTACGTAATATGCTGTAACATTTCCTTGAACAAAAGATTTGATAACTTTGATGCAGCAAATACCTGTAAATGAATCATATTGAAATGTTTTTGTTACATTTATAGTTGCGTTTGCTTCTAAACCAGCATGAACGAAGGAATAAATAACATGTCCTTCATCATCTTGATTAACAACTTGTGAACGATTATAAACTTTTTTAAAGATTGAATCGTTTCTAGGATTAATTCTTAAGTCACATTTAAGCGATGCCTTATTACCAACTTTTCCAGTAATAGTGACTTTTTCATTTTCGTTTGTAAAGAAGCACGCTCTAACAACCCCATCTTTATCAACTCTTACAAGATCAGCGTCGCTGCTAGTCCAAGTTACGTTGTTAACTTTCTTTCCGTTATTTGTTATAGAAAGTTGCAATTCTTCGCCCATCGTTAAAACCGCAGAGGTTTGACTTATTTCATATAAATCTTGGACAGGAGTATTTTCTCCTGCATTACCTTGATTTGTATTTTCTCCAGGCTTTTCGGTGTTAGTGCCTTCCCCGGTGTTGTTTGTATTATTCTCTACATTTTCATTTTCTCCATTATTTGTTTCGGTGTTTGAATTATTTGATTCGATAGGAGTAGTATTCTCTTCAGAATTTACTTCTTCTTTATTAGAAGTATTGGTTTCATTTGAATCAATTGGAGTGGTTTTCTCCTCGTTATTATTTGTAGGTTCTTTTTCTTCGTAATTAGCTTCAGGCTCTTTCTCTTCAATGTTACTAGGAGTAATGGTTATTTGAGCGTCAGAATTAGAATTACAGTTAGTTAATAATAATCCAGATGTTATTAAGAAAAGTATTTTTAAAGAATGACTAATTTTTTTCATATTAATCATTATTATAATGGATAATTCAAAAAATACGATAAATGAATAGTAAAGAGTGGTTTTTGCTACCAAATTTTTATATTCAAAAAAGTGATAATTTTAAAAAAATAAAAAAATTTTTCTACGTGTGGCACATTTGTGACACTGTCCTATTTATAATATAGCCAAATTTAATAACTTGTTCCTTGAAGTTGTTAAACCCTCTTGAATGAATTCCCCCGCACTAAAGTTCAAGAGAAGAAGCTATTAGTCGACCCTATAATATGACTAGGCTTAATGAAAACAGGATTCCTCCCCCCTTAAAATCCTGTTTTCTTTTTATTTAATAAATAAAGTATTAAAAATTTGGACAAGTATAATTGATTTCTATACTTGTGATTAAAGCCTTAAAGAAGCCTATATCTTTAATTTCAGCATCTCCATTAGTTGAATCGTAACTACAATAACTATCGCCAGGTGTAAAGACATAACTATCGACAATTTCAGTCTTTTCTTTATTTGTATAAATTTCTCCACGAATCACAACACTTTCGAAAGTTGCTATATCTTTGAAACCAAATAAAAGTTCTAAAGTATTTGTAGGATTAACTGCATCTTCATCTGTTGTTTCGCAGTAAAGCAAACAATCATTTCTTTCTGCGCTTATTAAACCAGTTCCAATAATTCCACCCCATAATTCGTAGTCGAATCCGGATTTTGTTGCTTTTTCTTTTACCATTATAAATCCACGATAATTACTATCGGTGACCCTGATTCTATTATCATTTGTAGAGAATGTAATCATATGTCCAACTGTTTGGCTGTCAGTTGCACTAGCAAAAATCGAGTTGCTGTTACTAAGAAAAATAGTGGCAGCGGTAGTTAATGATGTACCTAAAAAAGCGAGGGATGCTAATAAAACTATATTTTTCTTCATTAACGTTACCTCCTATTTGTTTGCTATTATACATATGTTTATTATTTTTTCCAATTTAATACTAAATGGTAAAAGTAAATGGATTCAGGGGGATAAAGCATGATTACTATACTTGAATATACAAAAGATAGAATAGATGACGTTATTAAGTTTGAACAATCTCTTAGACTTGAGGAAAATTTCTGGGGTTGGGAAATAGATGATGCTTATATTAAGAGTGTAAAAGATAGTTTTGATAATCCTTCTTTCAATGACTCTATTTCTTTATTAGCATATGTAGAAAGCAAAGTTGTCGGTAGAATTGATTCTACTATGATAAAGAGTAGATTTGATGGCTCCACAAAAGCGTATTTAGATTGGATATGCGTTATTAAAAGTTATCGTCATAAAGGAGTCGCTCAAGCATTAATGAACGAACTTTTAAGACGGTTAAAGGAAAGAAAAATAGATACATTAATTGGATTAACTGCTTCAAATGAAGAAGCTAAAAAGTTTTATCAATCAATACCAAACTCAATAATGAGAGATATTGGCATTTGGATTGATGTTAAGTAGTGTAAGGAGGGAATATATGCTTTTTGATAAGATTGAATTTGTTTTAAAAGATAATAGAAAGGTCAATATCTCTTCTCCTACCTATGATGATATTCAAGGAATTATTGATTTATTAAAGAATGATGCAGAAGAAACTATTTATGTAATTGTTTATCCAGAAGAATGTGAAAGTAACACCCCAGAAAAAGAAAAAGCTATCTTTGATAGAGTCAACAACGCTGAAAATGAATTGTTACTTTTAGCAAGGGACGGAAATAAAGTTATAGCATGTGCTCATCTTTCCTTTGGGGCATATATTAAAACTAGACATAGATGTTTTATAACTATTCAAATAATGAAAGAATATTGGGGCCTTGGATTAGGCAGCAAAATATTTGAAGAATTTATTAAAGTAGCTGAAAAAAGAAAAGAAATTACACAAATGGAATTGACGTTCATTGAAGGTAATGATAGAGCAAAAGCCTTATATGAAAAAATGGGATTTGTAATAGTGGGTAAAAAGCCTAACGCTATAAAACTTAAAGACGGTACGTTACTATCTATGTTTGAGATGGTGAAGGAAATAAAAAGATAAAAATGCGCTAATTTTTGTGCGCTTTTTGGCACATTTTAAAAATATTCTTTATACAAGAATACTTTTTGTGTGTTATAATTTGGCAGTTTACGCCTAATAGAAAAGGGGAAAACGCATGAAAAAAAGTATTAAATTTATTGCGTCAGTTTTCGCGGCAACGATGTTCTCGTTAGCAGCTTGCGATAACACAAATAAAAATCCAAGTTCTAACAATAGTAGTAGTGAAAGCGGGAAAACAGAAACTCCTATTGTAGAGCCAGAAAAGAAAAATTTTATAGTAACTTTTGATACAAATGGTGGTAGCACTATTAGCAGTTCAACAGTTAAGGAAAATGATATAGTTGCAAAACCTGCTGATCCAGCAAAAGAAGGGTTTATATTTGATGGTTGGTATATTGATTCAACTCTTACAAATAAGATGGATTTCTCTAAACCAATTACAAGCGATACAACTTTATACTCAAAGTGGAAAGTTGATGATGTAAAAGTTATTTATATTGTTTCTTTTGATACAAATGGTGGCCCATCAATTGAAAGTCAAAGAGTTGAAGAAGGCTCAAAAGCTACTAAACCTATAGACCCGGAAAGAGAAGGATATAGTTTCCTCGGGTGGTTTACTAACGTTGGTTTAACAGAACCAATGAATTTTGATAATCCAATTAATAGTAATCTTGATTTACACGCAAAATGGGAACAAGTCATTATTGATAATACAGTCTATGGCATTGTCGATCGTGATTTAAAGATTCCAGCAGATGTAGAGTTTAGTACAGAAAGTCATGTTAGTACAAAGCAAACTACAATTGATTGTGGCTCTTTATCAAGCAGTGGTTCATACAATCAAAATTTTGATAAGTTAGAAAACGCTTCAGTTGTCGATGGAATTAAATTATTAAAATATCGTTATAACACAAATGGCGGTTTCCACCTATTTGCTGATAATAGCTACTACAGTAATACTTTGTATCATGGTAGAGAAGGAACAATCTTCAATGTTGATCCTCTTGGCTGCATTAATAAGGTCACTGTCTCATATAGTGCATCTTACTCATCTACACAAAACAAAGGATACGCTTTTACTGGAGATGAAATCATTAAACCAAATATCCGTTTTGGTAATGATCCAAGTTGTGTTGACTATGTTTATTTCTTAGACCCTGCATTAAACAACGCTTCCTGTGATGTTAATTTATCCGGATATGAATACTTTAGTGTTTGTACAGGAACATATAATTTAACTCTCAACACAATCGTTATTGATTATGACAATAACTCTACATCGGGCGCTTCATATAATACTAGTTCCGGTAATGGCAAAACACGTATAAATCCTACTAAATATACTTATTCATTAGTTCCTGGAGAATCAAAAATTACTGTTCCTCTAAAAACTGAATATAACAAAGTTACTAACGCTTACACTGTAGTTGAAAGCAAAGAACTCACTTATTACACAACTTCATATGTTAGCAGCCATCCAGAATGCAAAGCAGATGCTGCAATTACAGACCCAATTTTGGTCTGTGCTTATTACACAGCATTCCGTAAATGGCCTGCAAACTATGCAAAAAATACTGGTGGTGTAAAAAGTATTTTTGGTGACAAAGCTAGACAAGTTTCTGAATATAACCGTACTGATGGTTATGTTCGTGCTGTTCCATGGAATTTCAATGGAGTTTACTTCGAATTCGACATTGATTTAGATGGTTCATATCAAAGTAGCCGTGGTTCTGGACGTGTTGTTGCTTGGGAATCAGGCTGGTCTGGAGAAGGATATGACGATTCACCAGTATGTATTTATACAGATGATCACTATAATACTTTCCTTGAATATTTAAATAACGGAACTTGGTCTAATCGTTTTAACGCAGAAGGTTTAGTTGCGGGTATTAAACACTCAATCGCTCCAACTGTAACATTAACTGGTTTCGATCCTAATATGGTTGAAGGAACTAGTGGTGGCGGAGATATCGGTGGTGATGAAGATGAACAAAAAGTCATTAACGATGATGATTACTATGCAAACTCTGCTCCTACAGAGATGATTAATGAATATACTGCAACTTACCAGCAAGTTACTAATAAATCTGGTATCAGAGCAGGATGTGCTTATACATTTGGTAATAATGCATTTAGAATTTTATATCCAAATGGTCCTCTTTATACTGTGGACGAATCAAATCACACTGTAGTTTTCAATAATTCGAATGATATCAATAATGTCGAAAAATATTATTTTGAATTGGTAAGTGAATCTACATGTTATGTATTTAGAATAGACGGTAGAGGAAATAAGTTTTATTTAGGTTGCAACACTAATAATCCTTCCAAAGTCATTGATTCAAGGACACTATTCAATTTTGGATTTGATGCTTATGGTAATTTCAAAATTAGCTGTAATGGTAAATATTTCAGATTTAACACTTCTGGTAATCTTTATCGTTTCTATGATTATGGTTCTCAAAACCCTATTCAGTTATATCGTCTATGTGACGTTGAAGGGGCCATTCCTCCTGTAGAAAATTATATAGATACTAATGATACTCAAGTAACTTCTACTTCTAAGTTTAATAGTCCAAATCCTTTCTATATTGTTTCAGAAGGTTATAAGAAATGTATGTTCGGAAGTGGCAAAGTTAGAATCGATCCAACAACTAAAGCATTACAAGTTGAGGAACATGCTAGATTAGAAAGTGTTAGTTTTGAAAAACACAATCAATATGATCTTTACGCAATCAAACATAACGACACATATATAAAATTCGTTAACTATTACGATGGTTATATAGATACTGAAGTATACTATTATCCAACATATTTTGATTTTCAATTCGATTCTGAAACCGGAAAAGTTAAGATTGTTCCAATGAATTTAAATGGATCTACGCCTGAACCTGAGTCGACAGATGGAAAACAATATTATTTAACTTATCTTCCTAACAATTTGCGTTTTGGATTTGTTGATGACGAAAGCAAAGTTGATACATACATATATACACATGAGTTAGAACCTAATTATTTCTTCCATATGTGTAATAGCACATTCCAATTTGAATTTATGTCTACCTTTATTCTTGTGGATGAAACTTATGGTAAGTGTTTAACAGATAATTCAGACGCTAATTATGTAGTTGATTCTTTTAATGAGTTAACAATCCTTGGTGAGTATAACTTTGTTGTGATGAACATAGCAAAGGACCTTGATTTCGATGCTTACTATTTTGAATTACAAACCGACGAAGGAATAAAATATATTCGTTTCAATGCTGAAACTTCTGAAGTGTTCTTAGGCGATTATCCTGACTATTTCTTAATAACTTTTGAAGGAAATGTTCCAAGAATCGAAGCTGCAACATATACAAATACTGGTACTTTCGTTAGCATATCATCAACCACTGATAATTATCTTTTAGGATATAATCCTGAAAGTGGAAAGTTTATGTTATGCAAAGAAGATTCTGAACTAGAACAATATCTATTCTTTGTAGAAGTTTATTATGAATAATTAAAGGATTTTATAGGAATAGATGCTATATTTGAAGAAGCGAGAAATCGCTTTTTCTTTTCAAAAAATTAGGCTCTATTTTTGATATTTTTCTTTATTAAAAACAAGTATCAAATTGATAGAAACTATGCCTTATAAAAATTTTTTTGAATTTTTTTGAATTATCTTAAATATTTTTGATTTATACATTTAAACGCACTAGAATGCATATTTTTCAAAATTTTAAGCGTTTTAAATTTCTTTGTACTAACTGTATGAAATCAATAAATATTTACTTTTAGGAAAAATATAGTAAAATAGGCGCAGTATGAAAAAATTAGTTGTTAAAAATTTGGTGAAAGAATTCCAACTTTCACGAAAGCAAATGATGTCACAAAAAACTACTAATCCAAAATTGGTTGCAGTTAATGACTTATCATTTGAATTAACACCGGGGGTAATTTATGGATTATTGGGGCCTAACGGTGCAGGTAAGACGACCACATTAAGAATGATCGCTTCCTTAATTAAACCTAAATCCGGAGCTATTTACTATGATGACAAAGACATCAATAGTAACATCAGTGAATACCGTTCTAAAATTGGCTTCTTAACAAGCGAACTTAAATTAGACGAGTTCTTCACTGCAGATGACACTTTCAATTACATGGGTCAACTCTATGGAATGACAGATGAGCAAATTGCAAAAAAGAAGGAGGAGTTATTTGCTTCATTTGGCATTAATAGATTTAAAAATGTAAAAATCAAAGAGTTATCAACTGGTATGAAACAAAAAGTTTCATTAGCAGTATCTCTCTGCCATGACCCAGAAATCATCATCTTTGATGAACCTACAAACGGTCTTGATGTTATGGCAGCAAAAGAAGTAGAAAACTTCTTAATTAACTTAAAAGATGAAAATCACATTATCTTAATTTCCACTCACATCTTCTCATTAGTTGAGAAACTTTGTGACAAAGTAGGAATTATTATTAAAGGTAAGATGATCCTTGATACAACAATGGAAGAAGTCCATAAGAAAGGATCAGTTGAAGATGTCTTCTTTGACTTAGTAGACAAGGAGGATATGCAATAATGAAAAACATATTAATTATTCTTAAAAAAGAATTAAAAAGATTCTTCACTGATAGAAGAATGTTGTTAGCAATGTTCTTACCAGGAATCTTAATCTTCATTATTTATAGAGCAATGGGTGGGCTTATGTCCAATGTTGCTAGTAGCACAGAACCAACTGAAGCTACATTCAATATTGCTTATACTGATAACTACGCAGATGATACCAGTATCAAACCTGCTATGTTATTAACATTCGAACAATCTTTGAGTAACGAAGCAACAAACCCAAACAAAAATAAAGCTGAATTTAAAAAGATTGCAAAGTCTGAAGTTAATGACTATGTTGCAAAGTTAAAGAATAACGAAGTCGACTTAGTTGTTGAATTCAGTGATAATTTCGAAACACAAATTAGTGCTGGCCAAAGAGGAAACAACATTAATTTCTATTACAATGGTAAAAACGGTGATTCTGAATCCTTATATTCAATGATTCGTGGTTATATTTCTGTTTATGACTTATATACAGAAAACATGGGCGTTGATAATAGTGGAAATCCAGTTATGATTAAAGCAAACGTCGATGAAGAAGGCAGTAGTGCAATGCTTCAAAGCATCTTAGCGTTCGTCTTACCAATGGTAACTGTCTCGTTATTATATTCAACAGTCATCTCATTCTGTCCTGAATCAATCTCTGGTGAAAAAGAAAGAGGCACACTTGCTTCTGTCCTTATGACACCTATCAAGAAGAGCGAATTTGTTATCGGTAAGATTATTGCATTATCTTTAGTTGCAATAGCTTCTGGTCTTGTTTCATTCTTAGGATTAATATTCTCGTTACCATCAATGATGGGTGGAGCTACATTAGCACTAGGATTTGGACAAACAATATTGCTCATGTTAATTATGATAACAATGTTATTGTTCTTCGTTGGATTAGGCGTCTTAGTATCTGCTGTTGCAAATACTGTTAAAGAAGCTGGATCTTATTTAGGACCTCTTTCATTAGTATTCATGATTGGTGCAATTGTTCCTATTATCTTAGGTTCAAACGAAGCTTGGTTAGGATTTATTCCAGTTGTTAACTTTGCAGCAAGTATTTCTGCATTAACAACAGGAGCAGAGGGTATCACATTACTCTTAACATTCACTGTTATTTCTAACCTTGTTTACACTGGATTACTTGTATTTGCAGTAACTAGAGTATTCAATCAAGAAAAGATGTTATTAGGCCACTAATAAGCCTAAAAATGCAAAATAAGGGCATTGATTCATTCAATGCTCTTTTTATTTTTATAAATTTCATTTATTATATAAGCACTGTAAGGGAAGATATATATGTGCGGAATAGTCGGATGTCTCGGTTTTAAAAACCCAAGAGAATATGTATTAAATGGATTAAAAACATTAGATTACCGTGGTTATGATTCAGCTGGTGTAGCGTATTATAATGACGGAATTAGAATTTATAAAGATGTAGGAGCAGTTGAACACTTAATGGAAATTGTTCCACAAGATATTAAAACAGAAATCATGATTGGCCATACAAGATGGGCTACTCATGGTGTTCCTAATGTCGCAAACACTCACCCTCATATTTCTAAACATAAGAAGATTTGTTTAGTTCATAATGGGGTTATTGAAAACTACGAAGATGTTAAGAAATTTTTAATTTCTAAACATTATGATTTTTATGGTGACACAGATTCTGAAATCGTCGCTAATTTAATTGAACATTATTACCTTTCTGAAAACGACATTTTAGATTCATTAAAGAAATGTATGTTCGTATTAAAAGGTAGCTATGCTTTAGCTATTATTTGTAGCGATTATCCAGATGAAATGTTCATCATGAAAAATGGTTCCCCATTAGTTATTGGTAAAGGTGATGGATTCAACTTTGTTGCATCTGATGCTTCTCCAATGATTAAGTACACTGACGCATTTATTGAATTAAACGACCAAGAATATGGAAGAATCACAAAGAATAGTGTAGAAGTATTCGACGCTAATGGTGTTAAAGTCACAAAGAAATTAATCAAGAAGGATATTGAATCTATTTCCCATGATTTAAAGGGCTACCCTCATTACATGCTTAAGGAAATTGAAGAAATTCCTCAAACAATTAAGAGACTTTTAGAAACTTATGTTAAAGATGGTAAATATACATTTGATAAGACACTTCTTAATAAATTAAAAGAATCTGACCACATTATGTTTATTGCATGTGGTACTTCATACCATTCGTCTTTAGTTGGCGGTAGATATTTTGAACACTACGGCAAGTCCACAAGTAAATATATTGCTTCTGAATGGGCATTTGATCCAGTCTTCCCTGGAAATAAACCATTCATTATCTTAATTTCTCAATCAGGTGAAACAGCAGACTTAATTCACTGTTTGAAGATTATTAAAGAAAATAATTATGAATCACTTATCTTAACTAACACTGGTGGTTCTACATTAGATAGAAACTGCACATATTCTTTATTATTGCATGCAGGTATTGAAGTATCTGTTGCTTCCACTAAAGCTTATGTCGCTCAGGTTACTTTATTAGCACTTTTAGCTGATGCAGTTGCTGATAATCCAAAAGTTATTGAAGACTTAAATTCAGTCCTTCCTTTGATTGATGAAATCCAAACTTCATATAAACCAAAGATTATGGAAATAGCAAACGCTATTAAAAAGAAAGAACATTTGTTCTACTTAGGTAGAAGTTATGACTATTTCTTATCAATGGAGGCTTCTTTAAAGCTCAAGGAAGTCAGTTATATCCACTCCGAAGCAATTCCTGGTGGCGAACTTAAACATGGCCCAATTGCCTTAATTGAGCAAGATACACCTGTTATTGTATTTATTACTGACCACCATACAGCGTTACCAATGAGAGGTAACATCAGAGAAGTACAAGCAAGAGGCGCAAAAGTATATGTTATTGCAACTGAAAGAGTTGCTACTGAAACAGATAATATCGTAGTTAAAAACTACCCATACTATCTCTCAAGTGTAGTAGTGTCATCTATTGCTTTCTATCTTGCTTACTATGTAACTATTGAAAAAGGTTATAACGTTGATAAGCCACGTAACCTTGCTAAGAGCGTTACTGTTGAGTAATTAAATTTTAATCTCTATATCCTTATTAAGAATAGGATGTTTAAATCTAAGATAATATGCCTTAAGTTGTATATTATGTTTTATTTTACTTCCGTATATTTCATCCCCAACTAAAGGGTGGCCGATAGAGGAAAATGATAGTCTGATTTGGTGTGTTCTACCGGTTAAAATCTCTGCTTCAACTAAAGAATTATCACTTTTTTCATCGTAAGAAATAGTCTCATATTTTGTTATAGATTCCTTACCTGATTCATCTAATTTTCTTGAGTTACAGAATGGGTCTTTTCCTATTCCAATTTCGATTGTTCCTGAAGGAGCAATTTTACCTTCAACAAGAGCTAAATATTTCTTACAAATTTTAGTGTTACACATGAGATTTTTTATATATCTATTTTTAGCGATAATTACTATGCCAGAAGTACATTTATCTAGTCGATTTACGATATGAACTTTTGAAGGAATTTCGTGCTCAAAAAAGTAATTTGCGACCATTGAAGCAAGATTATTATTTGTGCCAATTTTGTATGGTTCTACGAGTAAATTGGAAGGTTTATTTACTAAAAGTAAATATTCATCTTCGTACAAAACTTCTATTTTATCTGAATTTAATGGCAATTCATTTGATTCAGGAATGAGCGTGATTTCTAATTTGTCGCCTATTTTTACGATAGAATTTTTATCTCTAACAGGCAGAGAATTTTGAAGCACAAATTTGTGCTCAATTTCATGAAAAATATTGCTTGGAGAAAAGCCTTTTTCCAACATGAAATTTGATATAGTTTCTTCTTTATTTGAAATGAAAGAAATCACAATATTTTTCATACTAAAAATTATTATCGAAAAATGTGAAAAAATCATTAAAAAATGGGACTTTTTCTCACTTTTTTGATGGTATTTAAAATTTATGGCAATTTACAATTGCTATAATTTTTGATATGATTTTCTCACTTGCTTTAAGAAAGGAGCGTGGTTAAATATATGGATCCCTTGTCGTGGATAATAATTGGTGTCTGTGTATTTTTACATTTTTTCTTTTCTGCAAGTGAAACCGCTCTTGCTTCTGCTAACAAGTTTAAATTCCAAGTTAAAGCAGACGCAGGAAGCAAAACAAGCAAACTAGTTCTTAAGGTTTGCGATGATTATGATCGTATACTCTCTGCCTTATTAATTGGCGGTAATATAGTTGCAATTTTAGCTTCTACTGTTTCAACAGTTGCTTTTTATAATTTGTTTATTGAAATAGGCTTCTCTACAACCTATGTTTCTTTAATTTCATCTGTTATTATTTCTCTTTTAATCTATATCTTTGGTGATGCTTTAGCTAAAACAATTGCTAAGAGTATTCCAGACACAATATCTATGATATTTGTTTATCCAGTTTACGTTTTTAGTATTCTATTTTTCCCATTGTCATGGTGCTTTGATAGATTAGCTATGGCGTTTGATAAACTCTTCAAAGTTAAGGAAGAAGAATCAATTACAGCTGACCAATTTGAAGATGTTATTGATGATGTCACTGATGAAGGTGTTTTGGAAGAAGAGACCGGCGAAATTATTCAGTCCGCACTCGAATTTGCGGATACTAACGTAAAAGAAGTTTTAACTCCTAGAGAGAAGATTTTTGCTTTAGATATTAACGGCTTATCTAGTGATAAATTATTTGATGTTTTAGAGAATACTTCTTTCTCTAGAATTCCAATTTATAAACACACAATCGATAACATTATCGGTGTTTTACATGTGAAGATTTTCTTTAAGCAATACATGCAAAAGAAAGATATTCGTATCTCTAAAACATTACAAAAGCCATATTTCGTTTCTTCTAAGATTATGATTGATGATCTTTTCAATGGTTTTAAAAGGAAGAAAACTCATATTGCTTTTGTAAGAGACAATAAGATGAGAGTTATCGGCATGGTTACCATGGACGATGTTTTAGAAGAGCTCGTTGGTAACATTGGAGAAACTGAAAGCAAGGGAGGTAACAAGTAATGTACTGGTATTACTGGGTTATTGTTGCTATCTGCTGCTTATTCTCTGGATTCTTTTCATGTGCAGACATGGTGTACGGCATTGTCGATAAAGATAGATTAGAAAAAGAAAATACAAAGCTTTCTTTAAAAGCTCTTAAGATTGCTAACGACTATGAGCTTTCTATTTCTGCTATTTTATTCGGAAATAACATTGTTAATGTTTTAGCTTCTTCTTTAGTGGCTTTTGTAGGCATGTTGCTTTATGATGACCCTACATTATGGAATACAATTTCAACAATTGTTTTAACTGTTACAATTATTATCTTCTGTGAATTCTTACCTAAGGTAATTGCAAAAAGATTCCCATATCCATTATCAAAAGGATTTGCTTGGCCAGTAACTATAGCTAAGTACTTATTATTTGTTTTTGTATGGCCTATTTCATTACTCTTCAAACTCTTAGCACTTCCATTTAGGAAGAAAGCAGTAGAGGAAGAAGAAATTGACGAAGATGTCTTAACTGAAATGGTGGACACTATGGAAGAAGAGGAAGTCCTTGAAGAAGGCGAAGCTGAACTTGTTAGAAGTGCCATTTCATTTAACGATATCGAAGCTCATGAAATCATGACTCCTAGAGTTGATGTTTTCGCTATCGATATCGCTGATAATATTCAAACAATTATCTCGGATGAAGAGTTCTTTGTTCACTCAAGAATTCCTGTATATGAAGATAGTATTGATAACATCATTGGTATCTTGCCAGTTAAGAAACTTGCTAAGTTAGTCTTCTCTGGAGAAGAAAATATCGATATTAGAAAGCTTCTTTATAAGCCAATCGTAATTCCTAGAAATAGACAAATTATTGACCTTTTGCGTGAATTTAAAGAATCAAAAGTACATATCGCAGTTATTATCGATGAGTATGGTGGCACTGAAGGTATCGTCACTATGGAAGATATCTTAGAAGAAATTGTTGGTGATATTTTTGATGAAACTGATGAGGCTAGCGAAGAATTTATCGATAATGGCGATGGCACTTATGTTGTTGAAGGTAGCATGAATATCGATGACTGTTTTGAACTTATTAATTTTAACGATGATGAATTAGAAACTGACTATTCAACAATAGGCGGTTTTTGCCAACAAATATTAGATAGATTTGCAAAAACTGGTGATGAGTTTGATTTTGATAGATTCCACTTTATAATATTAGAGGCAACAGATTATACTGTTGAGAGATTAAAAATCATTGACACTAAGTTCGGTATTGAGGAAGAATAATAGACATATATGAAGCAAACGATTGACGATTACATTCTTAATGTCCTCAAAGACCTAAACTATAAAAAAGTTATTGTTACAGGTGCTACTTCTGGCATCGGTTTAGCTTTATCTAGAATTCTTGTCTTCAAAAAAGCTTATTTAATCATGGCAGTTAGAAACGTTCTTAAAGGCAATCTTTTAAAAGATAGACTTTTAGAAGAATTCCCAAAAGCTAAGATTGAAGTAGTGTGTTTAGATCAAGGCGACTTTAACTCAATTGATAAGTTCGTTAATAAAATTGCTGCTTCTCATCCAGATTATGATTCTTTAGTCATTAACGCTGGTGTATTTAATAGTAACAAAGGTGTTCTCTTAGATAATGGTTACCCAATCGTTTCTGGTACAAACATGTTTGGCCCTATTTATCTAACAACTGAACTCATTAAAAGAGATACAAAATATAAACATAAAATCATTTTCCAAGGTTCTTTAGCAAAGAACAAATCTAGATACAAAACATTCGATAATGGTTTTATGAATCCATTTAGAAACCATTTTGAACAATACAATCTTTCAAAATTAGGTTTATATAACGCATTTAATTATTTCCAAAATAATAGAACAGACAACTATTCATTCTTCTGGGCAGAACCAGGCATTAGTGGTACTGAAATCATTAGAAGATATCCATTAGCATTTAAGAAAATTGCTCAAAAGATTATGAATACATTCTTCGCAAAACCTCTTGAAGCATGTCTGCCTGCAGCTTCTATCATCAATAATGAACTTCCTTCAGGAATTTCAGTTGCTCCGGGTGGATTATTCCATGTAAGAGGATTACCAACATTTATTAAATTTAACGCTAAGATTATTAATCCTGAAATTATGGAAAAAGCTTTAAAAAGCATCTATGAACGAAAATAAAGAAAAAGTATACATTTTATCTTTAGGTAGCGCACTTGATCCATTCGTGGATCATTTTTGTAATGAGTATAAAATGCTTCTTAAAGAAATAGGTTATGAAGTAGAACATATTTTTTATCAAAATATAGACTCCGTAAATAAGGCTACTTTTGTAGGAAAAGGTAAGCTAGAAGCGATCCATGATTACTACATGGATAATAAAGAAAACGGAGTAAAAAAACTTGCGTGTGCTTTTGAAATCACAGCGGTTCAAAAGAAAAACATGGAAGACATAACAGGTCTTACTGTTTTTGATAGAACGCAAGTTATTTTAGATATCTTTGATAACAACGCAAAGACTAGAGAAGCAAAGCTTCAAGTTGAAATTGCTAAACTATATTATTCAAAAGCACACTTAATTAATGAGTCTGCATCATATTCACAAGTTACATCTGGTGGTGGCGCTCATAATAAAGGTGAAGGCGAAAAAGAAATCGAACTTAAAAGAAGAAGAATTGCTAACGCGATTGTTCAGAAAAATAAAGAACTTGAAGAGATTAAATTTTCGCGTAGCAATTCTAGAAATGCACGTAGAGATTCAATCTTACCAAAAATATCAATTGTAGGTTATACAAATGCTGGTAAATCTACACTTATGAATAAGCTATTAGAAGCGTCTAAAGCACAAGAAAAAAAGAATGTTCTTCAAAAGGATGCACTCTTTGCAACTTTAGAAACTTCTACTAGATTAATCTCAATTCATGATTTTCCAGAATTTATTCTTACTGATACAGTTGGATTTATTTCTGATTTACCACATTACTTAATCGATGCATTCCGTTCTACTTTAGAAGAAATTACTGAAGCAGATTTATTAATACAAGTAGTGGATTCTCACTCCCCATTTTTAAATGACGAAGTTAGAACTACAAACGAAGTTCTTATGTCTTTAGGTGCAGATACCAAAAAGATGATTTATTTATATAATAAATACGACCTTCTAGATAAAGGTGGATTCACTACATTGCCAAAGAAAAATGAAAGATATGTTTCTCTTCAAAATGACGAAGATTTAGAAACAGTAGTGTCTTTCATCTGTGAAGCTATCTCCGTTGATTGGAAGAAGGCAAATTTATTACTTCCTTATTCGATTGATATTAATGGCTTTAAGAAAGAGAATTATTGCTTAAGAGTTGAAGCAAAAGAAAACGGCCATGAAGTGACCGCAAAACTCAATCCTAAAATCGAATATAAATATAAAGATTATTTACTTTGAAGCTTTTCGTTATAAAGCTTGAAGACCATTTCAGCAACTTCGTCGACTGAGTAGTGCTCACTGTCGATATTATAATCAACCTTACAAATATTACTTCTTGCGAATGCTGTTCTATCATTAATGATTCTTTTTGAAGCGGATTCAACAGTATCGCCTCTTTGAAGCATTCTCTTGTATCTAGTTTCTTCTTCGCTTTCTAAGAAGAATGTAACTACGTTTCTTTCTTTAAGTTGTGAATATGCTTTTAATCCAACCGGATCAATAACAACGCATTTATTATCTTGAATTTGGTCTTTGGTGGAACCATAGAAGTTACCGTTGTACTCAGTCCATTCGACAAATTTTTCTTCTTTAATCATCTCTAAGAATCTTTCATTAGACACAAAGAAATAATCAATTCCATCTGTTTCATGGATTCTCATCTTACGTGTAGTAGTGGTAATGACTTTAACAATACCATACTTACTAGCTAATAATTTAGCTACTTCGGTTTTTCCGCTTGCGCTAGCTCCACTTAGTACAATCATAATTGCATATATTATTATAGAAAAGGAAAGAAATGGCAATCTTTTAAAATAATTTTTAACTTATCAATTTAAAAAAATGATAAGTGCTTGTATAATCAATTCGGATAACAAAAAGGAGATTCTATATATGGGTGAAATTTTTTACACCAAAGAAGTCAATGAACAATGTGTTGTCCGTAAGGGATGCGACCATGGACCAGCTCCAATTCCTGCTGAAGGTCAATGGGTTAAAGTAAAAGAAGTTACACAAATTTCTGCATTATCCCACGGTATTGGCTGGTGTGCTCCACAACAAGGTGCATGTAAATTAACATTAAATGTTAAAAACGGCATTATTGAAGAAGCATTAGTTGAAACAATCGGTTGTTCAGGTATGACACACTCTGCAGCTATGGCAGCAGAAATTTTACAAGGTAAGACAATCTTAGAGGCTTTAAACACAGACTTAGTTTGTGACGCTATCAACGTTGCTATGAGAGAAATCTTCAAACAATTAGTTTACGGACGTAGCCAAACAGCTTTCTCAGAAAATGGTTTACCAGTTGGTTCTTCATTAGAAGACTTAGGTGGCGTTTTACGTTCCCAAGTCGGTACAATGTTCGCAACTAAACAAAAAGGTGTTAGATACCTCGAAATGACAGATGGTTATGTTATTGGCATTGGCTTAGATAAAAATAACGAAGTTATCGGTTACAAATTCGTCAACTTAGGTAAGATGATGAAAGCTATTAGAAATGGTACTGATCCAAAAGAAGCTTATGAAAAAGCTGTTGGTCAATACGGTAGATTTAACGATGCTGTTAAAGTCATCGACCCAAGAAAGGAGTAATGTATGTCTTATTTAAATATTGAAAACTATGAAAGAAGACAAGCAGGTGTTGAAGCTTGCTTAAAAGCTAATGGCTTTAAAGATTTAGAAGAATGCAAAGCTCTTTGTGAAAAGTTTGGCGTTGATCCATACAAAATCGTCGAAGAAACTCAACCAATCTGTTTCGAAGACGCAAAATGGAGTTATGTATTAGGTGCTGCTATCGCTTTAAAACGTGGCGTTAAGACAGCTGAAGATGCTGCAAAAGCAATCGGTGAAGGTTTACAAGCTTTCTGTGTTCCTGGTTCTGTTGCTGCTAACCGTTCAGTTGGTTTAGGCCATGGTAACTTAGGTGGTATGTTACTTAACGACTCTGTTACATGTTTCGCTTTCTTAGCAGGTCACGAAAGTTTCGCTGCTGCTGAAGGTGCAATTAAAATTGCATTAAACGCAAACAAAGCAAGAAAAGTTCCATTAAAAGTTATTTTAAATGGTTTAGGAAAAGATGCTGCATACATCATTTCTAGAATTAATGGTTTCACATATGTTGAAACTGATTACGACTATGCATCTGAAACTGTCAAAATCGTTAGAGAAGTTAAATTCTCAGATGGTCCAAGAAGCGCTATCAGATGTTATGGTACTAACGACGCAGGCGAAGGCGTTGCAATCATGAAGATGGAAAAAGTTGGTGTTTCTATCACAGGTAACTCAACTAACCCAACTAGATTCCAACACTTAGTCGCTGGTATTTACCACAAATGGTGCTATGAAAACGGAGTTAAATACTTCTCAGTCGCATCAGGTGGTGGTACAGGTCGTACACTTCACCCAGATAACATGGCAGCAGGCCCAGCTTCATACGGCTTAACTGACTCCATGGGTAGAATGCACGGTGATGCACAATTCGCAGGTTCTTCATCCGTTCCAGCTCACGTCGAAATGATGGGCTTTATCGGTATGGGTAACAACCCAATGGTTGGTGCTACTGTTGCAACTGCTGTTGCTGTTTATTCAGCATTAAATAAATAAATTAAAATTATTAATTTAGAAAGACGACTTTTCAAAAGCCGTCTTTTTCTTTTAAAAAAGAATGTTTTTATATATTATAAAATTTGAGCAGAAAATATTACTTTTATTGTCTAATTAAATGAAGGGGGAATCTTCTATGAAGAAAAAGTTAATTAGTTTGGGCTTATTAAGTCTTTTATTAATGGGCTGTGAAACAATAAAAAATGGTGATAATCCTAGTGGAACCAAAGAAAAAAATAATCCTGTTGAAAATGTAGAAAACAATAAAGAGACTGATGTTGGTGGTTTAAATAATTCTACTGAGGAAGTTGGTAACGTTGCTAATGATGCAGACGATAATGAAGAAAATCTTGCTGCTAAAGAAAATGCTACCAATGAAGAAAATGCTACCAACGAAGAAATAAACAATACATCGAGTACTCAACCTAATGAAGAAAATAATAATCAAGGTAATACCGAAGTAGAACTCGAAGAAGTGGAAGAAAATGTAGAACCATTACCGTTAATCACTAAACTTGATTTAACTAATTCAGAGTTTCTTTTTGCTGGTGTTCCATACGCAGAAAACGAAGTGCCAGACGAAGAAATTCATTTTGGTGTCTCAAGACGTAACCAGCGACTCTTTAAAGTTACTAAAGATAACGTTCTAGAAAAAGTCAAAATAACTACTGTTAATTCTACTGAGGATGATTCATATGATTATGTTTGCGACATGAACGTCTATGAACTTGATGAAAACTATTTTGTATTACGTATTTATCCGTTCAAAATCGGGGGCAACTATTTAGTTGATAAGAAAACTGGAGAATGCACATTGTTAAATGATCAATACGCATTCACTTTTGATATAGCAAAAAACCCTTCAACAAGCACTCGTCGTTTTATTAATAAAGATAGTAATGGTGTTTATTATGGGCTTGGATATGTAGATCAAAGCCAATATTCAAACCGTATTTTGACCAAACAACTTGTTAAAACTTATAAAGATGAAAATGATGTATATCAAACAAAAAGAATCAGCAATGTAGAATATCCAGACATGGTTGTTGAATTTTTTGCCGTAGACAAAGATGGTAATGCTACCTATTCTTCTGGTGAATCTTTTCCCGATACTTTCTACTATACAACTGCTAGTGGTAAATATTTCAGACTAAATACAAGCGTTTATAACAAAGGCCTTTGGCAAGGATATGATGGTGAAATTTACACAAATAACAATGGATATATTTGTAAATTTGAACAAAGTAAAGATATCAATGGGGAAGTCGTAGCAATTGAACAAACACCCGTTAGTAACAAAATGGAAGATAGTGTTTCGTTTGGAATTGACAGAGGATATGTATATTTCGATGATCTTCAAGAGATATATTATGTGGACCAAGGATTCTATAGAGAAGGAAACGATTCAAATAATAGCCCGGCAGAAATAACTTGTCTTTATGGTCCAAAAATTGGACAAAAAGTTTTTTCTGGGGTTGAAGGAAGTACTTATGGATCTAGTGAAATAATTATCGATTATCTTAATACAAGCGATGACTCTATATATATGTTTAGAGGAGCTATTGGAGAAGGTGGTTGGATTATTACTAGAATCAATGTCAAGAATAATTTCTCTGTTGAAACTGCCCATGTAACCGGAATTTCAAGCAGCAGCAAGGTTACTAAAAACAATAAGATTTTTTGCTGTAGCTATAACTTACAACATATTGAAGTATATGATTTTGAAAGTAAAGAGCATAAAACTGTTGACGATAGTGCATGTAGATTAGTGCATATTGATGACATTCGATATGTAGTTGAAATTTAAGGAGAAAAATATACGCAGTTAATTGCTTACAATTTTTCTTTCAATAAAAGGGATATTAATCATGAAAAAAATAAAAATTATAACTTTTATAGCCTCGTTAATGTGTCTTTGTTCTTGTTCGTGTTCGTGCACATCTTCTGATAAAAACAGCGGCATAAGCCTCGTAAAAGCTGAAGATAATTATTATAAAAATGATAAATATATAGTTGGAAAAAGAATATTCGATGACAATTATTTTTGTGAAAATGCACCTAGATTACCTGAAGGTAAGACGTTTACCTTAGAGGAATTTCCAGATATTACTTTTGAAAACAGCGGGGGAAATGCTTATTACGAAGATGAATCAGGAGCAAAATTGCGCATGACGTGGGCTTTGTACGTAGCTGATATTAATCAGGATGGCCATTTTGATCTTTGCTATGTGGAGTCTGTTGGGTCTGGCGTTATTACTTATGAAGCATATGTTTATGACCTTTTTAATCATGAATTTTTATTAGAAAAAGCAAATCGAACTCAAAATAATTTTTACTTTGATTTAGATGAAAATAATGTACTTTGTTTGGTTGAAGGGCACCCAACTCGTACCAATTATCAAAAAATTCATAGAGCAGGAAGATTTCTAAAAGATAGTACTGAATCTCTGTTTGAGTGGTACTCTTATGATATTAAACCAACCGATATTGTAGTAAATTATTCTGGCTCTCGTCCTGTTGCAACTCTAGCTTCAGAATTATATGTTTATATATATGCGTACATAGATTACAATAGCTATCCTGCAATCACTGCTAATAATTTGATTATAGAAAAAGTAAGTGGTCCTGATTTTGCTTATCAAGTAACTGAATTAAATGAAACCCAAGGAAAATATACAATAAGTATTACTTTTTCAAAACCAGGCGTTTCTAAAATTAGATATAAATTTTTAGGCATTTCTTCACTTAAAGAGATTTCTATAAATGATAAATTTTAAGCAGTGTAGGTCTAGTGTTTTATTGGTTACATAATACAAATTTTGTTTTTGAAATTTTGTAAATTAAAAAAAGGGGAATTAACTATGGAATTTTATGAAGAAGAAAAAGATTTTATAATCAAACAATATAAGTTAAGAGTTATATTAACTTTTATAGTTATGGTCATCTTGACGATTGCCCTTACTATATTTGGCATCATCTCTTTTGTAAATGGAGATGTCTTGGTAGGTAGCTTTGTTATGGTATCTGATT
>JAGCCQ010000021.1 GCA_017651565.1 Bacilli bacterium | reverse complement strand
AGAAGAAGAAATTGAATATGGATCTGCTTTCACGATAGAGGCTTCTGGACAAATAATCGTGGAAGTAATTTTAAAATCACCAACAGTGCCATCTGGTAATTTAGCTTTAATCGTGTCACCCACTTTAAAGCCATTAGATTTAGCGAAGTAATATTCCATACGAACTTCATCTTTAAATTCACTAGCTACTTCACCTTCAACGATATGGTGTTTGGTAATGCTATTTTCAGTAAAACCAATTAATCTTCCTGAATATGAATTGTTATTAAAATCAAATGTCGTGGTGTAGGTACTACGATATTCAGATTCTTTAATACCCATTTCCTTATCAAAATCATTAGGTAGATAAGAAAGATATGTAGTTTCTACTCCATCAATCGTTTGAGCGTATAAGTCTGGATAACCACATTCATCCACTAATAAATGGATACCGTCTTTAACGGAATGGTATGAATTCCTTAAACCGATTAAGATACCACACCCAAAAGCGCCCACTAAAACAACGCTTAAAAGCATTAACCAGAAACGCTTAAGATATGGTAATAATAAACTCTTTGCTAATTTCATTTTGTTTACCAAACAATATCTTTAGCATCCACTGGATGTTCATTAACTACTTCTTTTTGTATTTTGCCGTCTCTTAACGTAATGACACGATTAGCCATACTTGCGATAGGAGTGGTATGAGTAACGATTACCATTGTTTGACCTTGCTTACGAACAATATCTTGTAATAATTCAAGAATCTTACGACCAGTCTTATCATCTAAGGCACCTGTTGGTTCATCACATAAAATGATTTCAGCATTTTTCACTAACGCTCTTGCGATAGATACTCTTTGTTGTTCACCGCCACTCATTTGGCTTGGATATTGATGCATCTTTTGATCACCAAGTCCCACAAGTTCTAATGTCTTTTCACTTAAGTGTTCGCTGTCTTTCTTAGGGAGTGACATACGAACGTTTTCTAAAGCGGTTAGATCTGGTAATAAGTTATAGAACTGGAAAATAAAACCAATCTTTTCCTTACGATAGTCTGTTAATTCTCTGTCTTTATATGAAGTAATATCAGTTCCATTTAATAAAACTTGACCAGAAGTAGGGGAATCCATACCACCGATAATATTTAATAATGTGGACTTACCACAGCCTGAGTTACCTAATAAGACAAGCATCTCACCTTTATAAACATCAAAAGAGACATCATCTAATGCCTTAACTTCTGAATCACCCTTACCGTAATACTTCTTAAGGTTTCTAATTTCTAATAACTTCTCTGCCATATAAATCTCCCTTTATTTAATAGCAAAAATAACACTATATTCTACTTTGTGAAAAAGTATATCTATATCAATATGATAAGTCTTAAAAAGGGAAAATGGTAAAAAATAAAAAAATATTATTTTGATAAAATCATTAAATTAAGCGCTTGTAAAAGGCCTTTTTAATAATTCTCGCGCATATTACGTTAATAAATGTGGTATCATAATAACAACAAATAAGTCGTTATTATTCTTACCTAAACCAATTAACTGTCCAAATTAGAAACGCGGCTTTCTAAGTCGGTAAAGGTCAAATGACTATCGATGAAGCTGTAGCAAACTACGGCAGCATCGAATAGATATTCGATAATCATATTTGATAAATAGTGAAGAGGTAATCGAGAAATTATTTCTTTACTATATTCATATTCTTGTATAAACAAGTATATAATATAAGAACGCCATGGCTTTAACTAACAAAAGAGGAACGTATTACAAAACAATCAGGAATACTTGCTTATTCGCAAATATTGCCTATATTTTCCTACGCCTTATTTATTTAGTGATCTTTATCGTTAGTAAGGCTTATGCGCTTATTTGGATTGATGCAGTATCAATTCTTATCTATCTATTATGTTTCTTACTTATTAAAAAGAATAAATATTTTATCTACGCTTTATTATGTGGTAATGAATTCTTTATATTCGTTGTAGCTACGACAATCCTATTGGGCTTTAATAGTGGTTTCCATCTCTATTTAATTGGTTTATGTGTTGTCTCTTTCTTCACAACATATTTCTCTAAGAATAAGAGTGTTAAAGGCTCAATCTTATGGGTTGCTCTTTCATTTGCGATTTATATCGCTCTTTATATCATTACCCGTTTCAATCAACCAGTTTATCCAATTAATAACGTGGTAGAAATAATCTTATT
>JAGCCQ010000020.1 GCA_017651565.1 Bacilli bacterium | reverse complement strand
GTCAGGATAAAAATAATCTACATTTTCAAAATTACTTTCGGCGTAGATATCCATAAGTTTTCTATCATTTATATCTGTGTAATTTTTAATTTTTAATAACATTTACTTAATTTCAAAACTCTCTGTCTTTAAATCACAGTAGTATCTACCACTAGTAGCAGTAAACTTTAATACACAATAATCTGGATCAGTAACACCTTGTTTATAAAATATAGTGTCAAACTTCTTCCAAATCATAGTCTTAGTTTCTTGGTCAGTAAGTACTTCCATCTTTCCTATAAGCATTACACCTTGATACTTAAATAAACCTTTATGATAAAAGTAAATACTAGCGTTTGGATTATTCTTATAATGAGTAACTCTCATTGAAGAAGTGTTTGTAGAAAAATAGAATTCTTTAAGACCAACTATCTTTCTAGGCTTAAGCATTGCTTTTACATTAGGAAAATTTTCGTTATCAATAGATGTAACGAAACTAACTTTTTGTTTCTTGATAAATTTTTCGATTAATTTTGAATTCATTGTGGAATAAAAACAGATTGTAGATTCAACTTGATTGTACCATGATCTGTTAGCTCTTGCGTTTTAACAAGGCAATGATCGATTGGGCCAAAAATCGAAAAACCTCTATCTCTAAAAACAAATTTATTGCTATTCAGGTCAATATTTAAACTCACATTGCTATTATTTGTAGATAGATACTGATCACCAATATAATAGAAGTCACATACATTATCTAAAACTGCATGTTGTTCTTTTGTAACCACTAATTGATGTTCTACCCCCTTTGCATCTGTAAAGCTAAAATTAAAAATTGTTCCCTTAGGGGCCGCTTCTATTGTGGATAAATCACTAATTGATTGCCCCGTAGAAGCACTACTTGTTGCCTCATCAACCAATGTTAATTTAAAAGCGCTACTATTCGATACTTTAATTGGACCTGTTGAGGAGAATATAGTATCTTCAGCATCAATAAAACATATGTATAATCCTGTACCATTGAAGCTGAATTCTAAAAGAACCTCATTTGTATTGAAATTTCCAATGTAATCTCCTGAATCGAATAAGAACATATACTCTCCATCAATAATAATTTTATCTTGTTCAATTAGGACTAAAGTGTGTTTGTTTTTTTCATCGTCTTCAAAAGTGTATTTAATGCTATTTATAGATTGCGTTGTCCCTACATAAACATTTATAGTCGCTATGTCATCGATTGTAGTTATAGTAATTGTTGCTTCGCCATTTGAAACAGCTGTAATATTACCAAGATTATCTACAGTAGCGACATCTGTATTACTGGAAGAAAAAGTAAGAGAATCATGCCACACATATCCGCCAAGATCATAAGATAATTGATGAGTTTGTCCTACTTCTAAACTAACTCCTAATTCATTAAGAGTAATCTCAACAGGTTCGTATGGTTTAACTGTGACATTGAAACGAAGTGTGAGACCGTTACTAGTGCTACATTCCAAATAGAATGACCCTGGGTTTATGCATGTTACCACTCCGTTTTCATATTTTGCAGTTGGAGGATTAGTTAATTTAGGAGTACATTTTCCAACACCTTCTAAATAGGAGTTCGTTAAAACATCATCGATATATGTAAAAGAAATTTCTCTAGTCTTTGTATTAAGTTGAATAGTTAGATTTTCATCACCAAAAGTGAATATACCATCCGTTAATACACATGTATAAACGTCATCGTTTCCAATGTAACCATTGGCTTCTTGATCTTCATAATAAACTAAATATTGTCCATTACTTTTTTCAATTTCTAATATTTTTATTGTCAGATCAAAATCATCAACTTTATTATTTCTATCTTTGATAGCAATAGTTCTATCAGGAGTGTAATCTCCTGCATATTCATCAGCTTCTCCATAAGCAGATTGATCAAATAATGTTATACTGACAGGCTCTTCTGGCTTAGCATCACTAAAGGCAGAAAATTCAAACGATTCATAAACACAATGATCAACACTCATACTTGCATTAGTGCATATCGTCTGTTGACCATACTTATAAAGCATATTTAGATATGATGCAGGTATTTTATTTTCATAAGTTCCAGTAAAAGGGGAATCTACTAAATTTGTTAAATCAGTAATAATAACTTTATATGCGCTCTCACAGTTTACAGAGATTATAGTGTCATATCCGTCTTCAACGAATAATGGATTTCCTTTATAAACAATACCTGTGTAAGTAAATGTAGATTTTCCAATTGATAAATCTTCGCCATTAATAGTGAGTGTCTTTTTCTTTAATTCATAACTACCATCAATCAATCCTACCTCAGAAATATTAGTACGAGCACCACTAACGATATTGTGATTATCGTCTCTAGTGTAATCAAATTCTACAGAAGAAATATATGCAGGTTGCTCATTTGATTTACCTACAATTTTCATATAGTTAACATTAGGAATATTGCTATAGATACGAGAATCACCATCAGCAGTAGATTCTAAGAATTTATACATGTTTTCTCTTGTATAACCAACATATAAATCGTAGTTGTCTTCACCACCATTAACTCTGATAGATGTAATGCCTCCAATAGAATCATAATTATAGAGTTCATAGTCTTTTTTAAAGATAGTTCTTTGCATATTACTTTCAAAGGTACTCTCCATTAAAGTAGTTGGTTTGAAATAGAAGACAGGTCTAAAATTGCTTCCACGAGTTCCAACTGCCTTTATAGGCGCACTATTGCCGGAGAAGCTTAACGTTGCAGATAAATCTACACTTCCGTGTGTTCCTGTTTCATCAGTAAATATTACAGGTAAAGCAAGCATCGCTCCTTCATCTCTGCCTGTATTATCCACATAAGTAACAATTACATAAAAATATTGATCAATTGTATCAACTATGGTTCCATTTTCTGGTTCTGTTCCTTTTATTACTAGATCCTCAGTTTCGCCATCACCAAACCTAACAAAAGCTCTCAAACCATCGGTATTTAAAGCCTCTCCATAGTTATAAACGGTTTTCATTTCAGAAGTATTAAGCCAACAACTGCCAACATCTACTTCAATAGTTACAGTGTAGGTAAATTGCCCGTACGCAATAATAATGTCTTCGCTGCCTTCAGTTGTTTTAAGAGCAGTTCCGTTTGCGACACTTTGTGAATAATCCGTAATTACTTCAATTGAACCATCATCATAAGTAACTGTGACTACTAAACCCGTTAAATCTAATTGATCACCATAATGGTAATAAAGTTTAGCGTTATCAATGTTGAAATCTACCTTTGTAGCAGTCTTAACAACATTGATTTCAACTGTATCTGTTTTATCTAAATAAGTAACAACTAAATCAAATTTTCCGCCAGTGCTTAAGACTGTATCTTCAGCAATACTAGTTGTGTAATCGTCATCATTAAGACTTTCTGTTGTTCCGCTTGGATAATGAGCAGTTACCCTTAATCCAGTTAAATCAAGCTTTTCCCCTACTTTATAGTTTTGTTTCATATAAGTAGCGTCAGCTGTAATAGAAGAAGGATTTTTAGAAACATTGATTTGGTATGTTCCAGATTTACCTCCATAAGTAACTAAAACATTTCTGTTACCTAATGCGAGTAGTTCTTCATCTTCAGGTATTTCTACATAAATGCCACTGTTAATTACCTCTGTGGTGCCATCGTTAAAGTTAGCTTTAACTACTAATCCAGCAGAGGTAAATTTATCACCGTAATTAAATTCAGTTTTTGCATTTGTTGAGTCTAATTCAATAGATACAAGAGCTTTATCAACAGTAACATCAAAAGTACCGCTCTTGCCTTCATAAGTAACAGTAACTGTAACATTACCTACTTGTTCTAACTTAAATCCATTAGTTGGATTAGTTACGTAGTCTTTAATACCTACTGTACTATTATCATCGTAATTTGCGACAACAGATAATCCTGATAAATCTAATGTATCACCATATGTGTATGTCGTTTTAGTAGCAATTGTGTTTATTGTAATTCCAGTAAGTACAGGGTCTGCTTGGATATTATCAGTTGTGTTGTTTTCGTTATTATTATCGCCACTTCCTGTTTCTTCTTTATCACATCCGATTAAAGAAGTGAACATTAAAGAGCCTAATAACAATGTCTTTAATAATTTCTTCATATTGCCCCTTCCGTTTTTATAAAAATAAAAAATATGTCGCTTAAAATATACACTTCTAAGCGACATATGTAAATTTAAAGGGGATTAAATTTGATTAAATAACTGTTTTATTTTTACCAGTTTTCTTGCCGGAATACATCTTTTCGTCAGCGAGATCTACCCACTTTTCTAAAGAAAGACCACTCTCATATCCAACTGCGCCAATTGTAATTGTGAGTTTGATTCTAACATCTTCACATTTGAAAATATAATTCTCGATACTCATTCTTAAAGTTTCTAGTGTATTGAAATATCCATCTTTATCATTGCCATTCAAAACAACGATAAATTCTTCTCCACCATAACGGCATACAAAAGCATCTTCTAATACTTCAGTAGCAATCTCTGCAACTTTTCTTAAAACGGTATCTCCAGCGACATGTCCATAAACATCATTTATCTTTTTAAAGTCATCAATATCGAATAAAGCTAATACTTTAGATTCTTTGTTTAAGTCTTGATCAAAGTAATCATATAAACCGTATCTATTACTGATTTGTGTTAATTCATCAGTTCTTGATTCGTTAATAATCTTATTTTCTAGAGAAATTGCGTAACGTAAGAAAACAAGTAAGTATGCTGCCACGAAAGCAAATACTACTACTGCATTAATTGTAAATAATGCAACTTCTAACCATTTTTCAATATGGTAGAAAGGTTCATTAAATTCCGAAACAAAGAATAATGACAAATAAATAGCTAAAGATAAACCGACCCAAATAAGTGAGTTACCAATTTGTTTCTCTTTAGAGAAATATGTAGTAAAGAATGATACAACACATAAACCAATTAAATAGAAATGGAATCCAGTATTAAATCCCATCATTATTGTGGTAATTGAAATCAAACCAAAATATACGTTGCCGCATATTAAAGCGTACAAATAGTATTTCTTCTTTTTAAGAAGCAAGAAAAATAGTACATATATAGCAACTACTGCTGCATCAACATAAATTAATATATCTAACTTAGCGATTATAAATAAAACTAGATAGACAATATGTAGTATCAAATACGTTATATTTGCTGTATAACAAGTTTTATTAATCGTTTTGTAATACTTGTCGTTACTAACCGGCATCCTTAACCCCTATATTGTTATTATATCGAAAGTAATACTTTAAAAAAGTAAATTATTTTAATAAGTAATCAATCATTTTGATAGAAAGTTATTAAACAATATACACTTCAATCATTTTGTGGCACTTTTGTGACAAATCAAAAATACTATTTTCTTCTATATCTTAATCAAGGATGGAGATTATTTCGCCATTTCCTACATTGTTTTTACCTTCCAAAATGGCAAAACGTACACCAGGAACTAGTTTTTGATAATCAACACCTGTACTTTCATAAAGATCACACACAATCGCTTCACCTTCTAAATCAAATTCGTTCAAATCTGATGAAACGAAAACTATTCCAAGATAATCAGTGGTATTTTCTATAACAAAATGTGGCATGTAGACTTTTCCATTTAAATTTGGAAATACATGCCTTTTGGTTGAATCAAAAATTACTTTTGTTTTATATTTCATTATTAATCCCTGCTTCTTTTTAATTAACTTTGTATTTTCTCACTCTTTTATTAAGAACAATTGGCTCTATAAACCCATTGTTTGATAGTTCAACGCACCAATTTATTATTGTCCTATTAGTAACATCAATCTTTTTTGACAACTCTATAGGTGTAAACAATTTAATATTATGTTTTCTTAAATAAGATAAAAAGTTTTTTGCTTTGTTTGAAAGATAGGAAAAACTTTCATTATCGCTTATTTGTGTTTCCTTTAATGCGAGAGATAAGACTTTGGAAGCATATAAGCCAAAAACTTTAAGAAAATAATTAAACCAAATTTCAGAATGAGGAGGATTATTTCTACCGTCATAATATAAAACAGGTAGGTTCATTTGAATTGAATCATAATACTCATCAATGTTATAGGACATATATTCTTCTAAAGAACCCACGTTTTTAAAGCCATAGCCACTTAACGATAAATAATAGCTAGATAAGATTCTAGCGGTTCTACCATTACCATCTTCAAATGGGTGAATTGTTACCAACTGATAATGAACGACAGCGGCTTTAATAATTGGATGGTCGGTTGATTTATTCAAATAAGTAATGAGTTCATTTAATAGAGACTCAACTTCACTATATTCAGGTGGTATATATGCTGGTGTTCCATCATCATTCCATACCGCAAACAAAACTCCAGGAGGCATAGGGCCTCTTAAACCGATTTTCTCCTTAGGTTCACCTTCACAAATTTGTTTCTGTACATCCAAGATGAGTTTTAACGAGATTGGAACTTTTTTTTCTAACTTTTTTTCAAGAAATTCTAAAGCGAGGTAATAATTCTTGATTTCTTGTTCGGGTTTTAACAAATGTCTATTTTTATTTTCGATAGCGTTATCAACTTGATCAAAAGTTAAAGGATTACCTTCAATCTTGTTTGATGCATAAGTACTTCTTTTCTTTGTATTTTTTCTAAATTTATTGGATAACGAAACAGGAATTGAAACTTGATTTAGCAATTCCTTGTTTTTTTCAATATCTAAAATAGAATTTAAAATTTCATTAGTAAGTACGACTTTAATCATAGATTACCTCGCACTATAATAATATCAAAATTTCACTATTTTTTCACTATTTTTTCACTATTTTGTGTTGAATTATCCAAAAATTTTCACTCCATCTTTCAATATTTCATTCATTAACTTTACGTTTTGAACCGCAGTTTCTACTCGTATCAAATCAACTTTCTTTTTTAACTTATCTTGGAGTTCACCAACAAGTTGAAAATACTCGATTCCTTCAAATTCAGAAACAATCATTAAATCAATATCACTATCACTTCTAGCTTTGCCTTTAGCATAACTACCAAATAGATAACATGTGCTTACTCTATATCTATTAAAAACCTTTGAAACTACTTCTTTTATCTTTTCAATTTTTAAAACAAGTGTAGCTGCATTGTCATTCAAAACAGCAATCATTTGATTATATTTAAAAGTACCCTCATATCGTTCTTCATCTTCATAACGACAATACGTTCTAAAAGGAACGCCTAACAAATTTGCAGCTTCAGGTTGTGTTAATCCTAATTGTTTTCTAGTCTCTTTTAATTCCATGGCAATATTCTATCAATGATATTGTCATTTTGGCAATGTACATTTAATTAAGTTGCCACTTTTATTTTAAAATTAATCCCACAACGGTTTCAACATGGGATGAAACACAAATTATATACATCTTTGTGGAGTGTTGAGCCTCCTTAAATAACATGCCTTTTGTATGTGGAGACTAGCTAAATAACATATATCTATATAAATCTTTCGTTTTTGAGCATGAAGTTAATAAGGTTCACGTGCTTGACACCACTTCTCTTTTGTAGAAGTTTGTCGAGTGTTAATAAATATCTCGGATACCCATCGGTAATTGTTTCTAACGGTGCGTATTCTCTTTCTTCAGTGACTAATTTTCCATTCTCATCATATATATCATTAAAGATACGCATTGCGACTTGAATGTAAGCATAATCAAGAGTGGTTTCATCTCTGGCAATAAAATCAACTTCTAATTTTCTGATTCTCCCGATGGAAGAGGAATAATCGTTAGAAAGTAAATAGTTATAAACGATGTTTTCAAGAACTGGACCGTAGTTGATTCTGTTATCAGTTTGATCTATAAAATGGAAGCTTAGATCTGAAAGATAATATTTTTCTTCTCCGTTAAGCGATGTTTTGCTCTTCATGTCAAAACGATGACAGCAAGATATAATTTTTACATCTTCAAGTATCTTTAAATATGAATAGATAGTGTTGTTGCTTGGCCTTTTCCCGTTGACCTGTTCTAAATAATCGCAAAGTGAAATAACTGAAGTTGTCGCGCCAAAGTTGTTAATGATGTATGTTTGAATTTGGTTAAATAGGTGTCTATTTTTAATCTTTTTGTTCTTTTTAACATCCTTCTTATATATTTCATCAATAATGCTTTTTACGTAATTGCGCTTCTCAAGAATGGTGTCGTATTTAACCGCAAGTGGAAAACCACCTTCTAATATATAATTGTTGAGTTCAATTTCTAAGTCATTATCAATTGGCTTTTTGAAGAATTTTTTCATTCCAATATATTCAGAAAAAGATAATGTGCCAACATTGAATTCTAAATATCGACCAGTCAGTTTTGTCCCTAATTCTCCAGATAACAAATAAGCATTGCTTCCAGTTATAAAAATTGAACAATTGTCATCTTCCCTAAAAGCATTAATTACTTCTTCAAAATCTTTTACATTTTGTATTTCGTCAATGAATAGGAATTTATCTCCTTTAATAGGATCGAGTTTGCTTGCAAGAATATCTTCAAGTTGGTCAGCTTTTTTAACTCTTCTATACGGTCTTTTATCAAGATTCAAATAAACGATGTTGTTTTCATCAATGCCGTTTTTGATTAGTTCTTCCGCAATCAACTGCATCAGAGATGATTTCCCACATCTTCTAACGCCGGTAATAACTTTGATTAAATCGTTTTCATGATAAAAAGGTCTTATTTTCTTTAGATACAATTCTCTGGGATATAATTTTTTGCGCATCTAAATCACCTCGCAACACTAATATATCACGAAATGATAGGTTTATCTGCATTTTTTTGATTTTTTTAAAAATTATTTCAGTTTAGACCGCTATTTCGGAGCATTAAGCTAACGACAGTCTCGACATGGCATGTCATAGGAAACATATCAACAGGTTGTACATATGTTACTTTATAATATTTGGATAAATAATTTATATCTCTTGCTAATGTTTCTGGATCGCATGATACATAAATAACATTCTTAACTTTTTTATTAATTAAAGTATCTAGGAATACTTCGTCACTACCTTTTCTAGGAGGGTCCATGATTACTACATCTAAATCTCCATCAAACGATGAGATATATTTTCCTGCGTCATCACACGCAAAAGTTACATTACTAATATTATTTCTTTTTGCGTTTTCTACTGCGTTCTTACTAGCAAACTTGTTAAGTTCAACACTATAAACATGTTTTGCTTTGCTACTAGCGATAAGTCCGATTGTGCCTACACCTGCATAAGCATCCAATACAACTTGATTCTTATCTTCATTCAATAAGTTCAAAGCTGTCTTATATAACACTTCTACCTGTTCTGGATTAACTTGGAAGAAACTTGATGCGGATATATTAAAAGTTAAATCACAAATCTTATCTTGGATATATCCTTTTCCGTGCAATACTTTTTCATGTTCACCCAAGATAACATTTGTGTGTCTAGAGTTTACGTTTTCCACTACTGTAGTGATTTCAGGATGTAACTTAATTAATCCATCAATAAAGTTTCTTTGTCCTGGGAAGTTCATAACAGAGGTTACTAAAACCACCATTAATTCATCGAAATGTAGAGATGTTCTAATTAGTACATATCTTAGGATACCTTTGCCTGTATCTTCGTTATATGTAGAGATTTTGTGTTTTTCTAATAAAAGCTTAATATCCCATAAAATAGGAGCAGCTTTCTTATTCTCGATTGCACATTCTTTAACAGGCATAATAATATGAGAGTTTTCTTTATAGAAACCATATATAACTTTTCCGTTTCTATCTTTAGAGAAAGGAACTTGGATTTTATTTCTATAGTTGTATGGGTTCTTCGCACCTAAACAAGGTTTCACTTCTACATCTACTTTACCAATACGCTTAATCGCATTCTTAACACGATTAGTTTTAAACACCAACTGTGCTTTATAGTCAATTTGTTGATACTGACATCCACCACATGATGTACATATTTTACATTTCGGTTGGATTCTATCTTTTGATAACTTATATAGTTTTCTTACTTTTCCAAAGTAGACACCCGCTCTTTGATACAGAAGTTCTACATCAGCTTCTTCTCCAGGAAATAAACCATCAACAAAAATAATATCCTTAGATAGTTTGATAACTCCTTTGCCTTCGCTTGATAAATCTATACAAGTACCGTGAACAATCTTTTGCATGGCACTATTATATATCAAATATTGTCATTCTTTTAATACTTACATATAATGTAGCAGTATTTTTGAGGTATCCATTATGAAATCATTTAAATTATTACTCTTATTAGGCTTATTAACAGTTACAGGTTGTGAGAAAGAAGAAGTTAAAGATAACGCATCTAATCAAGAAACACCTGCTACTACAGAAGTAACCAGAGATGAACCAAAAGAAGAAAATAATGTTACAGTAACGCCATCCGATAATACTGAAGAAACAAATAACACTCAATCTTCTAATGATAACGAAGAGAATAATGACAGTAACGAAAATGTAGAAGACAATAATAACACTACAGAAAATAACGAAAACGGTGAAGAGAATACAAACACCGAGAACAACGAAAATACTGAAGAAAGCAATAATTCCGATGAAGGTAATACTTCAACAGAAGAAAACGAAATAACATACACAGTCAATTTTTATAACTCATCTTGTAAAACCTTAAGCACAGAAAAAATAAATGATGGACTAAAAGAATATGTCAATGAAACTTTGAAAACATCCTTTGTTACCGAAATTAAAAATACCAGCTGTCAAATGTCCAACGATATTCCGACCAAAGGTGAACACGTATTAATTATTGGTGCTAGTTCAACATCAGGTTCTTTAGAAATGTTCTTCTCAACTGTTATCAAGAAGTTCACTATCACAGTTCAAACATATATCAAATCTTATACTGAAACATGGAACAATAATAATTTTGTTAAAAACGTCGATCCTAATTCAATCCTTGCTGTTACAGGTGACGCAAGCGTCCCTGTTAGTTTTATTGATTTAACCGCTGAAAATGAAGAGCCTATTGAAAAGACAGTAGAATTTAACGACTTCAATTGCAATAAGTTACATATGTATACTACTAACGACATAAACGGTAGAGTCTTTGTCAAAGAAATTAAGTTTGTTTTATAATCTATGGAATATGGTTTATTTTATTTTTATTAACGTCCTTATAATATTTTAATCTTTACTTTTATATTAAGGAAAAGGGCTTATTAAGCCCTATTTTTTATCCTTCGTAATTCCAAGTTCCCATTATTGGAGAACCATTATTCCAGTCATCGAAGTAGAATGCATTCTTATCAGCTGGAATATCGGTTACTGAACTAACTACATACTCACTAGTTGTTTTGTTATAACAGAATTGGATCTTGTTAGCTTCTCCTGGGATTGTAACTTTATATACTGCTTGATTATATTCGTTTTGGTGAGAATAAATCATTCCAGGCTTAGATTCATCACTAGTTATTTCGTTCGATCCATTATAGTATCTAGCCCACAACTTGCTTCCATCAATATCGCCCCATCCTAATGAAACATAATAAGTCTTTGCACTTTTGTCGTTGACATATACATCTTTAAATGAACCATCATCATTAAGTTTGATGTAAAAATCATAATTTCCATCTTCTGGAATTATATAATTATCTTCTCCATCAACCATTCCAGCAGTAGATGTTAAGTTATGTGCGTATCCTTGAGAAACTCCATGATATTCACTCTTGCTTGACCATACCTTAACAGCGTTACCTTTAAGTAGAGGAACATTTAATAACTTTAATTGTTTAATGCCACTATCATTATCAACAACGAATTTTCCTTCTGTAAAAGGTCCGTTGCGTAAGAAATATGCTTCAGATAGGTCTTCTTCAAAGATGTAGTTATTTTCATATATTCTTGCTTCTGCTAAATAGTCACAATCTAATTTGCCAGAATCAATATTCTCTAAATACATATCTAAACAAAGATATCCATTGCTGTCAGCATCATATTTCTTTGTAATAGTTAATGATTTAGCAGATAAATAATAACCACTATTCTTGTATAACATTGGAGCGCAGAAATATAAGAATTCATTCCAAATATCACAATTGTAAATATGGGTTTCATTATCTTTTACTTTATCTTCATTGGTCAAATCATAGTAATAAACATTACCGTTTTTACCCCAACCATCAAAGTAACCACTGGACATAAATGTAGCTAAAGTAATGTAGTAATCTTCTAAGCCGTTTGCATTGTTTTGACCAACAGATACAGGTTCAGAAAGATTAGTCCACATATTTTTATTTGTTGAGTTTCCTAAAGCAGCAGCTCTTTTGACTTCATGATCAGCAGCAACATAAACATAAGAACCAGAACCTTCCGTGATAGAACCATCTTCAGCTGCTAAAAGCAATTGTCCAGGCCTATAATAAGTGGTTCTTTTTTTAGCGGTTTCATTACAGTGGAAGCATGCGCTCATTTCTTCAACAGCAGCTGCATTTAAACCAATTGTGGTTTTCTTTGTATAGCCATCCGCATTTAAATAGTCAGCGAGTAATGCTTGAATTTCTTCCCCAACTGTTGGTTCATTAGCACTTATAGCTAATATCTTACCGCCCCCAATAGAACCAGCGAGTAATAAACTAGCAGAAAATAACAAAAATGATTTCTTCATAATCTTGTCTCCTTTTCTTTGCTACTTTTTTTATACCATATTTTATAAAAAAAATACTTAACTAGATTGTTTTCTTCACGAAACATTAGTACTTTCGTATGGTAAGAAATAAGCTTGTCCAAATAATAAATACCAATTTTTATTCTCTTCTTTTTTATGAGAATCAATTAATTTTCCAACTTGAGTAGTATTGACATATACTCTTAATCTATATATTTCATTTTGTTCGTTAAGTTCAATTGTGGCTCTTTTAAATGTAAGGAAATATCCATCGTTTTTTAGCCCACCCGAGACAATATCAACAATTCTATTAATGGCAGATTGATTATTAATTTCTATTTTTGTTTTAGAAAGTCTATAAGTATCTTCAAAAATATAATTTTCTTCAGTGAATTCATTCATTCTTGCATAAGTAAAATCATTAGTATCTCTTAATACAGAACTGTAATTTATTTTGTAATACTCTTTCGCATCTTCATTTAAAAAGCATTCACTATGTGTTTCTACATCATCTTTAGCTTTTCCCAAAGCGATACGAAAATCATCAAGATTATCCCTACTTAAACCATCTAAATAATCTTCTGGTTCATTATATGTTTCTCTGCAATTAGGAAAACGAGCATCTTCTTTTTGCTCTTCTTCATCATCAGGCTTAACAGAATCTTCAAACGTAGAACTGCTCTCAATTACAGGGGTAGTTGTATTTTCTTTTTTGTCTTCTTTTTCACAAGCAACACAAAAAACACTTAAAAGTCCAATAAAAAACAAAGCACGTCTTTTCATGAAATAATCATAACTTAATTCAACGTGCTTTGTAATTTACTTTATTAAATCTTTAAGTGACTCAACATAGATAATTGAATATTTTTTCTTAAGTTCCACTGTAGGTTCGCTAGCTTTATCCGCTACCCCTACTGTGATATTTCGATTCTCATACGCTGTTTGTAAACTTGTGTAGATATCTTCAACAACTACTGTGTTTGCTGTATCAAGTCCAAAGTTTTCATTAACCATTTCGAATATTCTTGGTGAATGTTTACCTTCTTTAACCAGATTAACATCGACGATAAAGTCGAAGTAGTCATAGATACCAAGTCTCTTCATACATGGTTCATATAACTCTTTATCATTTGCGGTAGCTAAGGCTATTTTAACTTCATTGTTCTTAAGATATTCTAAAAATTCTTTAACATATGGCTTAAGTTCAATGTAGTTAAGATATTGATCTTTTGAAGCTTCTTGCCATTCTTTAATAATGTCTTCTTCTCTTTCTTTAATGTCGTATGTCTTCTTTGTATATGTCGCAGTGCCTTTAAGTCCCAAATGGCAGATAGCTTCAAAATATCCCTTAGGGATTTCCATACCTCTTTTAGCAAAAAAGTTAGTATCTATTGTGTGCCAGATACCAGTGGAGTCAATTAATGTACCATCAAGGTCGAGGATTGCTAATTTAATTTCTTTGTCTAATAACTTCATTATTC
>JAGCCQ010000019.1 GCA_017651565.1 Bacilli bacterium | reverse complement strand
CTGCAACTTCTGTAACTTTCACTACAACATTGTCTTCTGAAATGTACATTACATCTTTTGGAATAAAAATAGGAGGCAATAGCGGTTCTGCTGGTACGGTTAATTTAAAGGTTGATAATACTTCTGTTGGCAACGGAAATGTTGTTGCTAGTTCCACGACAACCATTAATGCCACAGATTTAACTCAAAGTGGTACGACATTGACAATTGCTATTACTAATATTTCTAGAGCTGTTTTACCATATAGCATTTCTTATTCTTGCCAGAGTTCTAGTGGAGGTAATACAAAAAGTTTAAACAGTATCACTTTGAATACATCTAATGTTCAAAACGAATTCTATGTTAACGATGTATTCGATTATTCGGGATTGGAAGTTGTTGCTCAGTATAGTGATGGTACCGAAGAAACTGTAGAGCCTACTTCTGTTTCAACTCCTGATTTGACTACAAGCGGAACAAAAACTGTAAATGTTTCATATGCTGAAAACGGAGTTACAAAAGAAAGTTCTTATAATATTTCGGTCTTAGAAAAAGTGGTCACTGGAATTTACGCATCGACTCAAAAGACTTATCATCCAGGTGAAAAAATTCTAAAAGAAGATATTTATGCAGAAGATAATTTCGGCAATGAACTTGACGAATTCGAATTCTTATTTGATGAATATGTTTTCACTTATGCTGATGCAGCTAGCGGTGGTAACAATACAATTAAAACTTTCGAAGACGCCATTGTAACAGATGACTTTGTATGTGATTTGTCAGTAACTGTTTCCAGAAATAATTATCAGGACTCTCCTGAATATGATGACGTTATGACTAAATCGTGGACTGGAGCAAGCGGAACGACTTATTCTAACTGGTCAAATAAAACACTTGATAGTGGCGTAGTTTATGCAGGTAACAGTGCTGCTGGAAACAATTCGATTCAAATGAGATCTGATAAGAGTTCTTCTGGAATCGTTATTACATCAAATTCGAACAATTTAGAAATTACTAGTGTTTCTATTTCTTGGAATCCATCAACTACTAGCGGCAGAAAAGTTGATATTTATGCAAAAGAAAATGCATATAGTGAACCAACCGATTTATACGATTCTGAATCACAAGGAACTAAAGTAGGAAGCATTGTTGTAGGTGATGCAGACCCTTTATCATTACCAGAAGGAACAACGTTTATAGGTATTAGATCATCTTCTGGCGCGGTTTATCTTGATAATATTACTATTAAATATGGTGGCGGTGATACAGCTAAAAACGTATCAAATTACATTATGTTTGAAGATGAAAATAATCAATGTTTAACAAAACTCGATGTTGCTACAGGGTATTTTGAAAACTTATCAGAGTCTGAGCAAGAAATATTCATGAATTCTACTGATTATGTAATTTCTACAGCAAGAGAAAGACTTATTGCTTGGGCAGCACACGAAGGCAAGGCTATTACAACTAACTCTGAAGGTAAATATGTTATTTCTAAATTATTGAAAATGAATGGTTATGGCCAAACAGAGTTAGATAATAATAGTTCAACTGTAATTTTACTTGTTATTTGCACTGTTGGTGGCGGAGCAGTAAGCATTCTCTACTTACTTAAAAAGAAGAAAAAAGCACAATAAAAACGAAAAGGCCTTAACGCCTTTTTTATTACTACGCTGTTTTTACTTTTTCTTCTTTTCGACTAAAGATATAAGATATCGTCATTAATGCAACAATTATTACTGGTAATATAAACGTCGTAGCATAACCTGCTTTAATTGAGATTTTATATTTTTCTGAGCGTTCAGGATTTCCTAATTCATTTGTAAGGATAAGTCCGTTAATGATTAGACTTGAAAGAATAATCGTGATTGCTCGTGCTACCGCTAAGAAAAGTGCACGTTCCCAATATTTATCGGCTTTGAAATCTTTAAAAAGAAATACAAGTGATCCAACTAAAAGTAATAAAGAGATAATTCCGCATACCAAAAGTGTTATTTGCTCTGTTGATGGTGTAGCAGCTATTCCATAAAGATGTCTAGACCGGAGCGCTGTTACCATTATCCAATCGTAAGTAGATAGCATCGTATATCTATAACACATCACCAAAGCTATGATTATACCTATTAAAAGTAAAATTTTCTTTCTCATAAGTCCCCCTCTTAAATCACTTTAAATAGATTTACTTTTTTAGATTTAAAATCAATACCTTACCTTGTTAATAACTTTTTGTATTTTTTAAATATTTGATATAATTGTTGGAAATTATGGAAAGATTTTATTTTGAAGAACCAACATTAGAAAGAAAAGCAGATGCTTTCGATTTTGTTGAAGAGTTTAACAGTTATAACTCTAATCTTTATGGTGCGGGTGGTTTTAAAAGATATCTTAATGACTATGAAGGTTGGATCAAAAAATTAGAAGAAGATAAATATAGAAAAGTAGATGAAGAACACGTATCAGCTAGAACGTATTTCTTTGTTAGAGAATGTGATAAACGTATTATCGGAATCATAAATATCAGGCTTGCTCTTAACGAAAAATTAAAACAATATGGTGGTAATATCGGCTATTCGATAAGACCTACAGAAAGAGGAAAAGGCTATAACAATATAAACCTTTATCTAGGTTTAAAAGTATGCGCCGCTCATGGAATTGAAGAAGCTTTATTAGATGCAGATTTAGATAATCCTGCATCTTGGAAAACCATGGAATTTTTTGGCGGAAAACGTATAAGAGAGTATTTTTCTGAGTATGATAAAAAAGTTGTAGTTGATTACAAAATTAATGTTAAAAACGCCCTTGAAATAGGAGCGAAATTTGAATCTTTAATTTGTAACAGCAAATAGCCAAATTATCAAAATGTTATTTATTGGTAAATAAAAAAGTTGTTCTATGACAACTTTTTCTTTTGCAATTTGGCGGAGGAATAGAGATTCGAACTCTAGCGACGCATAACGCCCTAACGGTTTTCGAAACCGCCCCCTTCGACCACTTGGGTATTCCTCCGGCTCGTTATATTATAGCAAAAATAATGTTAAAAGCATCTTTAAAGAGGG
>JAGCCQ010000018.1 GCA_017651565.1 Bacilli bacterium | reverse complement strand
TCTGGCAGAGCAGCTGAATCGTAATCAGAAGGTTGTTGGTTCAATTCCGATAGTCGGCACCATTTGGGTATTTAGCTCAGCTGGGAGAGCATCTGTTTGACGTACAGAAGGTCGGCGGTTCGATCCCGTCAGTACCCACCAGATACACCTTCTAAGTCCTTACTTGATAAGGACTTTTTATTTTTTTATAATTATTTCACATGCATGCGTAGTTCAATGGTAGAACGTTAGCTTCCCAAGCTGAATACGCGGGTCCGATTCCCGTCGCGTGCTCCATTTACTTAAAAAAATAATCTGAAACTGAACCTTCCACATCCGGAAAATATTGGCATTACGTCAACGATGTTCCTACAGTTTGGGGCACTAATTAATAATTATGATTAAGAATCGTTTGATTCTTTTTTCTTAATTAGGATAGATTCTCATATATTTTTGGTATTAAAATATTAAAAAGGTTTTAGACATGAAGGTTAAAGTAGAACTCGAAAAGATTAAAAAAAGAAATTTCGTATTCCTGCTTTTAGCAGGTATTATTAACGCTTTCGGCGTTATGATTTTCCTTTACCCTGTTAAGTTATACGATAGTGGCGTTTCTGGTCTTTCGATGTTCTTTGATAGAATCACACCAGTTTACTTATCCATGTCTATTTTCTTAATAGCTATTAATATTCCAATATTCATTTATGGTTATAAGAAACAAGGATTAGCATTTACTATCTATTCTATTTTTACGGTAGGAGTTTATTCTTTGTTTTCATTCTTAATTCGTGATGTTATTCCAATAGACGTTTCAACATGTTCTCCTTTAGCAGGAAGCGACTTATTATTATGTGCTATTTTTGGCGGTGTGCTTTCTGGTATTGGAAGTGGACTTACTATTAGGTTTGGTGGCGCTATTGATGGTATGGAAGTTCTATCCATTGTATTTGCTAAAAAGATTGGTATTTCTATCGGGACATTTGTTTTGATATTTAATGGTATCTTATACATTATTTGTGGAATTGTTTTCCAATCTTGGGAATTACCTTTATATTCATGTATTGCATATTTCATTGGTTCTAAGACCGTAGACTTTGTTGTTGAAGGTTTCGATAGAAGCAAGTGCGCTATGATTGTTACAACGAAAGCAAACGATATTTCTAATGCATTATCTGAAACATTCCAATCTTCAGGAACAATTGTTAATGGTATCGGTGGATATACTAAAAAAGATAAGCAAATTCTTTATTTTGTTATCAATCATTTTCAAATAAATAAGATGAAAAAAATCGTACACTCAATTGATAAAGAAGCCTTTATTTCATTGCACGATGTTTCTGATGTTATTAGGCAAAAGGATTAATTATAGATTGGTGGCAAGTTATGGATACTTATTATTTAATTGATTTTGAAAATGTTTCTAGCGCAGGCTTAACTGGCTGTGAAGGTCTTAGTGCGAATGATCGCATAATAATTTTCTATACAAGCAATTCTAAAAATCTAAGTTTAAACGTTATCAAAAATATAAAAGTGTCTTTAACAGCAAAAGAAATCGCAGCCGGAAAACAATCGGTAGATAATCATATTGCTTCTTATATTGGGTATTTAGTTGGTAAGTATGATAAAAAATGCACAATAGTAGTTATTAGCAAGGATACTGGTTATGATAAACTTATTAAGTTTTGGAAAGAATTAAGTGGTGTTTCTATCTCTAGAAAATCACAAATCAAATCAAAAACAGAAGGCAAATCAAAAACTAGTTCCTCAGAACCAAAAGTCGAAAATTTAGGAAATGCTGATATTAATGAAATAGTCCAAATAGCATTAAGCAATGTACACATGGATAACGATATTATTGAGTGTGTTGCTTCGTTAGTTGCTAAACATGCTAACGATAAGAAAGTAAAAGAAAAGTCTATACAGGTATCGTGTCCAAATACGGTCAAACAAAAGGCCGTGAAATTTATAACGTTATAAGAAAACACTTATAGTACTTTTTCGAATAAAATTTTTAGGGGGGGTTTAAAAAATGCATAAAAGAGTCTTAACTATCATTCCAGCTATTTTTTGTTTTTGCTCTACTGCTTGTTCAAATATTAATTTTAGCGATGCAAATGCTAAGGATATAACTGTAAAAGCAATGGATTATTTGCTTGAGCATCGTGAAAAAATGCCAGATAACAATTTAGATGAATACAATGCTATTTGTGTAACTACAGAGGCAATGGAGAATTTATTTACTTTTTATAGTTTTTATAAAGAGGACTATTTCGGAGAATCTAACGGCACACTTAAATTAACATGGTATAGTGATTATTATTATTTGACAAAACCATATTTAGATTCAAATGATAATATTTGCTACGAGTACGCCTGGGAGGCCATTGATCATGATGATATTTTTGTGTATATGAATGTCCTAGTTTCTTATGATTTTAGACATTCAAATGTAAATGGTGTTTCCTATTTTTATACTTGTTCATTTCCTGATTACGAGGATAGAACATTTCGCTATATTAAACATTTGAAAGAAGATTTTGATGGTTATGTAGCTGGAAATGATGCTAAGGAATCGAATATAGGTAGAAAGTATTTTAAACTAATGAAAAAGTTTATGGATGACCGTAAAAATGCCGATTCTTTAGGCGATTTTAAAAAAGAGTTTGAAAAAATAAACCGTGAATTTAACGATTCAAAATATGATTATGAAGGTTATATTATTTTTGATTAAACGGTCTGTTTTTTAATATAAGTATATTTATATTCATATTTAGGGTTCGATTGGACCCTTTTTTTCATTGTTTCATAAACTTTATTTCTTAAATTTTGTATATTTTCTCTTTTGGTTAAAGTTTGGTCTGGATAGAAAGGCCCGTCAACATAAGTAACTACTTTAGGTCTTTTACCTATAATTCTTTTTTTATAGACGTTAGTGAAACAAAATACTGGTTTATTAGTTTCTACTGGGTAAACAAAAGAATCCACTCTAAAGTTTCTAATATCAGTGTAATAAGGCCATATATGGGCCTCAGGGTAAATCATAATAACACCCTTCTTATTAACTCTTTCTTTAATAGCGGACATAAATTTAAAAGTTAAACCCATGCTATTAGGAAGAGGAAAAGCACCTAACATTAAAACAAGGTTCTTGATTCCTTTAATAGATACAGCATCTGGATTAGCGATTAAGTATGTGTATCTAGGAAAAGTTAAAAGTGTAGGAAGATAAGCATCTAGCATTGCGTTGGTGTGATTACCATAAACAAAATAGCCAGACTTCTTACATCTTTTAAGAACTCTTTTATTTACATACTTTTGATGATAAATGATTTTAACTAATAGCCAAATAATTGGTACGATTAACCAATGCAACAAAAACTTTCCAAGATTAAAGAAGAAGTTCTTGCTAAGATATTCAAAGTCTTCAGGTAACTTCTTTTGTTCAATATTAGTACCAGCGAAATCATCATTTAATTCATCGCTGTAATATAAGATTTTTCTGTCTTGTTCTTTCTGCATCTAATAGCCTCTAATAACATTTCTCTAGTTTGTTCCATACATTGTCTTTGATCATAAATAGAAGAACTGTTGATGTAGTATTGTTTGTATTCTTCTTTAAGTTCAGGATGTTCAATCCAGAAATCGATTTTTCTAGCTAAGTCTTTAGAAGAGTTAGCTTTAAATAAACATTTTTCATCTTTTGCAAAGCTTTTAGTAGCGCATCTATTGGAATTAGCGATAACTGGTACTAATCCACATTTAAGAGCTTCTAAACATGCGATACCTTCAAGCTCACAAACAGCAGTGTGACAATATAAATCTGAATAGTTAATAACATCTACGATTTCATCTCTACCATAGAAATTCATCATGACACCATTAGGACAATATTTATTAGAAAGCTTTTTATATTGTTCTTTCTTTGGACCATCTCCTGCGAGGATGATTTGAATTTTATCTTTATGTTTAGAATATTTAATCGCTTTAATAAGCACTTGTTGTGCTTTTTCTTTTGAGTATCTGCCAGTGGAAAGAATAACAAACTTATCTTTTAATTCTGCTGGTTTTTCAATATTTTTATGAACGAATCTATCGTTAACGCCGTTACTAATAACGTATGCGTTTGTTCTTCTTTCAATTGCGTTTTCAAAAACGTTCTTAATGAACTTTGTTGGATAGTGGATTGCATCTACATATTTATAAAATTTGCGATAAATATTTTGATAAACCAAATAGTTAGCAATACCACAATTCATTAAAAATAAGTGTGCAGTAAAGTTTTCCGCTTGCATATGGAAACCTGCAGTAATAGGGATATCTTTTTCTCTACAGATTTGTGCAGCTTTCTTTGATAATGCAAAAGGAATCATACAGTGAACTACATCGCTTCCTTCGATAGCGCCTTCAATAATACTTCTAACAGGTTTAGCTAATGTAACCCCGTTTTTCTTAACAGCCCAGTTAATAAATGGACCTAAATTTAAATTAGGAACTACATAGTATCCTGGGATATCTTTTTTATCTTGATCACAGCAAACAATCTTTACTGTGTCACCTCTCTCTTTTAAATAACGAACTAGATTCATGCAAGCAACAGTAGTGCCATTGTTCTCAGCCCCTAGTACGTCAGCTACAATTGTAACAACCATAAATCCTTGCTCCTTTCAATTGCCTGGAGCGAGTATATAATGTATTATATGCGTAGAGCCATATACATTTTAGATATCAACTCTACTACTCGTAGAATCAATATCTCTACGATTTGATAGAAAAATTAGGTTAATTATTTATGTCAACAATCAAGGAAAACATAGCAAACAATATAGCGGAATTAAGAAAAATGAATCATATGACTCAGCAAGACTTAGCTGAGAAACTTAATTACACAGATAAGGCAATCTCCAAATGGGAGAGAGGAGAATCAACCCCAGATATTGAATCTTTATCTGCTTTAGCTAAGATGTTTAATCTTACTGTTGATGATTTATTAAATGAAACATTCGATAAAGAACAAACTCTTAGAAAAGAGAAAATTAGACTATCTAAATCTATCTCTAAGATTGCTTTAGGAGTTCTTACTATTTGGTTAATTGGTACAGTTGTATTTGTATATAACGTAATTAGAAACAATATACCAAATGGTTTATGGATGTCATTTATTTGGCCTATTCCAGCATCAAGTTTATTGGTTGCGATAGTTGCCTTCTTAAGAAAATATAAAATGGTAATTTCTATTGCGGCGTCCATAACGTTATGGACGGGCTTGATGGCCATATTCTTACAAATTCTTGTAATGGGTGGCAATATTTGGATCATATTCTTAGTGGGTGTTCCATTACAAGCAATTATCATCATTACTTATTGGATTAATAGCGAAGGGAAATAAAACAAATATTTCTCTTTTTTCTTCTTGACTATATGAATGGCCGTTCATATACTATAGACGTATGGAAAACGAAAACGTAATTAAAAAAGTAGAAGAAATGTTAAAGATAGCTAGTGACTTCACTAGATTAAAAATCATGACTTCTTTATTAGATGATTCGAAATGTACATGTACATGCGCATCGTGTGCTGAATGTAGACATCGTCACTGTATGATTGAAAAGAATGTTGGTGAAATATGCGCTGACATCAATGCTTCTCAATCATTGGTTTCCCATCAATTAAAAGTTTTAAAAGATTCTAACTTTGTTGATTCCAGAAAAGAAGGTAATAAGGTTTATTACTTCTTAAAAGATGGACACATCAAAGACTTATTAAGAATCGCTACTGACCATGTTATGGAGGAAGAATAAATATGGAAAGAAAAGTTTATAACGTATCTGGATTCGACTGTCCAGTTTGTGCTGGTAAAACAGCAAAGTATATCGCAAGCCAAAAAGGTATCAAGAATGCTGAAATCGATTTTGGAAAAGGCAAGCTCTATATTGATTACAAAAAAGAAGTTTGGGATTTAGAAAAAGTTAAAAGTTTAATCGCTGATGTAGAAGGCGATGAAGTTTCTGTCTCTGAAGAATAGTGACATTAATTTTAATTAGTCACATATTGGAGGAACAAAAATGGTAAGAAAGGTTTTTAACGTTTCTGGTTTTGACTGCCCTGTATGTGCGACCAAAGCAGAAAGATATCTATCAAAACAAGATGATGTAGAATCCGCTAGAATGGATTATACAAATAACAAACTATATATCACTTTTAAAAATGATGCATGGGATTGTAAGAAACTCGCTAAAGTAATTGGCAAAGTTGAAACAAACCCACTTAACATCTCAGAAGTAAGTAATAACGCTAACGGCAAAGTAAAGATATTTAATAAGAGAATGAAGATTCTTCTCGTAAGAATTATCGCTGTTGTCCTTATATCCTTAATAAATATATTCTTCTTAGCAAAAGAAGATTTAACAATCCTAAGAACAGTTTTATATTCAGTAGCTATCGTCGCTATTGGATATGACATTGCTTATAGAGTATTCTGCCACGTTAAGAATAGAAGCAACATTCTAGATCATAACTTATTAATTAGTGTAGCGGCGATAGGCGCGTTCATTATTTCACTTTTAGAAATTAATGAACATCACTGTATGGAACTCGGCTCAATTATGATCGCTATGGATGATGGCATGGAAGCAGTAATGGTTATTGCTCTCTTCCAAATCGGACAAATCATTGAAGCAGTAGCAACCAATAAGAGCAAAGCTGCTGTTATGAGTGCAGTTGAACTCAGAGTTGATACTGCTCAAAAGATAACTCTAGACGGAGTTGTTACTGTCAAACCAGAAGATTTGGAAATAGATGACAGAATCATCGTTACTAGTGGGGAACTTATCCCTATTGATGGAGAAGTTATCGAAGGCGAAGCTTATGTCGATACATCTTCTTTAACTGGAGAATTTGTCCCAGTATTAGCTGTTACAAATTCATTAGTATATAGTGGATGTCTAATTAAAAGTGGAACTCTCACAGTTAGAGTTGGTAAGAAATATGAAGACTCCGCAGTTAGTAAGATTATTCAATTAATCTCTAACGGTGGTGAACAGAAGACAAAAGCAGATGAATTCATCGCAAAATTTGCAAGAATTTACACTCCATTAGTAGTTGGACTTGCTCTAGTTACATTCTTAATTGGTGGGTTAATTACTCAAGAATGGGAAACATGGGTACATACTGGATTAGAAATCTTAGTTATCGGTTGCCCTTGTGCAATTGTTATCTCAGTCCCTCTTGCGTTCTTCTCTGCTATCGGACTTGCAAGTAAAAATGGCATTGTCATTAAAGGTGCTAACTATTTAGATAAGCTTCTTGAAATGGGCGTATTAATTACAGACAAGACTGGTACATTAACTCATGGATCATTTGAAATTAATAAAATTGAAGCAGTAAATGGTAATAAAGATGAATTGTTAGAATATTTATACGCTGCCGAATGCTTATCAAAACACCCAATCGGTAAAGCAATTTGCCATAATGTAAAAACTACAAATCTTGCAAGCAAAGTAACTAACTTCAATGAAATTGCTGGATTAGGCATTATTGCAGAATTTGAAGGCAAAAGTATTATCGCTGGCGGTGAAAAGTTACTAAAACAAGAAGGCATCGAAATGACACCAGTTGTAGAAACTGGAACCATAGTTTACTGCGCTGTTGATAAAAAATATGTAGGTTATGTTTCGTTATCTGATGTTATTAAAGATAATGCACAACCTATGGTTAACTTATTACACTCTAAAGGAATTGATATTGTCTTATTAACTGGAGATAAAGAAGATAACGCAAAACAAATCTGTAATAAGCTCGGTATTGACCGTTGGTATTCAGAACTTCTTCCAGAAGATAAGATGAAATACTTAGAAAAAGAACTTAGTAACACTAATAAAGCAGTCGCATTTATTGGCGACGGCATCAATGATGCACCAAGCATTATCCGTAGTGACATTGGTATCGCTATGGGTGGCATGGGTAGTGATATAGCAGTTGAAAACGCAGATATCATTATCATGAACGATGATCCTGCAAAAGTTTATGACTCAATTGATATCGCTTCTAAAGCAAGAAACACTTCATTATTCAATATCATCTTCGCTTTATTTATAAAGCTTGCAGTATATGTCTTAGCTTTATTCTTTGGAGAAGCATCTTGGATGATGTATGTAGCAATCTTAGCTGATACAGGATTAACAGTATTACTTGTTATTAATTCGCTCTTGTTACTTTATAGAAAAGTGCACAGAAAAACAGCATAAGAAAAAGTCTCGAATTTCTCGAGACTTTTTAATTTAATTCTTAAGAATTACTTAGCGTATTTTTCTGCAACTTCAATAGCGCCTTCGACCATTCTTGCTAAGCCATAAGTTCTTTGCTCAACTGTAGCTTTTTCAACTTTATTAACGAAGTGATCAGTAGCTGTAAGTAAGCATAATGCTTTCTTACCAAGTCTTGCAGCGTTGCAATATAAAGCATAGCTTTCCATTTCTACACCAAGTACGCCCATCTTAGCCCAGGATTTCCATGTATCTTTATCGTCATCATAGAAGACATCTGCGGAAAGAACATTACCAGCGTGGAAAGGAATATTGTTTTTCTTATAAGCATCAACTGCCGATAATACTAAGTCAAAGTCTGCACCGGCAGAATAAGTTCCGTTTAACTTATATTGGCTAGCCCAGTTTGAATCAGTTGAAGCAGTAGCTGCAATTAAGACATCGAATAAATTAATTTGTGGTTGATAGACTCCGCAAGTACCAATTCTAATGATGATATCTACATCAAAATATGAATATAATTCATATGAATAAATACCGATAGATGGTTGGCCCATTCCGGAAGTCATAACAGAAATTCTTTTATTATTCTTTGTTAAACCTGTGTATCCAAGAGCGCCTCTGACTGCGTTAACTTGCTTTACATCATGAAGATAAGTTTCTGCAATCCATTTTGCTCTATTAGGATCTCCTGCAATTAAAACAACATTTGAAAAATCGCCTTTTTCGGCATTGATATGTGGTGTGCCCATAATAATATGCTCCTTATTACCAAAATCTATTTTACATATATCTTTCTTTTTAGACAATTAAATTGTCTTTGACCTTTATCTTTTGAAAACGTAAACTTAAGGCATGGGTGAATTAAAAATCAACATAACTTATATCAAAGTTTTAGATACAATTTACGAATTAAATCAAAATGATTGTTACCCTCTTAACCAGGGAATTTACAAAATTCTCACTGGTAAAGATGATGAAGAAACTAAAGATTTTAATTATATTAAAACTTATGGAACTTTAGTTTCTACATCAAGCAAAAAAGTTTGTAATTTAACACTAATGTTATTTCGTTATGGTTATATTGAAAAGTTTTATCATTACCCAACAAAGCAAATGTATTTTAAGATAACTCAAAAAGGTATTTCTGAGCTTGAATTATATAAAAAATCCAATAAAAGAAAATACTCAAAAACTGAACAAAATTTACAACCTACAATTTTAAAGTTGAAATAATTGATGATTAATTATTAATCAAATTTTCACGAATATAATTAAATATATTTACAATATAACGTTTTTTAAGTTATCATACATTTGCACACACAAGGAGGTTATTTATGGTTATTCCATGGTTTGAAAGCACAGCAAATGTAGTAAGTTTTATTATTCAATTGTGTTTATTATTACTTCTTGGTGTTACTTTAGGTTATACATATTTAAAGGTTTCAAAAAGGAAACCTGCATTAATTTTAGGCTTCTCATTAATGGGTGGAGTGTTAATTAGTTTCATCCTTTACTTACAATATGCTTTCATCGCAACATTGTTAGGTCTTACTTTAGTAAGTTTATTCACATTTATGTCTAATATTGGCGACTTAAGAAAATTCTTAGCTAACCCATTCAAGACACAAAGTGTTAAAGAAGTTAAAACTGTTCAACGTATTACAGACAAGAAATCCTTATTCCAAGAAGTTCAAAACGCTGTTGTTGGATTAAGCGATAGAAAAGTCGGTGCATTAATTACTTTTGAAAAGAATACAAATTTAAACGATATTTGTAAAAATGGTGTTGCTGTTAACGCTCCATTCACCAAGGAACTTATCGATACAATTTTCTATCCTGGAACTAGACTCCATGATGGTGCTGTTATCGTTAAAGAAGGAATGATTGCTACAGCAAGCGTTTTCTATACACCAACTACAAAACCTTTTGCTACTAAATATGGCTCACGTCATAGAGCAGCTTTAGGTATTAGTGAAATTTCAGATGCAGTTACTGTTGTTGTTTCCGAAGAAACAGGAATGGTCTCAATTGCATATGAAGGTTCTATTGAACATATCGAAGCAGACAAATTAGCAAATACTTTAGCAAATTATTTCTAAGGGGAATTTCATGGGTAAATATTTTGGCACTGATGGCGTTAGAGGGATCGCTAACGACAAGCTTACTTCTAGGTTGGCTTATAGAATCGGTAGATTCTTAGGACAATATCCAAACGGCAAGAAAACAAAAATACTTATTGGCAGAGACACAAGATTAAGCGGATCAATGTTAGATTGTGCATTAATCAGTGGTGTCACAAGCTCTGGAGGAGACGTGTACGAATTAGGCATTACAACAACTCCAAGCATTTCATACTTAGTTGAAAATGGAGATTACGACTTTGGTGTCATGATTTCTGCATCTCATAACCCATTCTTTGACAATGGAATTAAAATCTTTTCTCCAAATGGAGAAAAATGCCCTGCAAATATTGAAGCAGAAATTGAAAAATATATTGAATCAGACTCAGACTATTTACCGCTTCCTAAGAACGCAGGCCTTGGTAGATTAGTTATTGCACAATCTGAAGTTGAAAAATATTTAGACTATGTCTCATCTAAAGCAAAAGGCGATTACTCAAAAATTAGAGCTTTAATCGACTGCGCAAACGGAAGTGCATCAGTTACAGCAAAGAGAGTTTTCATCGATAGATTAGGCTTAAACGCTGATATTATTTTTGATGAATTTGATGGAATAAACATCAACAATAACTGTGGTTCTACTCACTTAGAAAATCTTAAAATGAAGGTTAAAAAAGGTGGATACGATATTGGTATCGCTTTTGATGGTGACGCAGATAGATGTTTATTCGTTGATGAAGACGGAAATGACGTTGATGGCGATATGACAATGTACATCAACGCAATGTATTTAAAGAAAGTTGGAAAGCTCAAAGATAACAAGATTGTCTTAACTGTTATGTCTAACTTAGGACTTAAAAAAGTTCTTGAACAAAAAGGCTTATCATATGAAGAAGTTAGTGTTGGCGATAAATACGTTCAAGCTAAATTAAAAGAAAAACATCTCTCACTTGGTGGCGAACAATCTGGTCATGTTATTTTTAACGAAGATCTGAATACTGGTGATGGAATGCTTACAGCAATTCATACATTGAATGTTATTTGTGCAGAAAATGCTTCTTTGAAGCAATTAAATGCAGACTTTGTTAAATATCCACAAGTTTTACAAAATGTTGGCGTTTCTAATAAAGAAGCTATCATGGAAAATGAAGACTTGAAAAATCGTATCAAAAATTTAGAAGATGGCTTAAATGGTGATGGTAGAATATTAGTCCGTCCTAGTGGAACAGAACAACTCGTTAGAGTTATGGTTGAAGCTAAAAGCATTGAAATTTGTAAGTCAATTGCAGACGAATTAGTTTCATTCATTAATGGACTTAGCTATTAATATGGATAGCAAACAAATTTACAACTACATTTTAAAAATTCAATCAATCGCAAAGATTGGTTTGGTCCACTCAAAGGACCCATATGCATTAACAAATTATCAGCAAATTAATGACCTCTCTACACAGTTCTTAGAGGACTTTTTAGAGGTTAAATTTGATAGACCAAATTATTTCGAAAGAGATATCTATCCTACTCCAAATATTTCAGTTAGAGCAATTATCTTAAATGAGAATAGAAATAAGGTTTTGATGGTGCGTGAAGCGGACACTCATACATACTCTTTTCCTGGCGGTTGGGCTGACTTATATGATTCTCCAGCAGATACAGCTAGAAATGAATCAATGCAAGAAGCTGGTGCCGACGTTGATATAGTTAGATTAGTTGGAATACTTAATAGGATTCCGTTCAAATCCAATGTGCACATTCCAGAATATGTTTGTGTATTTGAAGGAAAGCTGAACGGAAAACTCCAAGAACACGAATACGAAACCGATGATGTAGGTTGGTTTGATGTAAATAATCTTCCTGATTTATCTAGAAAAGTTTCGAAAGAAGAAATAGATAGAATGTTAAAAGCCGCTATAAATGGCGATACAATCTTTGACTAATATAAAAAAGAAATAAGAGTCTTTAAATTAAAGACCTTTTTTTATATTATATATAATATGCTAAGAACACTTCTTACTTCCGGTCAAATTGCATTCATTATAGTCTGTGTAGTAGTAGGCCTTGGTCTACTTGCTCTTGGCTTCTTTTTAATTCGCCATGCATATTACAAAAAACACTTTGCAGAATCCTATTATAAAAGAATATATAAGACAGCAGTTTTAGATGATTATTATCTTATTAATCATTTTTCATATACAGTTGATGAATCTACAAGAACTAAAGTAGATCACATTCTTTTTGGTGACAAATTTATTTATGTCATCATTTGTAAATATTTCGAGGGTGATGTTTCTGGTAAGTACAACGATAATTCTTTAATCTTCCAATCAAGAAGTGGAAAGAACTATTACACATCAAACCCAATTGCTGAAGTTAAAAATATCACAACTAACTTATCTATGATTAGTGGCATAGATCCTGATTACATGATTGGTTTAGTTTTAGTTAATGATAATTGTAGAGTGGCTATTCAATCAGACTCTAAACAATTTTATATTGTTCAAAGAAAGAGATTTGAAGCATTAGTTCACGCTATCGAAGCAAGACCTTTAGGTAAAATGAACGAGAAGAGATTATACGAAGCCGTTCATGTTATCGATAAATTAAACGAGAAAATGAAATAATGGATAAAAAACTTTTTAAAACTAGAGAAGAAATTTACAAGAAATGTCCTAGTATTTTTTGGGAGGTTTCAATTTTCTCTTTATTAATCGCTATTGGACTTATTGCTCTTGAGACTGTTGCCCCAGGATTATTTCTTGTTACAATCTTTTTTCTTTTCTTTCCTCTCTTGTATGCGACATATATGACTTTATATTCCATTAAGTTTGGTGGAACTGTATCAGCAAAGTCTACTTTGGCTATATCTTTAGCATATTTTAAAAGAAACAATTTTGGATGCTTTAGAATTTTCAGATGCTTTTTACACGCAATTCTTGTTTTAGTAATTGCTTACATAGTTTTCTCTTTTGCTTTGCAACCTATATTTGAATCAATTTACGGAGACGCGTTTAATGAATCTTACAATTACCTCCAAGGTCTATATGCAAATAATGATTTTGAAGGTGCTTTAAATTATTTAACAGAGAGTAATCCAACAGCATTCTTTTTTAATTTCACATTGTCATTAGGCTGCAGTTTTGGGGTTATTGCTTTTATATTCGGAATTACTTTTAATTCTATAAATGTTTATTTATGCGCAAATATTCCAGGTGCAACTGCTCAATTCTCAACAGCTGTGTTTAATAGATTTTTAGCATTTAGAGGCGGATTATATAGAAAAGATTTCTGGAGTTTAAACTGGCCTTTATTCGTTCTTTTACTTGCGGGTATAGCAAGTGGATATTTTCTAGTTATTGGCGTTAATATGCCATTTGCTTTAGCTTTACCTATTTCTACAATGATTGGTATTTTCTTTATGATTCCATTCGCTCCATTCTTCTTTGCCGGTATGGAGTCTTTGTTTGCAAAATATAACGCCGATTTAAAACAAGCTTCAGTGGATATAACAAATAACTTCTTAGTACAAATTAAAAATAACATTCGTCTTTCAGAAGAAGATAAAGCAAAACTTGAAGAATTATTATCAAAGAAACAGCCTGAAGAAAATAGTGAAATAAATAAAGAAGATGCGTTCGATAATCAAACCAACGGTGTTGAGTTTGAAGACCCTATAGATAACTCCAATAAATCACGTAAGGATGACGATGATGGAACAAATGAGTAATAAAAAGGTTCCTTCATCAGGAACCTTAATCAGCGTTTGGAGCAAGTGACGGGAATCGGACCCGCATATTAACCTTGGCAAGGTTACGTTCTACCACTGAACTACACCTGCACTTCTTTAAAACGCTTAATCATTATAGCAAAAGAAATGAATTGTGCAATAGGTTTTAAGAAAAAATTTGAGGAGAAATAAATATGACAGACATTGAATTAGCAAATCTAATATTCCCTAACATCACAAAAACAGTTGAGGACTTAGAAAAACAATATCCACCAAGAAACTTACCAGAAGGAGCAGAAGTTACTAGATTCGCACCTTCTCCAACAGGTTTCTTACATACAGGTAGTTTATTTACTTCCATGATTTGTCATAAAGTAGCTAAACAATCTAAAGGTGTTTTTTATGTGCGTTTAGAAGATACTGATACAAAAAGAGAAATCCAAGGTAGTGGCAAACAACTCTTAGAACAATTAAATATTTTCGGTGTTGTTCCAGACGAAGGATACTTTGGAGACCATCAAAAAGGTGACTACGGTCCATATGTCCAATCTGAAAGAGCAGAAATCTATAACATTGTTATTAAACATTTAATTTCTATTGGTAGAGCTTACCCATGTTTCTGTAAAGCAGAAGATTTAGATTTTATTCGTAGCAAACAAGAACAAGCAAAATTAATCCCAGGCTATTATGGACACTTTGCAAAATGTAGATTCTTAACTAACGAAGAAAGAGCAGAAAGAATTAAAGCAGGCGAACCATATGTTATTAGATTTAAATCTAGTGGTAACCATGTAAGAAAAATTAGAGTTAAAGACTTAGTTCGTGGTGAATTTGAAATTGCTCAAAACGATCAAGATATCGTTATTTGTAAGAGTGATGGCTTACCAACATATCACTTTGCTCATGCATGTGATGACCACTTCATGAGAACTACAACAGTTATTAGAGGTGAAGAATGGATTGCTTCTTTACCAATTCATATTGAATTATTTGAAACATTAGGTTGGAAAGCTCCTAACTACGCTCACTTACCAGTTATTTGTAAGTTAGATGAAGAAGGACATAAGAGAAAACTTTCAAAACGTTTGGATTCAGAAGCTGCAGTTAGCTACTTTATTGAAGATGGTTATTTACCAAAAGCACTTATTATGTACTTAATGACTATCGCTAACTCTAACTTCGAAGAATGGATTTTAAACAATAAGTTTGAAAATATGGATGACTTCGTTTTAACATTCGCAAAGATTTCTAGTGAAGGTGCTTTATTTGATATGGGTAAAGTTAACTTCTTCTCAAGAGAACTTTTAGCTAAATTTAATAAAGATGAAATCACTGCATTAGCTAAAGCATATGCAGAAAAATATAATCCAAAATTATTAGACCTTATTAATAAGGATGAAAACTATTTCAAAGAAATTCTTAATATCGAAAGAGAAAAAGAAAATCCGAGAAAAGACTATGAAAAATTTGGTAATTTAGCAGACGCTATTGAATTCTTCTATCATGATTCTTACATGGCTAAGATTAATGAAAGATGCCAATTCAATGAAAAGTTCACCGCAGATGATATCGAATTAGTTTTATCTAATATGAAAGACAAATTATCTTTAGATCAAGATGAACAATCTTGGTTCGCTAATATGAAAGATATCGCAATTTCTTTAGGATTTGCTGCAAATAATAAAGAATATAAAGCTGCTCCAGAATCATTCAAAGGTACAGTTGGTGATGTTGCAGAAATCTTAAGAATTACTTTAACAGGTAGAAAGAATACTCCTAACCTTTACTATGTAATGAAGGTACTTGGCAAAGAAGAGGTAGATTTTAGAATTAGCCATATTATTTCATCATTATAAATTGTACAAAAACTATTATTTTATTAAGGGATTGGGCGACCAACCCTTTTTGTTTATAAATAATTTGTTGCAAAAGACTAAGTCTCACGTATTATGAGCATTATGATAAAAAACAAAGAATATGATCAAAATATAATCAATGCATTAAAGATGTTGCCTATACCTTTAAAAACATTTAATAATCATATAATTAAATTTGATTTAGATAAAAGGTATGAAACAATTTTCGAACACATCGCAAGCGATATTCAGATAATACCTCTTATTCTTAAAAATAAATCATCCTTAAAATCAGATAAGAATAGTAAAAAATACAGGAATTATATAGGAAAAAGAGTAAAGAAAAACGAACGCTTTAAATATATAAAAATTGTTACTATCAAAAACAAACATCAAACTGAATCTATAATAACTATTATGCTTGTTAAGAAAATCGTTGATAGTTAGTATATCTTTATTTTAGAATTAAATTACCAAAGGTGGAAATCAGCAGACGACCACGACGCACTCTAGCCATAGAGTGGTACGGTGATGCGGGGGTGAAGCTAACAGATGACCTCTGACGAATTAGTCGCTTCCTTAATTAAGGCTGGCCCGCTTGGTAAATGAAAACGCTCCAACGAGCGTTTTTCTTATTCTTTAAAATATTGAGATATATTAAATAGCATCTTTATTATAATTTCTAATAAGGATATAATATAGACCGCTGGCCCTATGGAGAAGTGGCTTAACTCATCGCCCTCTCAAGGCGACATTCACGAGTTCGAATCTCGTTAGGGTCACCAACTTAAAAACATAGGATTGATGCAATGGTATCAATTCTTTTTATTTTATTTCTTCTGCTAAAATCTGATTTTCTAAATCGTTTCTTGATAAATTACCTTCAATAGTAAGAGCGATATAGAACAAACATTTTTCTATTGTTTTGCATTTATCAATAATGATTCTATGGTGCCCCCAAGGTATCAACACCAATTCTCCCACAACTTGTGGGAAAATCTTTTATACAGATTATAAAATCTTTACACCCTACCAACTAGGAAACATAGGATTGATACAATAGTGTCAGTCCTTTTATTTTTTGCTAACATATTTATATGGAAAAGAAAATTAAGCCAATTTATCCAAACTCTTAAACCAAAACATTTTTGCTATATCAAAAGCATATTCATTAAGCCATATATTGAAACCAGCGTTTCTCACACAAGGTATAACTTTGTTATACGAAATGCTTAAAAATAGTTCTTTTCTGTTATAACTTGTTTTAAAGTAAAAATATGAAGAAAATTCCGGAGAAAATTAGAGATAAAATCTCTTTAAGCGCTGCTATTATTAGCGTTGTGGCTTTTATTGCTGCATGCATTTGCTACTACACCTCTTTAAAAACATGGTCAATTATTGCATTTATTGTTTCTTTTGTTTCTCTTGTTGTTTCTGCTATTTTTACGCCACATACAAAAAAAGTAGTATCTCCGGCAAAAGAAGAGAAAAAAGCGGAAATAAATGAAGAAAAACCCAAGATAGAAAAGAACGAATTTATTAATGATAAAGAGTGGGATGAATTAGAAGAAGAAGAGGAAGAACTTGATTATATTGATGATGATTTGGAGGAACCGTGAATGGATAATACGTTTTTAATTGATGGAATTGAATATCATATTGTAAGAAATCCATACACTAATGGTCCAATGCTAGGAAGAGTAGATGGGGTACCAATAGAAAACAGAAAAGAAATTTGCCGTAAATTTTTAAGACTTCATGGTTGGACTACAGAAATGTTTGGAAATAAAATAACCAACGATCTTGAAAGACAGATTAACAAAATCCTTAATGGCGGTGGATATATTCCTGCTCCAAGATATGAAACTACATTAAATAAATCAGAATCAAATTATACAAGAAGTTGCTCTTATAAAGTTAATTCTGAAAAAGTTGATTTAACTGAATGTGTTGATAAGTTTATCTACGTTTATAAATCTGATAGTAATGGCAGATATCTTTCTTATGACCATATAAGAAGAGCATACCTTGAATATAGGAAAGACGAATCAAAATTAGACTTATTAACTTTGAATCTATATGCATACCTTGCAAGTTGGGGAATGCTTAGAAATTCATTTTTAATGCAAAAAGATTATAAATTTTTAACACCTGTAGTGGTGATTCTTTGTAAACCAAAATATGAATGTTTGATAAATTATGATCCTTTCAATGATGAGGGTTCTAAAAACGCTCGTTTAATAATGGAACTTGTTGATGAAATAAGAGAATATTTTATTGGTAAAACATACTTCGGTGAAGGTGATACAGGATTAATGAGAATTGATAGTGTTTCTGATACATTAGTCACTAAAATTCTTCTTGGCACACTTGGCTGTACAGTAGCTTATGATACTTATGTTAAAAAAGGATTGGCTAATCACGGATTAATTCAAAGAATAAATGTATCATCTATCCTCGAATTGAGGTCGTTTGCTAAAGCTAATGAAAGCGAGATTAAAGATTTATTAACAAAACTCAATGATTTATATACTCCAATGAAAATAATCGATATGTTTTTCTTTGAAGAGGGTTTTACTATCTAATTTATTTTAAACTTTAAAATATTGAGCAGTAAAAGGCATCTTTTTCGTTATATATGTTGAAAGAAGAAACAAATGAAGAAAACAAAATTGTTATCTCTATTTATTTTATTAGTATCTTTTTCTGCTTGTTCTAAAGAACATTATTTTGGTGAATATTCCTTAAATCCAGAACAATTTATGCAGGAAATGGAATTTTCAGGTGTTAGATTAAGAAGTTCCTCTTTAGGAAAAAAACAGGTTTGTTACTATGATTATGATTTTTCTATTAAGGGTCTTTTAAAAGAGATAAGAAGCTATACAAAAGTAAATAAAATTGATGCTAAGTCTGAACGTTTCGCTGTATATGAAGATAGATGGTATGTTTTTTTAGATGGCATCCCTTCTATGTCTCAAAAAAGCATGACAATTTATGAGAATGGATATCTTGAAATTGCCAATATTTTAAGTAAAGAGATTTATTATTCGTTTTATTCTATTGACAAAGATGACGCAAAAACTATTGTAGATAAGATTGATTCAACAATATCTTACTTTGAAAAGTGCGAAGAAGAATGCATAGCAGAATGTAATAGATATTGTACTATGGATAATTTTTTAAATGTTTTGCCTAATCTCACAGACTGTGATTTATCTTGTTGGTGCGAAGATCATTACTATATTTACCAAGATGATAATAGATTTTTAGTACAACCAATCTCTGCAATTACCTCTTATTCTTTAAAAGAAGAGAATAATTCTTTTGTAGAAACAATGTGTTATGGATCTAGAGATGCCGAACAAGACTGGTTTTTTAGACTGTCTAGAGACTTTAATGAAGTAGAACTTATGTATTGGGGTCGTGATGAATTCTTGAGATCTTTTGAAGCTAAAAAATATTATTCAATAGACGTAGAAGATGGCAGAAATTTATATAATTACGCTGCTGAAATAGCAACTACAAAAGGAGATAAAATATACACAGGATATTAGTAAGTCCTATTATTTATAAGTTTGTTCATTAAATACCTACATTGTTTACTTATGAAAATGTAGTAGGTATTTTTCTTAATTAAATATTCGCGCGATGCAAATATGCTCATTAAGATACTGAATCAGAAGTTATGCTTGGTAAATTGTCCGCAGAAAATTTCGAAAAGTACTTAACTAAAAATAGATTTTAAATATACCACCTTTAAACCATTACACACTTGAATGTTCCTTCTTCAAATCCTAGCAAGCTATAATAGTTTTTAATTTTCTTTGAAATTATCGAAAAGAAATCCTACAATTTAGACGTCTTTAAAACATTATTCGGAGGGAATTATGAAAAGGAATTTTTTGCATTACTTTAGTAAAAATGTTCTTTTGCTATGCATTTAACTGCTCTAGTGGTTTTAGTTGGTTGCTCGCTACAACAAGTTGAAAGGAAATCTAATAAATAAAATCGGAAAAAAATATGGAAAAGAAAATACATTTAGAGAAAATCCTCTGGGATGAATGCGATAAAATTATAAAATTAAAAGTTAACAAAAATCAGAAAACTTTTGTTGCTCCAAATGCTGATAGCTTGATTGATGCATATTTTGCTATTGCTGAAGATAAAATTCAAGTATTTCCCCTTGGAATTTATTATGCTAAGAAAGCAGTGGGATTCATTATGATTGCTTTTGATTGCCCATGGGCTACAAAATATTTTGGGCTTCCAGAAAAGTTTTATTATATTTGGCGTTTCATGATTGATAAAAAATACCAAGGTCAAGGATTCGGAAAAGAAGCATTAAGGCTTGCTATTGAATTTGTTAAAACATTCCCAGCAGGAAAATCAGAAGGTTGCTGGTTGAGCTATGAACCAGAGAATGAAGGCGCAAGAAGCCTTTATTTGAAAGCTGGATTTGTTGAAAGATTAGATCTCCACAAAGAAGATTTTGAAATTCCCGCTGTTATGATGCTATAAAATTGAATCGAATTTTTGCTAAAAATCTAAAGATCCTCTTATTTAATAGATACGAGGATTTTTTAAATTTCTTTGAAATTAACAAAATATAGTCCTAAAATTTAAACGTCTTTAAAAACATTTTTCGAGGGGAATTATGAAAAGGAATTTTTTGCATTGCGTTAGTAAAAAGACTCTTTTTGCTATGTCTTTTACTGCTTTAATGGCTTTAGTAGGTTGTTCAAATAAAACTGACACACCTAAGGACGAAACAAACTCTACACAAAATCAAAATCAAGAAGAAACATATAACATTGTTAGACCTTCTTACACTCCTGATTACACAACATATGGAGTTAACAAATCTCCATCTGCAGTAAATTTAACTTATTATAGTGATATTTATTCACGTGGTTTTTCTTGGATTACTGATGATAGTGTCACTGATTCTAAACTATATTTAGTTAAAAGCGATAAAGGTCAACAAGCTGATTTTTCTAGCGCAACTCCAGTAGAAGGAACTACTTTAGGAGTCACATGCGAAAAAGATGGCAACGTTAAAGCTAACGATGGCTCTTTTACTACATATAAAGGAAGTAGTAATGACTATGAGCTTAAAATAAATTCTCATAAAGTTCATGTGGAAAATTTGGAGAAAGGTAAAGCATATAGTTATAAACTTGGCTCAGAAGAAGGCTGGGCTTATGGTGCTTTTATCGTTGAAAAAGAATCTCCAGAAAGTATAACCGCAATCGAATTAAGCGACGCGCAAACTAAAGATCCAGACAAGTTAAATGTTTGGAGAAATACATTTACCAAAGCTGTAGAAAAAGTTGGAAATGATTTAGATACAGTCTTATATAATGGTGACCAGTTCGATCAAAATATGTCGAAACCTAGCGGAGAAAGTAATAAAGTTCATCGTTTTTTAAGACAAACAAAAGCTTTAGATATTATTCAAGACTATAAATTCAATTTGCCATACATGGCATCTAGTGGTAACCATGAACCAAGCGCTCCATATTGCCAATACTTAACTAGTGATGTTAATTATGCTGGTTATGATAACTCAGGTGCGTATTATTCTTATGATTATAACTTTGCTCATTTTATAGTATTAAACACTAACGAAATGACTGATGCGCAAATCAATTGGCTTAAGAGCGATTTAGATAAAGCAAATAACGCTCAGTGGAAGATAGTTATGTTGCATATTGCCCCATATTCAACGGGCGATCATACAAATGCAGCAGCTAACCAAAGTTTAGTTGAGAAGTTAACTCCTATTTTCTCTAGTAAGCATGTTGATTTAGTTTTACAAGCTCATGACCATACTTATAACAAAACATTACCTTATAAGTGGGACGCTGCTGGATATACAACAGCAAGTAAGAATGGTGATGTTGTTAATCTGGAGCCTACTACAGAAACTATTGATAATATTACTTATGATAAGAATCCTCAAGGTACTTATTATGTAACTACAGGTGCTGCAGGACATAGATGTGGTGCTCCTGAAGCAGAAGATGGTATTTGGGCAGAGGTTATTAAAGATGGTGATGGATATAAAGGGGTAGACACAAGCAAAACGTTCTTAAATAACAAATACAAAATTGAAATGGGAAAACTCAAATATGAAAACCAATATGAAGCGTATAGCATTGGTAGTTATAGTATTTCTCAAAATTACAAAGTAGGAGACTTAGCTACTGGATGCGTTAATGCACAAATGTTTGGTGTTTTAAACCTTACAAATACAACGCTTTCTTATAATATCTATACCGTTAATGGTGAAACTGTTAAGTTATTTGATAGTTTGGATGTCTTAAAAAAATAGTGCTAAATAAATTTAATAAAGGATTAGTGTAGTCAAACCTACAACTAATCTTTTTATTTTCAATCGATTGTTTCTTTATAATTTCAATAATAAAATTGATTTATTCATAAAATATTTATTATCTTAATTGCATATTTATTGAAAATAAATGTAGAAATTATGTATATTAAAATCATAAAGGATTACATATGCATATAGTACCGATAGTTGAATTATCCAGTGTTGTTTTTGTTGTTTACTTGTTAGTTGGTCAATTCATTGACAATGAAAAAACAAAATCTTTAAAATTGATTAAAGTATTTTTGTTCGAGATTATTGGCTGGTTGATAATAGATGCAGTCGCGGAGCTTATAGAAGGACCAAGTGCGATTACGTGGATGCTTTGGTTATTTAATTTTATTTCTTCATTAATGCGTCCAGTAACATTGATTACTTTAGCTTTCTGCGCTGATGCATATTTACAAGAGCATACCGAGAAATGTTCGAAATGGTGGTTTACTGCACCAGCTATTATTTTAGGTGTTATAGGTCTTGGCTATGCTAGTGATTTTATTGCTGGCTTTTCAGGAAGAATTGAAAATGGTGTTTATAATGAGTTAGAAATTTTCCCAATTTTCACATTGATAATTTACGTAACGTTTATTGCTTATTCGAGCATAGTTATGTTTATTTTTAGAAAGAAAATAGCTACTAGGGCTTCAATTGTTATTGGATTTTCATTTTTACCTACTGTTATTTCTCTTTTGCTTTTATACATAATTCACTTAGATTTCACTCCAATTGCAACAGCGTTGTTTGCGGTTTTAGTTTGTGGATCGCTTCAAAGACTTAATATCAAAAAGAAAACTGAATCTCTAGCGATCAAGGAAAATAACGAAAGAATGCTTGTTTTAGAGGATGACTTTGAAATACTTTATGAAGTAGATTTAAGCAATAATTTTAGTTATGTTTCTTTTACTAAAGATAATCCGGATTCTCCAAGAATATCTAAGGACTTTGTATATACAAATAACTTCTTTGTTGATGTTATTAGGAATTCAGAAGGCTTTATTTATGAAGAAGATGAGGAACTATTCAAAAAAAGTATGTCTATCGATTTCATTAGAAACGCTCTAGAGAAGTCAGACCATTATGACTTTATATATCGCCTTAAAATTGGTGATCAAATCAAATGGAAAAGAACCAGAATTGTGTATAAAAATAGCCAAAAGAATAGTTTGATTATTGGCGCTTTCGATTCACAAGAAACTATGATGAAAAAAATAGAAGAAGAGCAAACTCGCAATCAACTTATTCAAAGCATGATTGGCGATGACGCTTTGTTTATCATTAATTTAGAAAAAAACACTAGAGAAACATTGAGAAATGTTACACCTGAAAAAGAAAAATTTTTAGATTCTGAACCATTTTCCTCTGCCCTTTCTAGATATATCGATACATATGTTATTGATTATGATAAGAAAAAGGTTAGAGATATGACATCGCTCGAATATATTAAAAAGCGTCTAGATAAAGTGCCTGAATATTCTTTTAAATTTAGAGATATTTCTTCTGGTGCTCAACGTTTCTATGAAATGAGGTTTGCAAAATTTAATAACAAAGAAGTTTTAATGAGTGTTACTGATAAAGATGTCTACATTCTTACAAAATCCATCTTAGAGAAGTTTAAAGATGCTTACTTTTCAATGTTTGCATTTGATACAGATGAAGGATATGTTCATATTCTTAAAGATGATGTTAACAAAATTTCATTTAAATCAGGAGATGTTGTTGATTGTAAAGAAGTATTTAATGAAATAGCTAATAAGTATGAAAAAGATACTGCAGAAAGAAGATACTTTGAAAAGATATCTGATGCAAAATTTTTAAAGCAAAAATTACTTTCACAAGACTTATCTTCCACGATTATTAGATTTAATATTGACGGCGAAAAGAAGTGGGCTATGTCAAGAGAAATGGTGCTATCTAGAGATATGAAAACGGGTGAGCCTGCTATTGTTGCTATAGTTTTAAACTATCTTGATAAGGAAGAAAGAGAAAGCGAAATCATGAGGGAAAGACTAAAAGAAGATATGACTCTTATCGGTGGTCTTGCTGATGAATATAAAGCGATGTTCTATATCAACATTGATGAGGATGTTTTTAAAATTAGAGAAGTTGATAAGAATCTAGCAAATGTAATTAATTCTCATGTAAATCAAGACGCTAGTGGTATTGAACTTATGAGTAGATATGTTAATTCTCCTTTAGTTCACCCTGATGATAGAGACTTATTTAAAAACTTTGGTCCAAACTTCTTAAGAGAAAAATTAAAGAATAATAAAAAATATGTTGTACGATTCAGACTTAGAAATGAAGATAACACATATTCTTGGTATGAGATTAAAGCTCTTAAAGCAGAAAAAGAAAATGAAAGAGCTAACATTATTATCATGACTTGTGAAGAGTGTAGTGAAGAAGTTAGAAAAGAAAGACTTTTGCAACAATGTTTTGATATCGCAAATAAAGAAATACCGTCATTAAATAAAATACAACAACTCTTAGCTTTGGTTTCTGATCATTATGGTGCTAGACGCGCTTGTGTTTGTGAAATTTCTAAAATTAAAGACACAGTAAGCGTTACTTATGAATGGGATGCAGACGATGTTAAAGAACAATCTTTACAACATCTAGAAATACCTTTAAAAGAATTTGAACCATGGATTGTTAGATTAAAGAAAAGAAAGTCTGTTTTGATTAGTGAAGACGATTCAGACGAAAGAGTATACCCAATTGTTGGTATATTTAAAAGAAACGGTTTTAAGCAAGTTGCATTATCTCCAATTTTAAATAGTGGTGAATTAGTTGGTTTTATTGGCTTAGATATCCCAACAAGTAAAGTTAATGAACTTATAAGCGCTAGAACAGTTGCGAATGTTATTTATAGTGAAATATTAAAACATAAGGAAAGCGACGAAGAACACGTTACGCTTAATAAAGTTACTAGTTCTTTTGCGACTGTCTACTTTGTAGACTTAGCTAGAGATTACGCTCATAACTGGAAGTTAGATAAAGAATATAGATATACAGACGAAAATGTAGCAATTTCGAAGTTCTCAGAGAGTTTCGGTGCATACATCGACTTCTGTATCGCACCAGAGGAAAAAGAACGCTGTCACGAGCAAATTTCGTCTCAATATATCTTAGAGCAATTTAAGACTAAGCCTATCTTTAGTATTAACATGAAGGATATTAGTAAAGGCACACCTATGACATTAGCTTTTGATTTTATCAAAGTTAATGACGATGGTTCACAGTTTGTTGTCTGTAGTAGAGATATCACAGAAATCTTGGCTAAAGAAAATGAACAAAAGCAAAAGCTACAAGAAGCTCTTGATTTAGCGGACTCTGCTAACAAAGCTAAGACTAGCTTCTTGTTTAATATGTCTCATGATATCCGTACTCCAATGAACGCTATCTTAGGTTTTACTAATATGGCAATGAAGAATACTAAAGATGAGAATAAATTAATGGATTGTTTACGCAAAGCACAACAATCCGGAAACATGCTTGTTTCCTTAATTAATAATGTTCTTGAAGTTAGTAGAATTGAATCAGGACACGCAAAAGTAGAAGAAAAGCCTGTTGATGCATTTAAGTCATTTAGAAGCGTCGATAGTACGATGTTAGCACTTGCTAAGTCAAAAGATATTGATATTAAATTTGAGTTTGGCAAATACGAAAATAGGTATGCGTATGGTGATGTAATTCGCTGTTCTAGAATATTCGTTAATATCATTTCTAACGCGATTAAATATACACCAAACGGTGGCAAAGTTAACATTAAATGCGAACAGGTTACATTTGGTGATGATGTATGCATTTACAGAAGTACTATTTCTGATAACGGAATTGGTATGTCAGAAGAATTCCAAAAACATATCTTTGAACAATTCACTAGAGAAGCAAATACAACTCTAAGTGGTGTTGAAGGTACTGGCTTAGGAATGACTGTTGTTAAATCATTCGTTGATTTATTAGGTGGTAAGATTTCGTTTACTAGTAAGAAAGATGTAGGAACAACATTTGTTGTTGAACTTCCGTTTAGGATTCAAAAACCACCATATAAATATTATGATCCAGAATCAGGTCAAATCCTTGAAGTTGGTGCTACTGTTGAAGAGGAAGAAAATAAAAACGATTTCACTGGTAAAAAAGTTCTTCTTGTCGAAGACAATATGCTTAATGCTGAAATCACAACAGAAATCCTACAAGATGAAGGATTTATTGTTGAACATGCTTCAAACGGACAAATGGCAGTAGACTTTATAAAAGAAAAAGGGTTAGAATCTTATGACATTGTTTTGATGGATATCCAAATGCCTGTAATGAATGGTTACGAAGCAACTAAGATAATTAGAGAATTATATTCAAAGAGCAAAACTCCAATAATTGCTTTATCCGCAAATGCATTCCAAGAAGATAAAGAGCAAAGTCTTGCAGCAGGTATGAATGATCATGTTGCAAAACCAATTGATATAAAGCAATTATTGGCGGTTATTGCTAGATTCTTTAAATAGGGCATTTGTTAGACAACTAGATTAATATGTTAAGGGGGAATATAATTTAGTCATGAAACGTGGTCTTATATTATTATCCATATTGTCTATTTTGAGTGTAGCGAGCATTAGTGCTAAAGCACCCCAAGAAGTAAATGCTTGGCAAAGTAACGGTGAAACAAGTGATAAAGATCTTGAAATAACTTTTATCAATGAAGAAGTTGATGATAAAGGAAGTTATCATTACAAATATCATATTAAAAACGTAGGACAAAAATATATCCAAGAGTTTACTATTAGAGGACCGTTTGATGCTTCTAATGAAACTGCTACTTTATTCACTTCATATGAAATAAAAAACGATTTGTTTAACTATAGGACTCTTCTTTTGGCACCTAATCAAGAAACAGATGTTGATTTTTGTGTTAACGAAAAATTTCTAGATTTAAATAATGTAGCAATTAACGCTTATGGGATTGCTGATGATAATCCGAATTATGTTGCTAGTGGTCGCTTAAATAGCAGCGTTCTTTCGGGTGAAAATTGTAAAATTAATTTAGATATTGATCATAAGAGTTCTACTTATAGTTATATTGCTATTTTGAAAACAACCGTTGAAGGAAAAGAATATTATTTTTCTGCGGAGGAAAGCTCTGATTACGAGGTTTATGGTAACTATTCTATTAATAAAAGTAGGGTGTATAACGTTGAATTAATTAGAATTATAAAGAGAGAAAAATACACTCCAGACCAATTGGAAGAAGGCAAAAAAGAGCGAGACAAAATGGCAAGAGATATTGCCCTTTTAATCTTCTGGCCAATTATTCTTCCAATAGTTATTGTTGTTGGTGGTGGCATATTGTTATCAATAATAGTAGCTGTGACCGTTATTATAAAAATCAAAAAAAGAAACAATCAGGCAAATTAATTGCATAAAAATTACCTTAATTAAAGTAATTATTTGACAGTAAAATATATTCGGTTTAACATAAAGTTAAGAATTTGCAATATTCAATTGTTCAGTATGCTTTTTGGCGTACAAGCAAAATAATGAATGATTTCTTTAATAGAAATCTAGTAATAATCCATGGGAGGATGGTTATGAAAAAAGGAAAACTATTTTTAGCGTTAGGCCTATCTTTTGCTTTTGCCTTTGTTGCAGGAAGAGCACTTAACATTCGTGATGAAGTTAAAGCTGTAAAAGCGGATACACCTGCATATTCAGGAAGTTTCTTTGTTCAAAAAAATGACGGAGATATGAAATATACCGGTTCTAAACTGGTTGCTCATTTCTTTGACAATAGTGAACCTCAAAACACAGCTTGGGGTGAAGCAGTTTGGAACACAGAACACACATATCAAAAATATGAATGGTCACTTAATTTTGAACCAACACAGTTTATTGTCTTAAGAGTTGATGGAAATAACTGGAATGTCAGTAATCCTTGGGGCAATGTGTGGTGTAGAACTGGAAATATAAACTTAGCAGATTCTGATGTCGTATGGATGGCAGGAAATGCTAGCGAAGGTGGTAACTGGGGCGTTTACTCCATGGAAACATTGGTCATAGATGATGGTGGCGTCCAACTTGCTGAATTGGATGACTATAAAGTTAAACCTAATGGAGAAGGCTTAGAGGCTTTTGGAAAAGTATCTTTCGAAGATAACCAAAAGTTCTACATTAAGAAGACTATTGATGGTGATAATCAATACAACAACTATAGTTGTCTAGACGGAATTTCTTCAAATTTACGTTATTTCGGTAACTATATTGAAGTCTTAGAAGCAGCAACATATGAACTCTATTTTGATTTCAACGGAAATACTACTTATCTTACTGATCCAGTAGTTGCGGAAGCTGATGAATGGAGCCAAGCATTCTTAGGAACTGAATGTTCAGATTCAAAGAGTGGCTGGGGAACATACGCTAGCACTTATGCCGCATTATCTCCAGAAGCACAAGCTTTGCTTGCTGCAAAAGAACATATCGGTAAAGATGATGCTACAGATACTGAAATTACTAGAGCAATCCAAAGATACGATTACGTTTTACAAAGATATGGTGTAAACGCTGCTAATACTGATGAAGATGGTTATGCTGACTTTATGGGTAGAGTTGCTGCAGGAAAAATTTCTCTTGCTCCAAGAGCATTTACAATGGCTATTGGCGAAGAGCTTACAGATTCTAATACATTTGTAACTATATTTGTTACAATCGCACTCTTATCTATTGCTACTGGATACTTAGTAATTAGAAGACGCAGAATTAATCATTTAGGCAAATAATTAGTTTGTTTAAAAGCCCTTTATTCAAATACGAAAAATGATAAAGGGCTTTTTATATTGCTTAGTTAATAATTAACTATTTTCAAAAATTAATGAAAACTAGCATTATATGCTATATATTAGTAAATGGGATATTGAAAAATATGGGGATCTTTAGAAGAAAAAAATGTAGCCTATTAATTCCAATATTGGCTTTTTCTTTATTAACCGGATGTAGTTCATTTTCTGGCAAGTCTTTAGACTACGGAACTGTTGAAGATATTTTTAGTGTTGTTGATGGAACATTAGACAATATTGTTATTGATTACGAAAATCACGATACTACTTTTATGAGTGGCTATAGCCATCTTTATGAGCTTTACACAAGACAAGATTATGTTGGTACAAGACCAATAGATTTTAATTATAATGATGAACCATTTATTCAATTCAAATACGCAAAAGGCATTTTTTCAAGTGTCGGGCCAGATTTTAACTTTGGTACAAAATATTACGACACTTTAACAAAGAATGTTTACTTTGATTTCATTTCAGGCCAAAAAGACACAACTTTGGACCCAAATTATAATGTTTTATGTAATTCAATCGTTGGTACTGATGTAAAAGTAAATTCATTCAACCAAGTTTATTCAAACGTTGTTTTCCAAAATACTTATACGTTAGTTCCTAGTGGAATTTCTTTTACTACAAATAGATATGTAAGCTTTGTTATTGATTACGATTTTAGTTCTGACAGGCCAACATTTATCTTAAAAACATATACAAGAAACGATGAATTAAACGCTCCTTATGTTGGTTATATGACTTACCAATATGACTATCTCAGAGTTATAAGTGGTGCATTAGCTGAATATAGAAAATTTAATGTCGAAACAAATAAAGCTCTTGCTCCTGATGAAAGACATGGTTCATTCCAAGATTTTGTTAATGAAGGAATGTCTTATAGAGTAGATTCTTTAAAGTGGTATGTTGATGGTTCGTATTATGTAAATAAAAATATGCCTGAATCTAAGCAATTAGATATCGGTGAAACTTTATTCGGATTAGGAATGTTTGAACCATTAAGTTATGCAACTTTCTTATCTAATTTAGAAGACAATCAAAGCGTTAATACTAGTAGTATTTATACAACCATTTCAAAAAGATATGGTGATGATATTCAATATGCTTTCTTAACAAAAAATCCAAGCACTATTGATCATATAAAGGAAAGCAGTAATTCATTTTATAATCCAGAATCACTTTATCCCGATTTAGTTGATGAAATGCGTGCATGCCTTTCAGACTTAAGTGAGATTCCTTCTTATAGTGTTGCTGGAAATACAACTATTAAATCGTTGTTTACAAATTTTGAAGACACAAGTACTATGACCGCCGTTTATGTCCCTGTTTTCTATCTAACCAAAGGAAAAATCAAAGAACAAATTCCTTCTAGTAATTTGCATAATGGTTCGATTTTCGATTTTTATTTTTCAGTTGGTTTAACTGATGGTAATTATACTAGCCCAATTTTAATCACCGATACATATAGTATCAAGGAAGCTTTTTTAAAGGTTGATGAGTCCTATACTTTAGATGATGGCGATGTTACAGGTTCTTTTAAAATTGATATTATTGATAAAGTTAAAAGTTTAACTGATGGTTTTGTCCTTCTTTATGGCGATTCATTAAGCTTCCTAGATAAAAACCCAATCTTCCCACAAGAATTATTAGATTATGGTGTACCAGAATACACAAGTACAATGGTTACTCAATATCAACTCGCTAATACTAGCACGTATAAAAATGGCTATGGCTGCGATATTATCCATACTAGCCTTACTGATTTAAAGAACTATAAAACTCGCTTAACATCAAATGGTTTCACAGCATACTATGATAATTCTTATGCTGGTTCAGTAACATATCCAACTTTCTTATATCAAAAAGCTGTAGGCAGTAACATACTACTATTTGTTAAACTTTCACGTCTTGAAAATGTAAGCGGAGTAAACTATTATCTTCGTGCTTATCATGTTTATTGTTCTGATAAAGTTGGTTTAACAACAGCTTTCCCTAGCGCACTAACTAGCGCTGGATTCCCTTACTACAGTAGCATTAGCGCTTCGTTTGATTTAGAGTCAGATGGCTTATATATTTATGATTCAGCGTATGCAGAAATTCATAACTATATGGATAGGTTGGTGAGTTCATATGGCTATAGGTACAAAAATAAGAATACTGTAGATGGTATTTTTGTATTAATTAACGACGAGGACACAACTAGCAAATATATTTATCAACTCACTTTCTATTGTTACGAATATGAAAATCTTGATTATTATGTAAAACTTGAAGTTAGTAATAACCCTAATTACTTTGAAGGTACAAAGATTACTTCATTATATATGACTTCAATATTTGATACTTGGAACTCTTCTGCTGCCGATAACAGTGTCTCATTTGTTTCAACTAACTCAAGCCAATGGGATTTAGCAACGCAAATTTATTTACCTGCTGGCAAAGAATTTAAATTTATAGCTAATGGCGATTGGAGCGTTCATAATCCAAGCACGACTTACCCAGGATTCGGTTATAACGATGTTGTTGGAATATCCGGTATGACTAATTATTTTGCTAAGGGATCAAATGGAATTATCATCGCAAAGCAAGCTATGATATTAGCTGTAAGTTGTACGGTTGAATCTAATTATGTATATTTCTACTTTAGTGTTACTCCTGTTGGTACGTTATAGAGCAACATAAATTCTAAATAAAAATAGACTTAATTCTTCAAATAATGAGAACTAAGTCTATTTTAATATTTTATGCTTTTGCCTTATTCTTTAGAGCTGTTCCAAGCCCTTCAATTCTGGCTTCTAACCAAATATATAAGAAGTCACTGGCTTGTTTTTGAGTGACAAAATATGTAACTATGCTCGGTTGATATTCACTTAATTTAAGTCCCATACTTTGTGGCCACTTAGTAAAGTTTTCATTGAAGTATGTTGAATATTTATTGGTATATGTAGAAATCATTTCTAATAAAGAAGAGAATACTTTTGCTTGTTTAGCTTCTAGATATCTTTCGTAAACTGCGTTCCAAAGCCATTGTTGATCTGAGAAAACAACAAACCATGGGTTGTCAGTTTGTTTACAATATAAAGCATCAGCTTTTTCAATTGTAAAATCGGATTTAGTTAAGACAGTATCTTCTTTAAATTTTTTTCCTGTGGAATCTAACTTTCCTTCATTTTTAAATTTAGAAGTCGAAATAGTGGCTTTTAAAGCGTTTTCAAAGTTACTATTACCAACAGCATAATCAAAATCCCATGGAGCGTTGAAAGTAAGCTTCTTATTGCCGTTTTCGCTAAAATCTATAGAGAAATAGAAAGAAGAGAATCCAAGATCTCTATCTTCTAATAGTTCATGAAGAAGATACATATCAACTAATGATTTAGTATCCATTACTTTATCAACAGCTTCTTCAGAAGAAGTAATTGTTTTATCCTCGATATAGTTACCATTATCATCTATTGTGTGATATGGACTAGTAGATAAATTGGTGTGTGACTTTTTGCATGCGTCATATACGACTTTCCAAATATTTTGAGTAACTTTCTTGATAAAGTTATATTGTGCAGTATTCATAATGTCATTACTAATAGTAAAACCAGTATTCCCGTTTTTAACATCGTTATACGAAACAGTGAATCTTTGATTACTTGGTTCGTTTTTATAATAGCCGTCGTATTCTAATAAATAACCAGTCTTTTCAGAATCTTCTTCGCTTTTAGATTCAGCGATGTTAACTCTAGCGCTATCTATTTGTTGTTGTTCAACTAAAAGATAAACTCCATTATATGAACCATTTAAATACACTTTAACAAATCTAAAATCCGATGCATAAAATCCATCTGTTTCTAATATGGCGTTAGCTAAATAAAATGCACTTGCATCTCTTAACATAGAAGTATCTTTCCAGTTAGCTAATAAAACCCAACTCTTTAAAGAGTTATCTTTGTTTAAGCCAAGCATTTTTTGCTTTTTATCAAACTTAATTCTAATAGGCTTTTTATCATATGAGGAAGTGTAATTACCTCTTACTTTTACTTTGCCTGCTACGCTATCTAAAACATATTGTTCTTCACAATGATCAACACTAATTTTAGCACCTACATAATCATATGCAGGCAATTCTCCGTTCTTGCCTTTGTGTTCATCTTGAAGAATAAGGGAAGAATCGTCAATTGCTAGATGATTATCTGTTTCAATATGAATTTCTGCCATTTCATCATTAGTGCTAAATTTATATAACTTTACATTTGTATTTTTATAAATTGGATAGAAATTGATAACGCTATCTCCGTTAGTTAATGGAGAAATATTAGAATATGAAACAGTGTATACATCGTTTTTTAAAGTTATTTCATTGGATTCAGAACTTAGAGCCCAACCTTTTATATAAGAACCTTCTTTATTGTTTTCAGGAACTTTTTCATTGTTTTTCAAATCAGAATCTAATGTAAAAGTAACAGGAGATTCTAACATAAAGTTAACTGTAATCACGTCTGCATATATAGCGTATAATTCTAGAATATTATCTTTATTAAATAGGTTTTCGACAGAAGAATTTTTTACATCTACATCAGTTGAAACAATATCTTTTTTAGATTGGGTTGTACTCCATCCAATAAATCTTTTGTTTTCTTTGTTTACCTCTTCAACGATATAGCCATCGTTACTTCCTTGGATTTCTTTTACTTCATCATCAATATGAAATTTAATTGTGAATTTTGAATATTTATTACAACCCACAGTTAAAATATTTGAAGCACATATAGCAAAACATAGAAAGCGACGTTTACTAATCTTTTTCATAGTAATTTAATTATATAAAGCATTTATTTCTTTTTAAGTAAAAATTTAAAATAGTCGAGTTGTGAATATAAGAAAATTTTATCTTACAGCGAGGGAAAATTAGTTTAAAACCTGCTGTTGGTTATGGACGTTGAAAAATAATTTTGTGCTTAAAAACGCACGTTTTTTAGCAAAAATAAATAAATCTTGCGTATTTTTTAGTTATATTATTAAAATAATAAAGTACTAAAGGGGAATTCAGATAATGATTAAGACAAAAAAGCTATTTGTATTAGCATTAGCTGCTGGTTCATTAACATTAGCAGGGTGCAATGCAATTTTTGGTACAGCCGATAAAGCAAAAGACGAAACAAAAGACGCTGATACCAAGACGAACGACGCAGCTCAACAAGCAAGCGATTTAACAACATTTGATGACAACGGACATTTCAGAAATGAAAAAACTTATCACTTCACAAATAATGAAGCTGGTACTCAAGTTGATTACAAATTTGAAACAAACGGAAAATTAACAACAAAAGATGTCGCAACAAACGAGACATTTGAGTACACTTACAAAGCTATTAGCAATTTAATTGAAATCAAAGATTCAAAAGATAAAATTCAATACATTGATTTCTACGATGATGTTTTATATCACCCAGTAAATTTTGCTAGCTCATCACGTGAAGGTTACGCAACATTTGTCGGTGGCGCTATTGGATATAGAGATGGAGTAACAATTTCATCAAGAGGCACTGGCGTTATTGGTTATCACATCGATCTTCAAGCATCAGTTGGTGATACGAAAGCAGTATTCAGCCGTGAAAAAGAAACTTCAAAAGGTATTGCTTATCCTATCTTTGCAAACGCTACATTTGAAGCAAGTTTAAAGAACTCAAAAGTTCTTCCTGTTGATGACTCAATGATTACACAAGGCGTTATTGATACTACAAAAATAGGAAATCAAGTTATTGATGTCGTAGTAAATAAGAAAACATATAAGGCAGTATTAAGAGTTGCTGCTGCAGCTCAATCTGCTGAAGGTGAAGCGGTAAATAGTGATGGACACTTCAAAACAGAAAAAATCTTCCACTTCTTATCAACAGTAGATGGAAAGAAAATGGAATATGCATTTGAAACAAGTGGAACATTAACAACAAAGAATGTTTGGACTGAAGAAACAACTTCCTACACATATAAAGTGATTGATAACTTAATTGAAGTTAAGGATTCATCTAATAATGTAACTTATTTCGATTATTATGAAAATTTACTTGCTCACCCTGTTTATAACGATGCCGGCGAATTCACTAATGCTTCTGTTGGTTATCTCGATGGCTACGCAGCTGCATTACAATCAAGCTCTAATGTTTCTGGATATCACTTTGAATTAAATGTTAGCGTTGGAGATACAAAATCAGTGTTCGATTCTTCAAAGAGTAGAACAAAAGGCTTTGCTTATCCAATCTATGCTAATGCAACATTCAAAAATGATAAGAGCGCTTCCGCGGTTAAAGGTGTTGATGACAGCTGGTTCGGAGAAGAAATCGATACTGCTGACGCGGGATCAAAAATTGTTGAGCTCACTTATAACAGCAAGACATATAAAGCTGTATTAAAAGTTGCTTAATAATTGATTATTTACGTATTCAAGGCGATGTTAATTCATCGCCTTTTCTTTTACTTAAAATACGTATAAACGTTCCTTAAATAAGACATTAATATTAGTAATACGAATAATTAGTAAGAACTAAAAAAGCAATCCTAATTTTGCTCTTATTTCGGTACAAAAACCTACTTATTATTTAATAATAAAAATAGCGGATATGAGGCTCAAAAAAATATTAGATTAGTATTTTATTCAAACGAAAAAATATTTTTTTAAAACTTCTTAAAATAATTAAAAATGAGCGAAACTTTATGCGATATTTGAATGGAATTATAAAGCATTTTTAAGCTTCCAATTCCTTGAAAACAGGGAGAAAAATATAAAAATAATCATATAAAAACTTCACTATATTTTTTTACATTATATTAAAAAATTAAAAAGTATTTATAAAATAAATAAAAAAATAGGTATTAACTTAGTCTTAAACTAGTGTTATACTATTTTCGAGGATTTGGATTATGATTTCAAAAGATAATAGAAATGTAATGATTACTTTAAGCAAAAGTGATCTTAAAAAATTAGAAGAATATACTAAACAAAAGAGCAAAGAAATTGGCCTTAAATTAACTAAAAGCCAAGTGATTAGCATGTTTATTTCCGAGGCTGTTGGAGACCAAGAAAAACCAGTAGTTAAAGAAGTTTATAAGCCTAAATTTGTTGACGTCAGAAAACCTGATACAATGCGTCCTAAAAACACAAAAGATATGTCTTTATTGCAACAAATGATTAACTATTTAAATTATGATTGTCGCGTCTCATATACTCGCATTGGAAGTATGTTAAATCCTACTGTTTCAGATAGAACAATTAAAGACTACATGTACGGCAAAATTAAGAATCCTTCTGAAGATAAAATCGTCCAATTAAAGAAGATTTGCGCCAAGTATGGTAAGAAATTCTAAACGCTCATTTAAACTGCTTATGCCCTTTAAAAAGGGCTTTTATTTTGGTTCGATCTAACTTGTTTGAGAAAGAAAAAAGCAAGTTTAAGACTTGCCTACAATTCTTAATTAAAAAGTTATTTTTGTTTTTGTTTCTCTGCAATTTCTTTTTCTGTTTCAGAGAAGTAATCATCATCTTTAATTGTCTTTAAAGCTTTCTTAATTCCTAATGATTTAGTGACGAACTTAGTAACAAAGTTGCTATCCATATCGATATTTCTAATATCTTCAATAACTGCAATTCTGAAATTATCGAAGTAAATAAGTAATAAATTAAGAATAATTTCTAATAAAATTTGAGCAAATAATAAGACAGCAGAAATAATAACAATCATAATTCTTAAATCGCTGACAGGTTTTACAAAGATTTCAACTACGTTCCAAATGATTGCGGAGGTGTTAACAGATAATTTTATTATCTTGAATATTCTTTTTCTTTTTCTAATCATCCTTCGCTGTTCATATCTTTCGGCATGAGTAGCGCCTTCAGCTTTACTTGTCTTAGCGAATATGAATACAACCGTATGAATTACTATCAATAAAGAATAGATGACAATAATGATTGGATGTTCACCAATATGGACAATAATTTGGTATCCATAGAAAAGAGTGAATACTACAAACAATATGATGCTAAATACTTCTAGCATCTTTTGTAATACGTCAATTATTGATGAGAGTGCTTTTCTTGATTGTTCAAACATAACGGAGACATTATACACTAATAGAAAAATTAAGAAATTAATAATTTATTATTGTTGCAAAACAAATTTATTAAATACACGTACACATAGCGTAAAAAATAAAATATAATTAAATCATTATTAAAAGGGGATCAATACTAAAAGGGGACATATATGAAAAATAAGTTAAGAATAATGGCATGCTCTTTGTTTTTATCAGTTGGTGCAATAACAACGGTTGTTGTACTTAACGATGATAGTAATGGAAATATTTTTAATCCATCTACCGTCAAAGCAGATGCCTCATACTTTTTAACTTTAAACTCATCAAATAAATATATCGATGGAAATCAAAGTGTTGCAACTGATAAAGGAAATGGTGCAGTAGTTGGATTCGCATACACAAATGCATCACAATCTTCTCAAGGCCACGTTGTTCTTGCTAATGGCGGAACTCTTAGTAACACCGATCAATTAACGTCTCTTTCGTATTTTGTCCCTAGGTTCTCATTAGGTAATGGTGCTTCATTAAAGTTTAGAGCATCAAACGATGGTACTACTTGGGGAGAATACGTTGCTATTAAACCTTATGTAGACGGAATTACTTATGATTCATTTAGTGTTCCTTATATGCGCTATGTTGAATTTAAAGCAGAAGGTGGCTCTGTTGACATCAAAAGCATCTCATATTGTTACACATGTTCTGAAGCTGATAATCAAGGCTTAGATAATTACGAAATCGGAACTTCATATGTAGATTCAAATATCAATTACACAACAAACGATACATACAATAGTTTAAGCAGCGGTCTAGTTGTTTATAAAAACTTTAATAGTGGTGCAACTGAAGAATTAAACTCTAACTTATATTATGTTTCAGTTAAGAATTCATCTGGTGTTGAAATTAATAAAGGATCTAACCTCGTTGCAGGAGAACATACAGTAACTATCTCTAGAAAAGATAGAGCTTTTGCAGATATTTCTTATAATTTCACAGTTATTGCTGATAGATTCACTGTTACTACCGATTTAACACAAACAAAAGAAATTCACACAAGCCAACAAAAACAATTTTTATCTTATAGTGGTGACTACTTGGATTTGACCGCAAATGATTACCCTAATGGCACATCTCATTTAAGTGATGCTTTGCCAGTAAATCTTGCTTGGAATTTCTCACCTGCTTCAGGAAAAACTTTAAGCAAGTATACTGTTACTTTCGGACAATATGCAGACTTATCTGATGGTTATGAAGTTGTTGGAACAACAAGTAAATCGATTGATTTATACAACGTGTTCTTGGGAACTAACTACTTTAAGATTGCAGCAAAATACACTGACAATTCTGTTGAATATTCTTCGATTAAAACATTTGTGGTAGATGATACATGCCCTAGAAACTTAACTATTACTTCTATGACAAATTGCCGTGATATGGGTGGTAGAACAACAATTTTTGGTGGAAAAGTTAAACAAGGTTTAATTTATAGAACTAGTGGTAAAAACCAAAATGGTACTTGGAGTAGCTCTGCTGTAAAAGAAACTATGGTAAATCAATTAGGTGTGAAAAACGAAATTTATATTGCTGATACAAACCAATATGAAGTTGGACCTTCTATTGATGTAAACACTTTCTATGCATATATGGATTATGATAAACAAGACGGTAAGAATTCACTATCCCACTTCAGCAGAAATACTGAGTCTGTTAAAAATGTTTTCAAAATTTTATCAGATGAAAGTAATTATCCACTTTTCTATCACTGCAAAATCGGTACGGATAGAACTGGCTTAGTAGCAATTCTTGTTAATGGTATTTTAGGTGTTCCACTTAATGAAATTTATCAAGACTACTTATTTTCCAACTTTGGTAAGATTGGCAGCCAAAGAGTAATTGGCAATGGTGATAGAGACGACATTGCTAAATATTTGCGTGAAATTATTGCTATGCCTGGAGATAATTTTCAAGAAAAAGCATACAATACTTTGCTTGCAATTGGCGTTTCTGCTTCTCAATTGGATACAGTTATTGATTTATTAACGGAAGGACCTAAACCTAATAATGCACAAGGTCAAATTGGTTTAAATGTTAACCAAATGGTTGTTCAAGGTGGAAACGTTGTCTATACAGAAAGAACTAGCATAGTTGATAGACAAGAACCTGAATACTATCTCAAATTAACTAATAGTACTTCTGCTTCTTATGCTTTTTCAACTACAGGTAGTGGCACAGCTTATATTTATGCGTATTTAGGGCATAATACAAGAAGTACTTCTAAGTACATAAATACTTCCGTCAGCCTAACTGTTGATGATGTTAGTGTAACAATTCCTACAAAGAACTTTGAAGAAGCTGGTATGGGTTATTGTAGTGGTAATAGAACAAATTATTACTTTGTACCTCTAGGAGAAGTTACTAATTTAGCTGCTGGTGAGCACACGATTAAAATTAGTGGCTTAGCTAACGACATGAAACTAGGAAGACTTTCAGTATTTGGTGTTCCTGCAACTGTGGATGAAAATCAAGGAAACTATGTTCCTCCTCACACACACTCTTTTGGAACAGAAACTTCAATGCCTGCTTCTAATGGAGCTATGGCGTATAAATATTCTGAATGTGAATGTGGTAAGAAAAGAATTGGCCTTGCTGCACCAAATGGTGCATTTGCTTCTGGATCATCTAATAAAGACGGTACACCAGAAGGCTGTTTGAAGTTAAATACCAACGGAAATTCCATTTCATATGTGTTTAATATGAATGGCAGTGGAACAGCTAATATTGTTCTTGAAGGTTGTATGGATAACTTCAGTAGTAATGGCGATAGAAACATGTATACAAATGGATCTAATGGGAATGCTAACATCGAATTTAAAATCAACAACAACACTATTGATATTTCGGAATATAAAAATATTAGTTATGGCAGTATGTTTCCTTCTACAAATCCTGTAGCTAGCGGATATTCTGGATTTGGCATGGTTGATCTTGGAGAGATTAACTATATTGATGGTAATAATACTTTTGTAATTAATAGATTAGCTAGTTACAATATTATTATTAGAAATATTTACATAATTTATTAATTCATTAATAAGATTTAGAAAATACCTTGCGATAGAAACGATTTAGACAAGGTATTTTTTTTCGATTTTTTCCATTTTTGTCAAAATAGTCCTAAGAAAACAATTTAATAATCGTTTTTATAACGCGCGTATTTTAATAAGTTATTACAGGTTAAGGAGTAAGAAGAAAATGAAAAAAACCAAAATATTATGTGTAATGTCAGCATTATTCTTAATGACTGCATGTGGGGGAACAAAATTTAAAACTGAATGGTCAAGCGATGCTAATAATCACTGGCACGCAGCTGAATCAGGCGATGAAAAAGATTCTCTTGGCAAACACGTTTTTGGAGATCCAACAGTTGATGGTGCCAAAATAGTTGCTATTTGTAAAACTTGTGGATACAAAGCTGATTATAATGCCGATGGTATTGGCGGATTCAATAATGTAACAAAATTTGCTGATCCTATCGAAATTCACACAGCAGCTCAAAAAGAATATCTTTCATACACTGGTGAATATAAAACAATTCCTACAAACAATTATCCTGACGGAAGTAAGAAAAATTCCAATCCTGTTCAAGTTGCTAATAAAGATGTTGAAGCAACAAAAACAACACTTTCTTGGGATTATGAGAATCATAGTGCTAATGTTAAATACTCTGTAAGTCTTTCAACAAAAATGGACTTCTCTGATGGATTTGAAATCAAAGGCACTAACGAACAAAGCTTAGATTTATACAACCTTTTCTTAGGAACAAACTTCTATAGAATCAATGCTTATGAAGGCGATGATGTTACAACTTCTGGTGTTTATTCATTAAATGTTGACACAACATATCCAAGAAATCTTTACATCGGTAACAATATGACTAACTGTAGAGATATGGGTGGAAGAGTTCTTCCTAGTGGCGGAACTATTAGACAAGGCTTAATCTATAGAACTTGTGGTAATGGATATCAAAGTGGCGGCACTCATATTCCAATTGATGATGAAGGCAAAGACATCATGATAAATCAATTAAAAGTTAAAACTGAAATTGTTTTACATAATGATAATGGATATAACTTCAATTTAGATGGAACCACAGTCTATAACACTTATATGGACTATAAGGGACAAACTAAATCAAAACATCACCTCTCAAGAAATACTGAAAATGTTGTAAACGTATTCAGAATCTTAGCTGATGAAAATAATTATCCAACATACTATCACTGCCGTATCGGTACTGATAGAACTGGCTTAGTCGCTATCTTATTAAATGGTGTATTAGGCGTACCACTTAATGAAATTTATCAAGATTACTTATTCTCTAACTTCGGCGAAATCGGCGAAAAGAGATATATTGGTTCTCAAGCTGGCCAAGATGATATTTCTGTTTATATTTCTGAAATTGAAGCAATGCCTGGTAAAGACTTCCAAGAAAAAACTTACAATGCATTAATTTCTATCGGTGTTTCTAAAGAAAACATTGCTAAAGTTATGAGCATCTTAGTTGAAGGCGCTGCACCAACTAACGACAATGGCCAAGTAGTTGTTTCTCCTAAAGATATGACTGCTGAAGGCACAACTGTTGAACATGAAGATAAAGTATCTTTAACAGCAAGAAATAAACCTGAATATTCAGCAGTTATGAGTGCTGGTGCAAAAGTTACTGCAAAAGTCAACGTTACTAAAGCTGGTGAAAAAGCATTATATGCTTACCTCGGTAATAGTGAACAAACTACTTCAAAGAAAATCGGCTCTTCAATTTCTGCAACTGTTGATGGAAACGCTGTAACAATCCCAGATATAACATTCGAAGCAGCTGGATTTGGTACATGTGGAAGTGGCAGAGTTAACTACTACTTTGTTAAATTAGGCGATTTAGGCGAATTAAGCGTCGGTGAACACACTGTCGAAATTACAGGTGTTGCAAATAACTTAATTTTAGGTAATCTCGCAGTTGTTTGCTAATTAGCCAATAAAATAATCAAATCAAAAATAAAGCGTTCAAGATTCGAAAATTGAATGCTTTTTTTGTTTCTTAAATTTCAAAAGAAAAGCATTAATACAATATTGGAATAAATAAATGTAACAGGATATTTTGATTTAAAGTAGGATTTATCATCGAAAATTAAAATATTTATAGTATAAATAAAAAAGAAGACAATCAGTCTTCCTTATAAACATTTGATGTTAGTTATTGCTTTATTTCAGCTTCGTTAACGATCTTTTTGAATCTAAATTTTCTAACATAGTGGACTACAGTAGAACAAACTACGAATCCAAATGAAATGCCAATTAAAGCGAATGCTAAGTCAGCACCTAGTTTTAATAAGTCTGTGTTTTGCCATATAACTCCTAATGAAACTAAGCAAATAAGGTCACCAGGAATCAAAGGAATGATAGATGGGTACAAATATAGTGTTGATGGATTTTTCCTCGTAATCGCGAGAATTTCGCTATATAAAGCAGCAAAGAAACTAGCGAGTAAACAATAGAACAATCTATAATCTGGGAAAATTGCCTGGAATGCAATATAACAAATTCTAATAATGACACCGCCGATCATAGCAAACGGTAAGTCTTTGAAGTGGATATTAAATCCGATTGAGAAACCAGTAGTGGCCATTAAGGTTAAGAAAGTTAATTCAACGTTTTCTAAGAAGTTATGGTCTTTAGGAGCAAATTCGTTAATTAATTCAACATTTAAATCTCCAAAGAAGAAATATGCTCCAGCAATACCCGCGACAATAGTGCACACTTCTAAGAACACCTTTAATAGTTCAATAATTCCGTTTGCTTCACTACCACATAAAAAGTTTCTAGCGCAGTTAATCATTGGAATGCCAGGAATTAATAAGAACGTATTAGTTATAAGAACTATAAAGAAGGAATGAACAAAACCTGCTTTATACATTCCTAACGTAAACAATGAACATAAAAACATCATCACGAAGTTTAGAATGATTTTGTTTAGCTTGATTTTGTTAAATAATTTACAGCCAAAGAATATAGCCACTGTATTTACAACAATGATTAAAAGATCTGGCCAAGTACCACCAAAAGTTCTGCCTAAGCCTAACATAGCAACTATATTACCAAGTAAAATAGCCCACATTGGGAAATCATTAGTGGTGATACCAGCTAATAGAGTTCTTAATGTAGAAGCATTAGGCATCTCTTCTTTAATTCTGTAATACAAATGATTAAGTTTTTTAAGTCTTTCTAAGTTAATTGATAGTGGAGGAACATCAGTTTGTCTTTGAGAGTAGTTCTGATTTTCATCTTTTGCAGATATAGAAATTCTAGTAGAAAGGTTTGCACATGTGACATCATGTAGCCCGTACGCATGGCATAATTTCTCTATTTGAAGATTAACTCTTTCTATGTGTGCGCCCGATACTAGCATATCTTTAGCGAATTCTTTACAAAAGTCTAAAACGTAATCTAACTTATTCATAATTAAAAAATGATACTCTTCAGTTTATAAAAAACAAGACTCCTTAAAATTATTTTAATTAAATAAATTTTATGGAGCAACCTAATTGAATAAAAAAGTGTAATAACTATGTAATAAATGGTCTTTAAAATACATATTTTTGGTGTTAACATTTATTTAAATTAAAGGGAGAGACTATATTTCATGAAAAAGTTTTTTAGTGAATTCAAAAAATTCATTTCAAGAGGTAACGTTCTTGATTTAGCTGTTGGTGTTATCATTGGTGGTGCTTTTACCGCTATCGTAACTGCTTTAACAAATGGTGTTCTTAAACCATTAATCAATTTTGTAATTGCTGCTATTATTGGCGGCGATGATGCTACTGGAATCTATACATTCTTAAAAGTTGTAAAAGATGCGGAAGGCACAATCGATATGACTGCATCAATCTTCATCGATTGGGGTGCATTAATTTCTGCAATCATTAACTTCTTCTTAATTGCATTTGTATTGTTCCTTATCATTAAGGCTATTAACAAAGCAAAAGACTTCGGCGCTAAAGATGAAAAAATCGAAAACAAGATTGAAAAGAGAAAAGTTGCTGGTAAGCCATTAACAAAGAAACAAGAAAAATATCTTGCTGATAAAGAAGCTGCTAGAGTTGCTGCTGAAGAAGAAAAGAAGAAAGCTGAAGAAGAAGCTAATAAACTTTCTAGAAGTGAACAATTATTAACTGATATCAAGATGCTTTTGGAAAAGAAATAATAACGTATTCTAAAAAAACGAAAAAGTTAAACGCGAGCATACATCGCGTTTTTCTTATACTACAAATTATATAAAATAATATTTTCAAATAACTTTTTCGTATTATAATTAATCTATCGATGAAGTTTTTAAAAAAGTTTTGGAACGGTTTTAGAAATATTTTTGGCTTTCATAAAAATAGCAAATACGTTAATGATTATTTAAACGCAGCTAATATGAGGTCAGGCGTTTTCATGTCCGCTATTATTATCGGCCTTGAACTTTTCTTGATTGTTAGACAATCAGATAAATATTTCTTTCCAAAATTAGCTAGCGGAATGGCTTTTGATTTAGCATTCGCTAGATATTTATTAAGTTATTTCTTGTTACTATCTCTTGGGGGAGCGATGCTTGTATTCTGCTCTCAATTTTTAAAGAAGGAAAATTCTAAGAGAAGATTTCTTTTAACAATAATCTTTGCAGGTATTTCTCTTCTTTTCTGTTGCTGCTTCCCTTTATTGATTAAACATAATTTAATTTTCTATTCAAAGAATGGCATAAATGAAAAGATTAATAACATTTATAGTGCTTTAACGGTAGTGTTCTATGCTTCTATCGTTGCATTTAACGTATGTGTTATTTTTGCGACTATCCAAAAGTATAAACAAAAGAAGCAAGTTAAAGGATGGGCAATTGCTACAATTTCCTTATTTGCTCTTGTTTGTTTAGCGTTTGGTATCATGGTTTCCTATTCAGATTTCATTAGTACATCTTCATTCCCTGGAACAGATGAAAGACAATTTAAACAAATCATATGTTTCTTAACAATGGTTATTTATGTTGCTTGTTTGTTGATTTGGAGACCATACATTTCTGTTGGAATGTTAGGTGTTGTATTCTTTGCCTTCTATTTCATCTTAACTCACATAGAGTCATGGTGGGATCCGGCATCAGGTTACACAGCAAGAATGCTTCCAGAAGGTGATGGTGTTAACTATCTGACGTTCTATATTTCCTTAGTTATGGTTGCTATTTCTATTTACAATCAACGTATTAGAGAAGCACAAAAAGATGAAAAACTTGAAGAAATGGCTACTAAGGATAAGCTTACTGGCTTATATTCATATCGTTATTTCTTAGACCAATGTAAAGTAAAGATTCAAGCAGAAAACCCTAAAGGTGGAGAATTTGTTTACTTATTTTTAAACTTAAGACACTTTAAGATCTATAACGACCAAAAAGGTTATCTTGAAGGTAACAACTTGTTGAAAGATGTAGGTGAAATCTTCAAAGAATGTTTTGATGAAGGAACATTATTAACTCGTCAATCAGATGACCACTTCATGGCACTTACTAATACAGGTAGAATCGTTGAAAAGGTAGAAAAAGCTGCTCAAATGATTCTTGAAAGGACACCTATTGTTAGAGTTGGCTTAAACGTTGGTGCATGTTTACTTATCGATACAATGTATGAACCACAGGTTGGTGTTGAAAAAGCTAGATACGCATGTACTGAAATTAAGAGTGTTAGAAAAAATGAAAGAATTGTTTTCTTCGATAAGAGAATGCATGAAGAGACTACAAAAGCTCAATATGTTGCTACTCATATAGATGAAGCTATCGAAAAAGGATACATTAAAGCTTTCTTCCAACCAGTTGTTTGGTCTAAGGGTAGAGAACTTTGTGGTGTAGAAGCCCTTGCTAGATGGATTGATCCTAAGTATGGTTTCTTATCTCCTGGCGTATTCGTTCCTGTTCTTGAAAGTTCTAATCTCATTTATAAATTAGATAAAGAAATTTTAAGGATTGTATGTGAAAAGATTCGTTTCAATTTAGATTTCCAATTACCAGTAATGCCTGTATCTATTAACTTCTCTCGTGCAGACTTTGGGGTTATCAATTTAGTTAAAACTATTAACGAAATCGTTGATAAGTATAAAGTTCCACATGAATTAATCCATGTTGAGATCACTGAATCTGCTTTGACTAAGAAGAAAGACTTAGTAAAAGAAACAATAACTGAATTACACGCTAATGGTTATGCTGTATGGCTTGATGACTTCGGCAGTGGTTATTCTTCGCTTAATGTTTTAAAAGATTATGAATTCGATGTCTTAAAACTTGATATGGACTTCATTAGAGGATTCAAAGGTTCTTCTAAAGAAAAAGCACTCATCAGTTGCGTTATTAACTTAGCAGAAGAACTTGGCATGAAGACTCTTTGCGAAGGTGTTGAAACAATAGAACAAGCCGAATTCTTAGAGAGTGCTCACTGTGGACGTTTACAAGGTTACTTATATGGCAAACCACTCAATTATGATGAATTGGTTAAGAAGATTAAAGACGGCGAATATAAGTTATCTAAAGACGTAATTATTTAAAAAAATCAAAATATTCAAAACGTGCTAGAAATGGCACGTTTTAATTTTGAAAATAATTCTATATTAATATAGATTTATATAGTGTATACTTATAAGCACTTTATGAAAAATCCAGAGAAAAGAGCAAAATTAAAGGCATTTTGTCTAAAATATCACTTCAACTTCTTTATATTAGTATTAGCATTATTCATCTTAAACGGACTCGTATATGAGATTACTGCAATAGTGCCATTTATCGAAAACCATCACTTATATATGGCTATTGATGACGCTATTCCATTGATTCCAGAGTTCTGTTTCTTCTATACAACTTTCTATGCTACTCCATTTGTATTTTTATATGCTTTATCTTTCTATGATAAAAAGAAATTTGACGCAATATTTATCGATGGATGTATCACTGTAATGATTTGTTTAGTGTTCTATTTAGTATGGAACGTACAAATGATTCGTCCAGAACACGAAGTAGAAGCATACTGGTTCTTTGATGGAAGTATTCATTCTTTCCACGAATTCTGGTTAGCCCTAGTACATTTCCAATACGTAGTAGATCCTATGGCTAGAAATGGTATTCCTAGCTTACACGCTTTATTTGCAGGCTTAGTATTCTTATCAGGCTGTCCATTAGGAAGAAAGGAAAAGCATATGCCTATCGCACTTAGAATTACTGCTATGGTATTTGGCGTAGGCATTGCATGTTCTACATTCTTTGTAAAGCAACATTACTTTATTGATGCTGTTATTGGATTTGGTTTAGCTATTGTTGCATACTTTGCATGTAGACCAATTGTTACATATATTATTAAAAAGAACCCAGATAACGAAACTATTAAGTTATTAACATTAGATAAAGATGACTACGAAGGAAAGCAAACTACACAAACTAATTAGAACCCTATCTATTGGATGGGACTATTTTACAATTTTTACCTTAATTACTTTTGGTATCACCTTTTTAAGCACAAAGGAAAGTATTCCATACGCAATAATAGTGTTTGCTTTTGCGGCATTATTCTTATTCTTAACAACATGGAAATATATTGTAGGTCCTAGACTAAAAAGAGATTCTAAAAAGAAAACTAAAAAGAAGAAACTATTAGCGTTCTTCTATACATTAGTTAAGTTTGTAATTATCTTGTTACCATTATTATCATTTAATAATAACTGGACAGTTAACTTAGAACACCCAACTTTAATTAAAGCTTTATCTCTTACGTTCTTAGCATTATCCGTTATCGTTCAAGTAGTTATCTTCATACTTAAAAAAACAGTTGGAAAGATAGTTGAAGAAATCAAGAGCGACGACAAGTAATTATAAAGGATTATTATAGAAGTGACCTTTGGTATAGACATTCTTATCGAAGGTCTTTTCTTTATCTTTCATTTCTAATTTATTCTTAAGTTGATTAATTATTTCTTTGACTTCTTCTTTAGTTTCAGTAGAGAAGTATAATCTAAAAACATTTATGCCTTTAATATCGTTTATATCGTCAATTAAATTAAGTGGCTTATCTCCTAAAATAGTGGTTGTGCAATCTCCATTAAATAATAAAGGATATGTAGCGTAGTCATCTTTTAATACGAAACTATGTTTCTTACATTCGCCACATTTGCCTAATCTTTTTAAAACGCAGTACTTAGTGTGCATTAATTTTGTTCTTCCATAGACGATTAATTCAAGATTAGGATGAGTGCCATATTTTTCATTATATGTAGCGATTAAATCAGCGATTTTCTCTTTTGAGATTTCTTGAGAAAGAGTAATTCTATCTACCCCTAAACTAGAAAGAAGCGCGACACTTTCATGATTAACAACGTTTAAAGAATAGTCTGTGACGATATGACTATTTCCTTTATAGAACGAGATGCCTCCAAGTCCTCCTACTAGAACTTCTTTATTAGTCTTAGTGTATTTAGCGTTATTTCTTGGGATATAGTTTTCGAAATAAATATGTTTAATACCTGCTTCAACTGCAGCGTCATATTGTTCTTGACTAACAACTTGTACAGTTAGTTCAGGTTCATGAGATTTATATTTTTTAGGGATTATAGGAGCAGGAACTTTATTGGTTTCTTTTCTATATAATCTAATTTCGTTTAACTTTTCTATAGTTTGTCTTCTTAATTCATTAAGTTGTTTTAAAGGAATGAATGCATTATCATCCATTTCAATATTGATATTGTTAACTACATATGGAGTATCGTTAACTTTTGATAATTGTTTAATAACGTTATCTCTAGTAGTAGGGGAAGAAGTAGCTTCTTCAATAATAAAGTCTGCATAGATAGTGTCTTTAACATCACCATATACAACTTCTAAGTACATATGGTCGCCTACGTATGCGCGAAAGTTAAAATCAATAGGCAATGGCTTATAGTTTCCTTTTCTAGCCATCATCATAGATTCATCATTAAATTCCTTTTCTAATACTTTATAGACTTTCGCGCCTATTTTGACCCATTGGTCACAGTAAATAATCGCGGTCTTTCTATTTGTTTCAACAACTTGGAAATTAGTATCAAACATTCTAGAAACGAATATAGATATTTCTTTAAATATACTTTGAGATTCAATAACAATTTGATCACCTTTATTTAAAGGTTTATCTAGTTTTATCCAGACTTTATTGCCTTTTTGATTAGTAACTTCGCCAATTAAATAACCGTTATTATTTGGTTTGACATTGTTAACTACATCTCCATTAGATTCATTATTAACAAATCCTTTGGTGTATGTACGATTAAAAATTTTCTCAAAATCGAAGGAATTAATTCTTTTTCCATCAATTATATTTCTATATAAAGAAGTAACTCTAGCTACATATCCTTCATCTTTCATTCTTCCTTCGATTTTGAAAGAATCAATGAAGTCCATATTTTTAATATAGTTAGATACGTTAAGGTCTTTCATAGAAAGAAGATAACTTTTATTAATAACTTCTTTAGTGTCTTGGCTAACTAATGTATAAGGTTTTCTACAACAACCTGCACATCTACCTCTATTACCACTTCTTTCTCCGATCATAGAAGACATTAAGCAGTTACCAGAATAAGCAACACAAAGAGCACCATGAATGAAAGCTTCTACTTCCATTCCAGTTTCTCCTTTGATTTTCTTAATAGTTTCTAATGGTGTTTCTCTTGCTAGAACTATTCTAGTTCCACCAAGTTCTTTAATGAATTTAGCGCCCTCAACATCGTCTATACCCATTTGAGTAGATGCGTGTGCTTTAATAGCGTCATAATGAGAAACAATATAATTAAAAATAGCTAAATCTTGGACGATAATGGCGTCTACACCGATTTCAGCTAATCTATCAATGGTTTTATAAGCTTCGTCTAATTCATCATCATAAATGATAGTGTTAATAGTGACGAAAACTTTAACATTTCTTAAATGAGCATATTCAACATGCTCTTTTAAGTTATCTAATGTAAAGTTTTCGGCATATGCTCTAGCAGAGAATTTATCTAATCCTAAATAAATAGCGTTAGCACCATTAGCTATAGCACTATAGAATGCTTTAATATTGCCTGCAGGGGATAATAGTTCTCTCATACCGCTAAACATATTATCATACTTATAATTCTTTAAAAATTATAAATATTTAAGTATTATATTAACACTATGAAAAAGTTAGAAGTTTTAGCGCCTGTTGGTGATTATGAAAGATTAGTTACAGCCATCCACTTTGGTGCGGATGCGGTATATTTTGCTGGAAAGAAATTTGGCTTAAGAGCTTTTGCTGCTAACTTTGATGAAGAAGAGATAAAAAAGGTCGTAGAATACTGCCATATAAACAGGGTTAAAGCTTACGTTACTGTCAATATTTTGGCGCATAATTCCGACTTTATCGGATTATTAGATTATTTAAAATATTTGGATAGTGTTGGGGTTGATGGAGTCATTGTTAGTGATTTGGGCATTGCTAACCTAGTAAAAGAACATACTAATTTAGAACTTCATGTCTCCACTCAAGCAAATGTGACCAATAAAGAATCAGCGAAAATGTGGGTTAAACTCGGAGCTAAAAGATTAGTTCTTGCTCGTGAGCTTTCTATTAGTGAAATTAAGGAGATTCATGACGCTGTTGGTGACGATATTGATATTGAATGCTTCTGCCATGGTGCTATGTGTATTTCATACTCCGGTAGATGCTTATTATCAAACTACTTTGTAGGAAGAGACTCTAATAAAGGCGCATGCGCGCAACCATGTAGATGGGGATATACAATTCATTCTGAAAACCAACAAAATGATGTTCCTGGTGAATTCCCGATTTCAGAAGATGAAAGAGGAACATACATCTTAAATAGCAAAGATATGTGCCTTGTTGAGCATATTAAGGAACTAGTGGACGCAGGAATTACATCTTTCAAAATTGAGGGTAGAATGAAGACCCCATATTACGTTGCAACTACTGTAAACGCATATAAACGTGCAATTGCAGACATGCTTAACAATAGAGAACCTAGCTTTAACTATGTTGAAGAACTAGAAAAGACATCTCATAGATTATTCACAACAGGTTTCTATTTTGGAGCATATGATAAAACAAATTTAGACTCAGCTACTCCAGTACAAAGCCATGATTTTATTGGAATTGTCTTAGAAGATAGTAAGGACGGCAAAGTTCTTATAGAAATGAGAAACAAATTTGTTAAAGGCGATGAATTAGAGATTCTTTCGCCAGGGGAATCTTTCAATGAGAAGTTTATTGTTGATCAAGTTGAAGATGAAGATGGTCAAATTTTGGAAGTTATAAATAAAGTTCAATCAAAAGTTTACATATACACAGACAAAAAACTTCTTAAGAACGATATTTTAAGAAGAAAAGTAGGTTAAAGACAAAATTACATAATTTGCAAATAATTATTACTTATACTTCCAATAATGGAAGAAGTGTAAGTTTTTTGTTTAATAGAGCCTAAAAAAGTATTACAATGAAAGAGAAAAAATAGGAGCGAGGTAGCAAATATGAAAACCAAACTTAAAATACTTAACATTTTCTATTTCCTTTTTTCAATCGTAGCAATCGCTGCTTACGTATTGAGTTCAAATTCATTTTTGAGAACAACATTCCACTATGAAGTTGATAGCAACGCTTTAGTTGAAGCATCTATTGATGAATCTGCTCTTGAAGAGTTAGGCATTTCTATCGATGACTTATTCTCAGATGTCAGTAAGGTTGTTTTCGAAGTCGATGTTAATGTTAGTTATAGTGATTTGTTAACCTCATGGACTGAAGCTGGTTCAACTGGAAAATTTGGTGACTTCCAATCATTTAATTCTGTTGAAAGATATGCTATGAAATATATCCTTAAGCCAGCATTTGATAACACTTCAGACTGGCTTGAAGAGCAATTAACAGCTGTTGCTAATGCAGCTATCGGTAAAATGATTGAAAACGTTACTGTTAGCGAACTTAGAACATATTCTCTTGCTGTTGTTGGTAACCCTGATCCATTCGACGCTATGGATAAGAACCAAAACAACACAGGACACTACAATAAACTTCAATTTGAAGGTACTGTCAGCGACTGTACTCAATTAATTTTTAGAACAACATATGATGAAATTTATTTCAATGGTGCTGAAGATTTAAACGGCAATAAAGTTGTTGTTGGCTTTAATGAAAGAATTGTTCCTTACTTCAAGGCTATTAAAGAACCTGATGCTGACGACAATAACGAAATGAATGCATATAACGATGGCCTTAAAAACATGAAACGTAGAATTGCAGAATGCTTGCAAAACTATGGCGTTTTTGATGAAACAGGTGCTGTTACTTATATCGAAGAAGCTATTGGTACTATCCTTCAACACTTACTCAACCACGTTAACTACGAAGATGAAAGAGTTGCTAGCTACAACTTACCTGAAATTCCTGACAATAAATTCGTAAATAAATTCTTTGCTCCTTTAAAGGGATTCATTCTTGATGAAGGTGACTTTGATAGCTTATTAACTGAAATGTTCGTTAACGTTATTAGAGAATCTAATGCTAATGATGGTGGTAGACTGTTCTACATGATTGCTCTTGGAGCTAGAGTTTTCGCAGTAATCTTAGTTCTTTGCTTACTTGGCTGGGCAATTAAATTCATCATGGCATTCATTAGTTTCTTCAGACAAAAACCATTCCTTAGAATTAATCCATTATTCATCATTACTGGAACTATTGAAGCAATCTTTGCGTTGTTAACTCTTGGTTCTTACATTATCTTCCAGTTCTATACGATTGATGCAATCAAGTCTGTTATTCCGGCGGTCGCAAATCTCATTCCGGTCGGCTTAAGCTTACAAATTGTCTTTGCTGCTTGGATCCCTGGCGTATTAGCTATTTTGAACTTATTGTTCTCAGTTCTTTATGGTCCAGTTAAAAGAAAATTCAAAGAAGACTCTAGAGATGAAATTCTCTATAGTACTGATTTCAACGATTACGAATAGAATTAATTTAGTAATTTCATAATTATAGTTAAGTCTATTTATAGACTAATGATTTGATTTGGAAAGAAAAAACGTTTGGGTTTTGCTCAAACTTATATAGAGGTACTTAAAGATGAAAACATTATTAAAGGTTTTAAATATAGTATATTTTGTACTTGCTGCGGCAGCAATTGCTTGTTTTACAGTTAACTTTATTAAACCAGGCCTTATTCCATTCTTAAAAATTGGAGTTAATGCTGATTTAAATGAAACTAATTCAAAAGAAGTATTTTCTGACGCATTACTAGATAAGTTCAATATTACTCGTGAAGATTTGTTCAAAGAAGGCGACATCAAAGTCGATGTTGAAGTAAAAATTACAAACCAAATGGTATTCGGCGTTTGGGGCGATAAAAATGAAGAAATCTACATAACTGATGAATTTATCAATCCAACTATTGATGGTGTTGTAGAGCAAGTTGCACCAACTTTCTCAAGAGTTGCTAGAGTTGCTGCAAAAAGCTCGATCAAAACAATGGTTGAACAAAAATTAAGAGATACACTTCCTGATGATAAGAACTTATATGTTGAATTAAATGAATCTGATTTAAATTCACATACTTTATCCGAGGATATTGATACACTTTTTGAAGAATTAGAAAAAGATGGTGCAACACTCGATACTGTTAATGAAGTCTTTAACCAAATCTACAATAAGTACAACGAAGCTCTTGGCAACTCACCAAAATCTAGCGAAGAAACTAAAGATGAATTAAGAGAAACTCTCGAAAGTTATAACCTCGTTGATGAAGAAGGTAATATTACTTCAATGGAAGAAGCTATAGCTGCTTTATTAGGTGATTTATTAGGTAACAAAGATAGTAGTGATGATTCAGAAGACGAAGAACAAGCTGCAGCTGCTATTACATTATGTAAAATGTTAAATCCTTACTATGAAGGCGAAGAAGTTACTTCTGAAGAAGCAAGCGCAATTGCAACAGAATTAAAGAAATTCGTTAATAGCAAGCTTCCAACAAAAGAAGTTGCTACTGGATTTAAAGTAGCGGGCATTGTATGGGGTGTATTTGTTCTTGCATGGGCTATTAAATTATTACAATGTATCATTTGCTTATTCAAAAAGAAACCATACATCAGAGTTGAGGTTATCGGTATTATTGCTGGTATCGTACAAGTTATATTAGCTTTAATTTCTGGATTGCTCATTCTCGCATTCAAGTTTGGCTTTATTACTACATTAGTAAGACTTCCTGTTATCGGAGGCTTAATTGCAGCTATTCCATTCTTAGGTAGTTCAGGTGTTGGCTTAGAATTAACATTCTCTGCATTTGTACCTGGTATCTTGGTATTAGTCAACTTAGTCTACTCAATTATCTACGGCTTCGTTAAGAGAAGTTTCAAGAGAAGTTTATAATTAAAACACGAGCCTTTAATTAGGCTCTTTTATCTTTAAATATATGAATGTATTCTTTTTAGCTCTTATAGGACTAGGACTTTTCTTGGCCCTAGCAATATTAAGAAAATGGTTTGATAGTTTTATCCTTATCGCATTTTCAATTGGTGCAGCATGCAATGCTAATTTTTATCACGCTTTAACTACACCTGTTGACTGTGGACCATTTATTTTAGCAATCGATTCTATTTTATTTACATTATTTATGCATACTTTGATTGTTAAGTATTTACATTACTCACTTAAAGATGCAAAAAATATGGCAATTGCTTCCGTAGTTGCAATTGTTTTATCTGCTATATTTGAATTCTTAGCTAAAGTGAATTCATGGGGCTACTCTAATGAATTGCTATTGAACTTATTCAACTATTTATTTAGTGCATTAGGATCTCTTGTAGGAATTTGGCTAATGCTATATTTCTTAGAGCATTCGAAACGTATGAATGTTTATTTAAGAATCTTTATTGCAATTATTATTGGCAGTGTCCTTAATTCTACTATTTACTACGCTGGCGTATTATTTATGCACCAAGACGCTGAATTATTATGGAGAATATTAGCGGGTTCATATATAGGTAAGTTATACGCAATAGGATTGTCATTAGCATGCTATTGGTTTAACGGTAGGGTTCTTGTTCCAACTGATTTACAACAAATGAATCACCACGAACTTGAAAGATAGGGGATTTAACTATTAGAAAGTCAATAATTTTTATATAAGCATAACGAAAACAGTTCATTTTTGAACGTGCTCTTTTTAGTTGAAATAATTAGC
>JAGCCQ010000017.1 GCA_017651565.1 Bacilli bacterium | reverse complement strand
TTATTAGCTACAATTGGTCTATCATTCTTAGTTAGTTTTGATGCTATAAGTAATATTCTTTTTTATATTCTTCCTGGCGTTTTATCGGGATTCATTTTTGGTTTTTGTTTAGAAAAAGAAATTCCTTCAAATTACTCAATAATGTACAGCGCACTAGTCTATGTAATGTGTTCTTATTTAAGTTTATTAGTTTGTAATGCACTGTTAGATGAGTCGATTGAACAAGTTTATTTCACGCTTTTGAACTTAAATGAACTTATGTGGTGGAGAACATATTTAATTGCTCCATTTATCTTCGCGATTGGAATTATTCAATCATCACTATCTTATTTAATCATCCAATCAGAAATTAAAAAATTAGGTCTAGAAGAGAAAGAAATTGATGATAATTTTGAATTATTATATCTTCTTTCTTTTATCCTACTTTCAATATTAGCAAGTTTCATAAAACCAGATGTCTATTTAATGTTTTTAGGATTCACAATTTATGAATTTTTGAATGTTGAAAAAAACGCATTCAGAAAATCAAAAAAATTATTCGTAATCTCGTTAGGAGTTGCATTTGGAGTCACAATTTTCACATTTGCAATCTTTTACAACATGATTTCCACTGATAAATTATTGTTACTTTTACTTGTACCTATCTTTATCGTCGGAATTATTGTCTTTGTCAATAATTGTTTAATTAAACCAAAAGAACAAATATAATATTTGCATGGGAGCAATATTTAAAGGTATAGGCAAAGGCCTATTGAACATCGTTTTAATTCCTGCCTTTCTTGTCGGTTTAGCTATTAGTGCTATTGCTGGGATAGGTATTTTTGTATGGGAATTAATTAAACAACTCGGTAGATTCTTTACTGGAAAACCTTTAAGTACGGACTTACCAGAAGATGTAAAAGCTAAAGAAATGATTGCTGCCGCACAAAAACAAAGAGAAGAACAATTAACTGGAAAATCAGATGTTGAAGTAGTTCAAGCAGAGATTGCTGATCCAATTGCTAGCTATAGAGACTTTGCTAGAGAAGCAGCTCAAGCAAGAGCTATCGAAAGCAAAGAAGATGTAGATTTTATGTTGGATGATGTTCCATTTGAAATAGATATTTCAGTTGATAGACGTCTCCAAAATAGACAAATAGCACCTCAACCAGAGCCTGTTTCTAATGATAACAACGAGCAGTCAACTGCCATTGAGAGATACGAACCAAAGGGGTCTAAGTTTTAATTATGAGTAACTTACTTTTTGCGTTCGCAGCACAAGCAAATACTGAAAATACAAAACGTGTTTTGTACACGATTTTCATCATTTTCATCATTTTCTTAGCAATTTTAAGCTTAATTGGTGGAATCATTATGCGTGTCACCAATTATCAAGGTAGACTTCTCGATAGAGAAATCTCTGATCCAATTAGAAAATGTAAGATTGTTAGAGAGCAAAAACACTTCATGAAATACGCTACAAAAAAGAATAAAATATTATTCTTTAAGCAAGCAGCGATTCCAGTATTAATTATCGTTGTTGGAATAGTAACTTTGTTACTATACATCATCATCGGTGATAACTGGGGATATAATCCATGGAACATGGAAACTGGCTTTGGTTCCTTATTAATCACATGGGATTTCTCCACCATTGTTCAAGTAAATCCAGGTGGCGCTGCAGGTATTTTAGTTAACTGGCCACAAGTATCTCACGCACCTACATTCGATATTCATAACTGGTGTGGATACATAGTATGTCTATGCTGGTTAGTTGGTGGATTATGGTATCTCTACTGTGTCCAAGGCATGATGGGTAGAACTCTTAGAATTCTACATTTGAAGAAAACAATGTTTGATAAGTCACTCGAAAACTACAACGTTAACGATGACGATATCCCACTAGATCAATACAAACAACAGTAAGAAAAAGGCGTTAGGTTTTAAGTCCTAACGCCTTATTTTTTATAAAATAAACAACGCAATTAATTGGTAAATAACATACACAAGTAAAAGAATATCTAGCCCAACTAGAGCTTTGAATAATCTATTTTTTTGTACTAGTTTTCTTTCTTGCTCGTCAAATTTTTCCATAATTAATACTTAATTGAACCACTTGTTCTTGGGTAAGGTTGAACATCACGAATGTTTCCAATACCTGTAACATACATGATTAATCTATCAAATCCAATACCGAAGCCTGAATGTCTGCAGCCACCGAATCTTCTTGTATCTAAATACCAAGATAATTCTTCTGTGTTACCAAGAGCATCCATCTTCTCTTTAAGGATATCATAACGTTCTTCTCTTTGAGAACCACCAACTAATTCACCGACAGCTGGAACTAATAAGTCACATGCTGCAACAGTCTTGTTATCGTCGTTAACTCTCATATAGAAAGCTTTAATTTCTTTTGGATAATTAATTAAGAATAAAGGACCTTTAACAACTTCTTCTGTTAAGTATTTTTCGTGTTCAGATTGTAAGTCCATACCCCATTCAATATTGTTGTTTTCAAACTTATGTCCGTTCTTAACAGCTTCTTGAAGAATCTTAATACCGTCAGTGTATTCCATTTTCTTGAATTCACTATTTAAAACGTGATTTAAACGTTCTAATAATGTGTTATCAATCATTGTGTTGAAGAATTTCATTTCTTCAGGGCATGATGCTAAAACGTAGTTAATGCAGAATTTTAAACATGCTTCAATGATTTCCATGTTTCCATTTAAATCACAGAAAGCCATTTCAGGTTCAATCATCCAGAATTCACTAGCATGTCTAACTGTATTTGAGTGTTCTGCTCTAAATGCAGGACCAAATGTATAAACATTTCTAAATGCTAATGCGAATGGTT
>JAGCCQ010000016.1 GCA_017651565.1 Bacilli bacterium | reverse complement strand
GGAGATATTACTGGTCCTAGTATCCCTAAGGCTTTTGGAATTAAAGATAAAGCAATGGGTGAAGATGGACTTATCTATCCTTTAATTTCAAAAAGTGGAATTAAAGTTATTTCTTCTAACTGCTTACTTGAAAATGACCAAGATCCAATTGTATGGAGAGGTCCATTATTAGGTAACTTAGTAAAACAATTCTATGAAGAAGTTTTATGGGAAGAATTAGACTATTTAGTAATCGATATGCCTCCAGGAACTGGAGATGTCGCATTAACTGTATTCCAAACTTTACCAGTTGATGACTTAATTATCGTTACTTCCCCTCAAGACTTAGTCTCATTAATAGTCACAAAGGCCATAAATATGGCAAATATGATGAATATTCATGTTTCAGGTGTTATTGAGAATATGTCTTACTTAGAGTGCCCAGATTGCGGTAAAAAGATTCCAATTTTCGGTGAATCTCATTTAGAAGAATTTTCAAAACAAATCGGTTTTGATATTTTAGGTAGATTACCTTTGGTAAGTGCTAATGCACAACTCGTAGACGAAGGAAAAATTGAACAAGTTTCTTTAAAAGAATTTGAACCAATTATAGATAAAATTGTGGGAGGAAAATAATATGAGTGAATTAGATAACAGACGTTTTAAATTTGTAGAGAAGATGCAACCAAATAGTGCTGCATTACTTTTTTCTGGAGTTAGTAAAATCGCAACAGAAGATGAATACTATCCATTCCAAGTAAATAATAACTTCTTTTATTTAACAGGCATTGAACAAGAACATTCAGCTTTGTTAATTGTTAAAGGCTTTAGTGAAGTAAAAACATATTTATTCGTTGATGAATATAGTGAACTTAAAGAAAAGTGGACTGGTAGAAGACTTACTCTTGATGAAGCAAAACAAATCAGCGACATTGAAAACATTTATGTTTATAACCAATTAGACAGTATGATTTCTGTTGTTTTCGATGCAAATAACAATCAATATGGAAAGATTGATGCTTGTTATTTTGATTTGTCTCCAGAAATTAAAGTTGGAGAAGAATTATCTCTTAAAAACTATGTAGAAAAATTTAGAGGTCAATTCCCAAATATTGGCATCATTGATTTATATCCATTAGTTAGAGATTTAAGAATGATTAAATCTAGATACGAAGTAGATTGCATCGTTAAAGCTATTGAAGAAACCGGAAGAGGAATCAATGAAACATTAAGAAAATGTAAAGAAGGCGTATTTGAATATGAACTCGCTGAAACATTCAATCATTACGGCATTATGCATGGAAAAAGAAAACTCGCTTTCTCTACAATCGTTGCTTCTGGTAAAAACGCAACATGCTTACATTACCCAAGTCAAAACGCTAAAGTAAAAGATAAAGATTTAATTTTATTTGACTTAGGCTATAAAGAAGCTGGATACAGTGCAGATATTTCGAGAACATACCCAGTTAGCGGGGCTTTTGCAGGTATTGCAAAATCAGTTTATGAAGCAGTTTTAAACTGCAATAAATCTGTTATTGAATTCGCTAGAACTGGTATGACAATTGCAGATTTACAAAATCACGCAATTGAAGTTCTAACTTCAGAATGTATTAGACTTAAACTCATCTCTAAAGATGAAGATATTAAGAAATATTATTATCACAATGTATCTCACCATTTAGGCTTAGATACTCATGATATTTCAATCAGAGAAAGACCACTTGAAAATGGTAACGTAATCACTGTTGAACCAGGATTATATTTTGCTAATTTCAATGTTGGTGTAAGAATTGAAGACGATATCTTATTCAAAGATGGCAAAGCAGTCGTTCTTTCAAATACAATTCCAAAGGAAATCGCTGATATTGAAAGATTAATGGGTTCTAGATAATAGGGGAGAAAATAATGAAATATATTCTAGCAATAGATCAAGGAACAACTTCTTCTAGAGCAATGCTCTTTAATAAAGAAGGTAAACCTATAGCAACTGCTCAAAAAGAAGTTGAGTGTATATTTCCTCATTCAGGATGGGTTGAAGTAGACGCAATTGATATTTGGTTATCAGTTATTGATTGCATTAGTGAAATCCTTGCTAAAAATGATTTAAAGCCAGAAGATATTGATTCTATTGGTATAACTAATCAAAGAGAAACCACGGTTGTCTGGAATAAGAAAACAGGTAAACCAATTTATAATGGAATTGTTTGGCAATCTCGTCAAACAACAGATATATGTGAAGCGTTAATGGATAAGAAATCTCTTATTCATTCTAAGACTGGATTAATTATTAATCCTTATTTCTCAGCGAGCAAAATTAGATTTGTTTTAGACACTGTTCCTCACGCTCAAGAAATGGCGGAAAACGGTGAACTTATTTTTGGCACAATTGACACTTGGGTTATGTATAAACTCTCAGGTGGAAGAATACACGCTACTGATGTTAGTAACGCTTCTAGAACGCTTTTATTCAATATAAACACAATGTCTTGGGATGAAGAACTTTGTAAGATTTTCAATATTCCTATGATGATGTTACCTAAAGTAAATCCTTCCTCTTATAATTATGGCAATTCAACAGATGGAATTCCAATTACTGGTGTTGCAGGAGATCAACAAGCTGCATTATTTGGTCAAACTTGTTTTGAAAAAGGCGACTGTAAAAACACATATGGAACAGGTTGTTTCATGCTAATGAATACTGGAGATAAACCAACTTTCTCAAATAGTGGTTTATTAACTACTGTTGCTTGGAAAATTGGCGATAAAGTCACATATGCCTTAGAAGGCTCCGTCTTTATTGGTGGCGCTGTTGTTCAATGGCTTCGTGATGAAATGAAAGCAATCAAAAAAGCATCGGAAACAGAGGCTATAGCGATGTCTTTACCAAAAACTGGTGGAGTTTATATGGTTCCTGCTTTTACTGGCTTAGGAACGCCATATTGGGATGATGAGGCTAGAGGTTCAATATTTGGTTTAACTCGTGCTACAACCCCGGCACAAATCATTAGAGCTTGTTTAGAAAGTATTGCTTATCAGTCCAAAGATGTTTTTGAAGTAATGAAACAAGAAACAGGTAACGCAATTAATGATTTAGGTGTTGATGGTGGTGCTACTGCAAATAAATATTTGATGCAGTTCCAATCTGACATTTTAGAAACAAATATTAAATTACCAACATGTTTAGAAACTACTGCACTTGGCGTAGCTTATTTAGCAGGACTAAATACAGGTTTCTTCAAGAGTATGGAAGAGATTAAAAAGATTCATTCTTATCAAGCTACATATAAGCCAAATATGGCTAATGATGAAGTAGTTAGAAAATATAAAAATTGGAAGTTAGCGGTAGAAGCTACAAGAATGTTTAAACCAGAATAATTTAATTTGATTCTAGCATATTAAATAATCTTAGAATCGCTTTGAAACTATCTTGACCATCAAGACAAGTATCAATAAGCCAACCATGTTCTTCGTTCCAGTTAGAAAGGCCTCTGTAATAGTAGCCTTTTTTTGAATCTTCAATAATAAATGGAACTATATTCCATCTTAAGCATTCTTTGAATGCAATAAGTCTACCAACACGCCCATTGCCATCTTGAAATGGATGAATTTGTTCGAAATTTGCATGAAATGCTACGATGTCTTCAAACGTAACATTTTGTTTATTTAAATATTCTTTGACTAACTTTTCCATTGCTCGAGGAACTTCGTCCGGCTTACAAGTTTCCCTTCCTCCAACGACATTTAAACGTTTTTTATAATCACCAACAGCAAAATAATCTAAGAATGAATCCTTAGTACCTTGTTTAAGAAGTAAATGAAAATTTTTAATTATATCTTCACTTAGTGGCCTTAAAGCTACGTCGATAGCATAATCGATGCAACGGAAGTGGTTACTTGTTTCGATAACGTCGTCTATAGGTATTGCTTCACCCGAAGGAAGGATTGTTCTAGTTTCAAAAATAAGTCTAGTTTCATCCTCGGAAAGTTTACTGCCCTCAATATGGTTTGAGTTGTATGTCATTCTAACTTGAAGTTCATGATACAACCCGCCTTTAATTTTTGCTTTCTTTTCATCTTTAAGGGTTTGCAAAATATTGTTTTCAAGAATTTCTGTATAAAGATCTTCTATGTTACATTTTAATAAATTTGCAATCTTTTCAAGAACGTGGTCAGCAATTTTTTCACCTTTAGATATTTTGGTGATAGTTCTAGATGAAATGCCTAGTTTCCATGAAAGATCAGATTTTTTAAATCCTATTATTTTTAATTTTACTTCAAGTGGCTTATACGAAAACATATTTTCTCCAGTTTCTTTACTTTTATATCACAAAAACGCTAAAAAGTAAAGATTTTGCAGTGTAAAAGTAAATAATTTAACAAAAAATCTTTACCTATATAAAAAAATAATATAAAAAGTAAAGAAAATTCATATCTTTAAGTAAAGATTTAAACAAATATACTTAGTAAGTATATTTGAAATTTGATAACGATAGAACTATAATTATTTACGTGGAAAAAATAATTTTAGCTCCTTCTAATATGCATAAAATTCTTCTTTCGAATTGTAGGAAAGAAGATCTTTTTGCTAATCCAAAATTATTAACAAAAGAAGAATTTTTGGGCAAGTATTACGGTAACGTAACTCCAGAAGGAGTCTATTATCTCTTTAAGAATAAAGACTTCATATACGATAACTTAATGCAAGTTGTTTCTTATATTCCATACGCTAACGATAACTGCGTTAGAAGTAAGAATGTAATGCTAAACGAATGGAGAAAAGAATTAGATGAAGCAGGCTTCTTAGAAAAAGATGAATTCTTTGAACAATTCATCAAAGATAAAGAATTTGAAATTTACGGATATAGTAAAAACGATATTGAACTATTATCCTTATTAAATACATATAAAAATAAATATGAATTCAAAGATTTCACCAAAGGAAATAATGTTTTAAGCGTAAACAAGTTTCCTCTTTTAGAAGATGAAATCTTTTATTTTTTAAATCGAATCTCTGAGTTATTAGAAAGTGGCGTGTCTCCGGACGATATCTATATTTATGTAGATAATGAAAACGCATTGTTCTATTTAAAAAGATATGTGAGTTCATTTGGATTTACTATTAATTTTCCTAACTCACAAAGCTTATATTCTCAAGAATCGATTACTGAATTTTTAAAGGCAGCAAAACAAACTCAATCTTTTGATGCTGCTTTAGAAGTTTTAGATAACGATATTAAAACATCTGATGAAATTAAAAACACATTACATGAATTATGTATTGTTGATTTAGAATTTGAGAAAAAGTTCGATTACATCGCATCATATTTAAAAACTATGATGATTCAAAATACTCGTTATGAAAATGCAGTTAATATAATTTCTGCGCCTATTTATGATGAGAATAAATATATTTTTATTCCATGCTTTGCACAAAACATTTATCCAAAATCCTACAAAGATAATGGCTATATTTCTGATGCCGATAAAGAAGAATTACACGTATTAACTTCATTAGAAAAATGTAGAATTGAAGACGCTATTTCTAAAGACTTCTTGCTTTCGAATAATAAGTTCATTTTATCTAGATCTTCCGCATCATTTTCAGAAAGATATTTCGCATCTCCATTTATAAATTCTTTAGGCATTAAAGAAGTAGAAATCAAAGATTTACCAGAAGTTATTTATTCTAAAAAGTATGGAGTGTATCGTCTCGGAATCGATAAGGATAACAAACTATATTTCCTTCAAGAATCTAGATGTGCAGATTCGTTAGAGCATCAACTTAATTTCAACTATAGAAACTATGATAACCAATATAGCGATGCTCAAGCTGTGTCTCCAGATACATTTTTAGACCTCTCTTATACATCAGTAAAAGAGTATTATAGTTGTCCATTCCAATATTACTTAGATAACATTTTAAAAATTTCGGTATTCGAAGATACCTTCTATACAAAACTTGGCAAAGTTGCTCACTATGTTTTTGAACATCAATATGATAAAAATTTTAACTTTGACATAGCGTTTGAAACCGAGAAAAAGAATTATACTTGGGAAGTAAATGAAGAACTTTTCTTAGAAAGATTAAAAGAATATATTAAACAAGCTAGTGATGCATGTTTAAAACACTTCAATACATACGCAACTAATCCAAAGATTCTTACTGAAAAAGAATTATTTGTTAAATTAGATCCACATACTAGATTAAAAGGTTTTGTAGATAAGATTATGCTTTTGGATAATTCGGAAGCTATTTTAGTCGACTATAAAACTGGTAGTGAATCATTTGATAGAAATAAACTCGAATATGGTTTATCTATGCAACTTCCTACATATGCATACTTATTTCATAACACAAAAGAATATGAAGATTACCATATTGCAGGTTTATACATAAATAACGTTATTAATACAAGTTATGGTAGTGAAAGAGGAGAAGACGAACCAATCGACTCTTATTTAAAACTTAATGGCGTTACTGTTGCAGATATGGAAGTTATTAAGAAAATTGATGCTTCTATAGTTAACGACAAATCTTTATTCCTTAAAGGTGTCGCTTTAAAGAAGGATGGAAACTTCAAAAAGAGTTCTTCTTTAGTAGGTGATACTGAATTAAAAGAAATGGAAGATTTAGTCTTAGAAAAATATAAAGAAGCCGCAAGAAAAATTAGAAATAATGAATTTGAAATTTCCCCATTATTTATTGAAGAAGGCGGAGCATGTAAATTCTGTGAATATAGAGATATATGCTTTGTGAAAGCAAGTCAAAGAAGAGGAAAGAACGATAAAGAGGACGATGACAATGGCGATGAAGTGGTCTGATGAACAACTAAAGGCTATTGAACATGGTGGCCATAATATCCTTGTTTCAGCAGGTGCTGGTAGTGGCAAGACTGCTGTTTTAAGTGAGCGTATTTATCAGCTTGTTAAACAAGGAAACGCTATTACTCGTTTCTTAGTTTTAACATTCACTAACGCAGCTGCTATGGAAATGAAATCTCGTGTTAGAGATAAAATTCTTAAAGATGAAGAACTTGCTCACCTTGCACCAGATATTGAAAACGCACATATCGAAACTTTTGATGCGTTCTGCTTATTCTTAGTTAAGAAGTATGCTGCAGTTTTAAATATTTCTCCATCAATCGTAGTTATTGATCAAACCATTTTATCTATTCAAGAAAATAAATTAATCGAAGAAACATTCAAAGAATGGTACTTAAGTAAAGACCCATTGTTTGAAGAATTAATTATTAAATTTAGCATTAAGAATGATGATAGATTACAAGGTATTGTTAAAGACATTATTAAACTTGCCGGTCTTCAACTAGACAAAGAAAAATTCTATAAAGAATTCGATAATACTTATTTAAAAGAAAACTTCATCAAGGACTTAATCGAAGAAGAATATAAAAACGATATTCAAACTTTAGAAAAGTTGCTTCCTTTATGTGGTGAACTAGAAATTGCTGAATTAGCAGATAATGTAGAAGGCGTTATTCAATATTACTTATCCGCTAGAAACTATGATGAATTAAAGGATTTATTTGCTAGAGAAGATAAACCAAAATTCATCAAAGTTAAGAGTGAATTAAAAGACTATATAAATGATGTAATCAAGAAAGTTACTGATGGATCATTCGGTGATTCTAATTTCATCATCTCTACTTTTAACGACTATAGAAAATACATTTCTTTAATAGTTAAGATTGCAAAAGAAGTTGATGATAAATTAATGGCGTTCCAAAAAGAACATAACGCATATTCTTTTGGCGACATCGCAAAGATGGCTATTAAGTTAGTTAGAAATGATGAAGTTTCTATTGAAATTTCTAATTTATTTGATTTTATTTTAGTTGATGAATATCAAGATACTTCTGACGTCCAAGAAGAAGTTATTACTAGATTAAGTAGAGATAACTTATACATGGTTGGCGATGTTAAACAATCTATTTATAGATTTAGAAACGCAAACTGTAATATCTTTAACGACAAATTTAATGAATATAAAAAAGGCAACGGTGGAGAAGAAATTGACTTAAATAAATCCTTCCGTTCTAGAGAACAAATCGTTAACGCAATTAATGATATTTTTGGTCGATTAATGAGAAAAGAAGTTAACATCATTAATTACAATGATGGTCATAATTTTGAATTTGGAAATAAAGGTTATTGCGATAACGTTGAGGAAAACAATAACTACAGTGTCGATATTGCAACTTATGCTTTAGAAGAAAACGAAAAAGCATTTGATAAGGAAATGGCTATTATCACTAGCGACATTATTAAAAAGATCAATAGTGGTTATAAAGTCGTAGATAAAGAAGAAGGATTTAGACCATGTACTTTTAAAGACTTCGCGATTATTATCGATAGAAAAACAAAGTTTGATGATATTAAGAAATATTTCTCAGATAAAAATATTCCAATAAATGTTATTCAAGATGAAAGCTTAATTAATTCACAAATTACTTTTGTAACTAAGAACTTAATCCGCTTGTTCTACTGCGTTAAAAATAACGACTATCAAAAAGAATTTGTTCACTCATTCTGTTCTATTTCTCGTTCTTTCTTAGTTAACGATTCTGATAGAGACATTCATAGAATGATTACTAGAAATGGATATGAAAATCTTGAACTCACATTGAGAATTAAAAAGGTAGTAGATGAGTGTTACGATGCATCATTGTTTGAGACATTGAATGCTTTATATAACGAGTTCGATATATATTCAAAAATTCCTTCAATTGGAGATTGTTCGTCAAGTGCTCATAAGTGTGATGTTTTCTTACACTTTGCTTCTAATATGGATTCATTAGGATTCTCTTTGGAAGATATGTATAACTTCTTTGATGATTTATCTAACTCTGATAGTGAGATATCTTTTGCAGATAGCTCTAGTGCTGAAAACGCAGTTACTTTAATTAACATCCATAAGTCAAAAGGTCTTGAATATCCAATTATCTATTTCCCATTCTTAGGAACTAGATTTAATAGAACACAAAGCTCTTCATTTATCGCCGATCAAAAGTATGGCGTTATTTTCCCTATGCTTGGAAGAAACGCAAATAATTCGTTCTTAAATCACTTAATTAAAGAGAAAGAAACTAAAGAAGACTTTGAAGAAAAACTACGTTTATTCTATGTTGCACTTACTCGTGCTAGAGAAAAGATAGTGATGGTTATTAATCAAGAAGGATTGGAAAAAGGAATCGTGGATGTAACAAAAGCTAATAACTTTGTAAGTATGATTAGTTCAATCAATTATCAAAAGTATTTAGCTAATTATGAAATAACAAGTGAATCCTTAAACTTCAAACCTGATAACAAAGCAAAACAAAATATAACAATTAAATCAATTAATGTTGAGGCTAAAGAAATAGTTAGAAAGAAAGCAAGTAAAGAGAAGAGTGTTGATGTATCTGAATCATTATTAGAATTTGGTACAAAACTTCACTATGCTTTGGAATTACTTGATTATAAGAGTAAAGATTTGAACTATATCGAAGACTTCAAGATGAGAAGATATGTAAGTAATGTAGTGGACTCATTTGTCTTTAAGGATGTAGAGAACGCTAAAATACTTCATGAATATAGATATTACGATGAAGTTAATGGCGTTAACGGTATAATCGACTGTTTAATTATTAAGGAAGATGAAGTAGATATTGTCGACTTCAAATTAAAGAATATTTCAGATGTTCATTATAATGAGCAGTTGAATATTTATGCGGACTATGTTAAAAAAATATGCAAGTTACCTATTAAAAAATATTTAATAAGCGCTATTACGGGGGAGGTAAGAGAAGTTGAATAATTTAACTAAACCATTTGATAAAGAAACTTTTCTTAAAGGTATAGAAGCTTTAGGCTTACCTGGTTTTTTTGATGCTGACTTTTGTTACGACATCTATCTTTTAGCTAACGAAGCAATAGAAATGTTAAACACATCTAACACACGTATTGTTACTAAAGACATTAACCAACAAGCTATTGTTTTATATTGTGCAGGTGAAATTCTATATTCAATTGATAATAATCCAAATAACTATCCAGCACTTAAAAAAGAAGATGTTATGAATCAAATTGCTAGCGTTGTTGCAGATAAATATCTTTCTTTAGCTATGTTTAATCATGACCAAGGAAAGATGACTAATAAGTTCTTACCACCATGCAGTAGTTTAGATGTTTACGTTAACTTTATGTTAAATATTGTTAACTCATATAAAAAGAACGACCCTCGTTCAACTCTTATTACCGACTTATTAAATAAATCACTAAGTATTTCTCGCTGTATTTTAAATCTATTAGTAGATGGATATGAAACCGAAGCTTTTGCTTCTTGGAGAACTCTTCACGAATGTGAATGTACATTAATTCTTTTAGATAAGTATGGTGAAGATTTAATGAATAATTATTTAAAACATATGCAGTTTGGTTTAGCTTTTAATAACTCTATTGAAGATAAAACTAAACAAGATGAAATCTTTTATTCGATGAAAGATGAAATGAGAGCACATGGTTTAAAATCTAAAGATATTAAGAAATATATTGAATATGGTTGGATGTATGGAATTCCTGGAACTAGTGAAGATCCAAACTTCAAACTTAATTTTAGAGATGGATTAGAAAAGTTAGCAGGATTAGAAGGATATAACCAAAGATACGAATTATCTAGTGAAGTTATTCATAGCACCCCATTGTTGATTTATTCTAGAAAGCAATTCTTCTATTACTTAACTTTGTTAAGCTTATACGAAAGCTTCTTTAGATTAGAAAAAGTCTTTTCATCTTTATTTGTTAGAAGAGTTAGTGAAGATCAAGTTAAACAATACATCGGAATGAGAAACTTATATTACGCTCAACTTGTATCAATACATAAAAGAGAATCAATCGCATTCCAAAAAATAAAGAAATAAAAAAAACAAGACTCGAACGAACGAGTCTTGTTTTAATTATTAGTCTTCTTGGTAACAAGAACCACCGATGAATTCTCTGATGATTGAGTTACATGGTACCCATTTATCTGGAATGTCATCGAAGAACTTTAACATACGGATTAAACGTTCAGCAACTGGGAAGTGTTCACTTTCTGCGTCAATCTTTTCAAGTAGTGGAAGTGCGTATTTTTTCATAACACTTAATTCATAACTTGAGAAGCTGTTGAATACGTAGTTAGCACCTTCTTGTGTTCCGTAAATCCATTTGAATTCACCCTTACGTACGCTTGGCCACATAGATAATGTGTCAATTGCGCTTGCGCTTCTGAATTGATAGTCACGAACGATTCTTCTTAATAATCTTAAGTCAGTAAGTGAGAGTGGGTTGTGGTTATCAATATTAACCTGCGCTTGAGGTGCAATAAAGATTTTGAATTTTTGGTGGGAAGGAATTAATTTAGTCATTTTATCGTTTAATGCATGAATTCCTTCTATGATGATAGGTTGATCAAGCGGAACTTTTAATAACCTACCTTCTTCACGTTTACCTGTCTTGAAATTGAACTTTGGAAGTCTTACTTCTTCGCCAGAAATAAGGTCTGCCATGTTTTGGTTGAATAGATCGATATCAAGAGCGTCAATGCTTTCTAAGTCAGGTTTACCATCTTCATCAAGTGGGTAATCTCCTCTGTTACGATAGTAGTCGTCTAAGGAGATTCTAATTGGTTCGATACCTCTAGAAAGAAGTTCAATTCTTAATCTATTAGCGAATGTAGTTTTACCAGAAGAAGAAGGACCAGCGATACAAATTAATCTAATCGATTCTTTATCATCTTCAATCATTTGTCCTAGTTCACATAATTGACGATTGTGTTTTTGTTCACAAAGAGTGATGAAGTCAATATCGCCATCGTGTTCAATTCTATGGTTGATACCAACGATAGTGTCACAACCAGTAGCAGTTGCCCATTGATGAGCTCTCTTTAAAGTTCTACCAAATGTAGGCGCATCTTCGAATTCTGGAATTTCACCTTTCATTTCAGGACGTGGATATTGAATGATGAGTCCTGGGTAATAGAACATGATTTTGAATTTTTTAATGTATCCAGTTGATGGAACCATTCTTGAATACATATAGTTTCTATAATTGTCGCAAGTGTAGATATGAGCAGTCTTTTCTGGTCTGTATTTTAAGATTTCTGCTTTATCTTCATATCCATCTTCAGTGAAGATTTTGAATGCGTCTTCTTTTGAAACGATACTTCTTTCAAGAGGTAAATCAAGATCTACTAATCTTTGCATTTCCTTTGTAAGTTCTTTAACCATAGCACCGTTAGAAGCGATACCTTCATTTAAGATTTGTACGAAGATACTTCTTGAAACATTATATGAGAAACGGATGTTTAAATATGGATATACATTATGGAAAGCCATCGCGACTAAGAATCTTAATGAAGCTTCATAAATTGGTTTAGCATCCCTCTCTGCTAAAGTAATTGGTACGATTTCTGCATCTTTATCAACTTTATATGTTAGTTCTCTAACTCTTTTGTTGACGTATGCACAAACATAATCCCTGTTATCACCGATAATATCTTTAACTAATACAGGGGAATCATACTTTTTTGTTTGTTTGTCAAAAATAACATTAAATGACATGTTTTGTCCTCCTATGTTTATAAGTCCGTTTTCTATTCTACATTATTACGCGTATGTGCGCAAACAATTTCGAATAATTTCATTATTGCTTTTTTAATTTATTAAAATATTCTATAATACAGCAGGACTAGGAAAGATTTTTCTATGAAAAAAAGTTTTAAAGATTGTAGCGTATATATGAAAACAGCAGTAATCACAATTTGTTCCGGTGCTTTTATTGCTGCTATTTTCTTATTGCTTGGTATTTTAAAAGTCCTTCCATTAGTCATTACATTCGGAATTATTATTGGTTCAGGCATCAGCGGAATTTCTTATGTACTCCAAGATAAGATTACTTATTTAACTTGTGATGATAGTAAAAAAATGAAATACACAATGTTAGTTATGTTTGGTACTTCTTTCTTTTTAGTAGTACTTGGTGCATTAATAATGATTTTACATTTTATTGCAGACGAGGAAACTTTTAAAACCGTTGGATTAGCGGGCTTAGGCTTCTTAGGTGCTTATTTATATACAACAATTGTTTACGCGATTATTTATTTTGGGAGTAAGAAATGCGAGTAGCAGTGGATATAGCTAAACAATTTTTAACTCCAACAATTCCAGGCGAAGTCTGGTCTTCTTTAATTGTTATGCTTATTATTGCTATTTTAGCAATTATCATAGGTATTCAAGCGGCTCATCAAGATCCTTTGAAGAAACCAAAAGGATTATTATTAATCGCAATTATTGGTGTTAAATTCTTTGATGGATTTGTTGAAGGACTTATTGGAAATAGAATCAAAGGAATGGGTGGAATGGTAATGGGCATTGCTACATACTTATTCATCTCATTTATCTTTGGATTATGCGGATTGCCTTCGCCAGTAACTTATATGGCTATTCCATTGTCTTTAGGACTATTAACATTCGGCATGATTCACGTAACAAGTATGAAGCACACTAAAGCAGCATACTTTAAAAGATACGTAGATCCATTCCCAGTGTTCTTACCTATTAACTTAATTTCTATGTGGGCTCCATTGTTATCACTTACTCTTCGTATGTTTGGTAACGCTGTTGCTGGATTCACTTTAATGACAATTATTTCTTATTTTATAGATTTATTAGCAGGATTAATTACTCCTGGAATCGCACCTATTAATGGATATAACGTAGGTTCGCTTATCTTAAATCCGCTTCTTACTGCGCCATTCCATGCGTACTTTGATTTATTCTCTGGATTAATCCAGACTGTTGTATTTATTTCGTTATCAACAATCTTTATTGGTCAAGAATTACCAGAAGAGATTGATGTTAAAATTTCAGAGAAAGGAGAGACAATCTAATGAAAGAACTCGGTGCTGCAATTGCTATTTTAGGCGTTATGCCTAGTGCTATTGGTGAAGGTTTAGTTTGTGCTCGTGCTGTTGATGGAATTTCCAGAAACCCAGATGCATTACCTAAAATCCGTTCATTCATGATCTTAGCATGTGCTTTAGTTGAAACTACTGCTATTTACTCATTGTTAGTTTCAATTCTTATTTTATTCCTCGGTGGTAACTAATAGGAGAATTAAATGCCAACAATTTATTCATTTTTTGACTTAGCTGACGAGATATCTAGTATTGGAGAAAAATTAATTCCAAACTGGTTTGCTTTTCTCGTTCAATTAATTTCTTTAATTCTCCTTCTTGTCATCATCTTTATCTTTGCATATAAGCCAGTCAAGAAGCTTTTAAACGCTCGTGCTGAATATATCGAAAAAGAAGTTAAAGATGCCGAAGAAGATAAAAGAGTAGCTAGAGAAAACGCTGTTAAAAGCGAACAAATGATTGTTGATTCAAAAAAGACTGCAAGTGAAATCATTGAATCTGCAAATCAAAGAGCTATTAAAGAAGCTGAAGAAATTAAAGAAGAAACTCGTAATGAGATTTCTAGAATGAAAAAAGCTGCTGAAGTAGAGATTGAAGAAGCAAAAGCACAATCTTTAAAAGACATCCATGATGAAATGGTGGATGTTGCTTTATGCGCTTCTGAAGAAATTTTGGGTAGAGAAGTTGATAAGAGCGATAACGAGAAACTTGCTCGTAATTTCATTAATAGTTTGGATAAATAATTATGAATGAGATTGCAAGTAAATACGCTACAGCCTTATACGAACTTGCTCTTGAAAATAACCAACTAGATCTTTATCAAGAACAAACTCGATTTGTCCTTAATTCTTTTGAAGAGAATGAGGAATTTTTCGATGTGCTTAATTCTAAATTCCTAAGCATCAAAGAAATCCATGAGATTATTGAAAAAACATACGTTGGTGTAGAACAAGATATTATCTCTTTATTAAAGATAATAGTAGAAAATCATCGTGTAAGTTTATTGAAGGATATCTTGGTATCATTCAATTCTTTGTGTAATTCATACAAAGGAATTACTGAAGGAATGTTATTTAGTGCATTCCCACTAGATAAGAAAACTATCAGCGATATTGAACTTGCTATTGGTAGAAAAGAGGGTAGAAAAATCTCTTTAATTTTTAAAATTGATCCATCCTTAATTGGTGGAGTTAAGGTTGTTATTAATAACCACATCTATGATGGAAGTGTTAAAAACAAACTTGCAGAAATGAAACAAAGTCTTTCTTAAAAGGAGGAAAGTTTATGAAGATAAACGCAAATGAAATCAGCGCTCTTATTAAAGAGCAGATTAAAAACTATCGTCACAAAGTTGATTCTTCTAACGTTGGTAGCGTAGTCTCTGTTGGAGATGGTATTGCTACAGTATACGGCCTTGATAAGGCAATGTTAGGAGAATTATTAGAGTTCCCAAACGGAATTTTTGGTATGGCAATGAATCTAGATAATGATTCCGTTGGTGCTGTTTTACTTGGTGACGCTTCTTTAATTAAGGAAGGCGACGTTGTTAAATCAACTGGCGAAGTTATGAAAGTCCCAGCTGGTGAAGCTATGCTCGGTAGAGTTATTAACGCTTTAGGCCAACCAATTGATGGAAAAGGTGATATCAAAACAACTGCATATCGCCCAATCGAAGTCATTGCTCCAGGCGTTATGACTAGAAAATCAGTTGATACATCTTTAGCAACTGGTATCACAATGATCGACGCAATTACTCCAATTGGTCGTGGCCAAAGAGAATTAATAATTGGTGATAGACAAACTGGTAAAACTGCAATCGCAATTGATACAATCATTAACCAAAAAGGCAAAGATGTTATTTGTATCTATGTTGCAATTGGTCAAAAGAATTCAACAGTTGCTCAAATCGTAGATAAGTTAAATACATTTGGTGCTTTAGATTATACAGTTGTTTTAGCAGCAACTGCTTCTGAAGAAGCTCCAATGTTATATATTGCTCCATACGCTGGTGTTGCTATTGCTGAAGAATTCATGTCAAAAGGCAAAGACGTACTTATCGTCTATGACGATTTAAGCAAACACGCTGTTGCTTATCGTACTCTTTCACTTCTCTTAAAGAGAAGCCCAGGACGTGAAGCTTTCCCTGGCGACGTCTTCTATTTACATAGCAGACTTCTTGAAAGAGCTTGTAAGTTAGCTCCTGAATATGGTGGCGGTTCAATTACTGCTCTTCCAATTGTTGAAACTCAAGCAGGTGATATTTCTGCATACATACCAACTAACGTTATTTCAATTACAGATGGTCAAATCTTCTTAACTACAGATGCGTTCAACGCTGGTCAGAGACCTGCAATCGATTCTGGTTTATCAGTATCCCGTGTTGGTGGTGCTGCACAAACTAAAGCTATGAAGAAAGTTGCTGCATCTTTAAAGATTGAATTAGCTAACTTCATGGAAATGAAATCATTCGCTCAATTCGGTAGCGATTTAGATGCTTCTACTGTTTCTATCTTAAAACATGGTGAAGCTTTAATGGCAGTGCTCAAACAAGCACAATATTCTCCTTATCAATTAGATAAACAAGTATTTGATTTATTTGTCGCTAAGAATAATTTCTTAGATGACATACCTACAAATAAAATAAGACACGTATTAGATGAAGGATATAAATTCGTTAATAATTTAAATCCTGAAATCTTTGCAGTTATTAATAAAACTAAAGTATTGGATGATGATACATCTAATAAACTATTAGCAGCAGTAAAGGATTACTTTAAGAGCTTATAATTATGTCTCAACAATTAGTCGCAATTAAAAAAAGAATAAAATCTGTCTCAGGTGCTTATAAAGTTACTAGCGCTATGAAACTAGTTTCTACAGTTAAGCTAAGAAGATGGAAAGATAAAATGCTTAATAACAAAGCATATTCTTTAGAATTGACTTCAATTTGCGATGAGATTTTTGGTTTCTGTGAAGATATAGAATCTCCATTCATTGTTGAAAATAATAAAGCTAATAAAGATTTATTCATTGTTGTCAGCTCCACATTAGGACTATGTGGATCTTATAACCAAAATGTGTTTAAAATCGCTGATAAAGTGATTTCACCTAATGATGATTTAATCATCTTAGGTAATAAAGGAATTTCGCATTTTGGTAATTTCTCTTCGAAAATAGATACAGTTGATTATTCATCTAATATCGATCCTGATTTGATAAAAGCGTTAACTGATTATGCTTTAAAGAATTACGAAAAAGGTGAATATAGAAAAGTACATATTATCTACTCTACATATAAAAATTCTCTTTCATTCCTTCCAGAGGATTTCATCCTTCTTCCACTTAAGAAAGATAGCAAACCAAATAACGGAATTCCTCCTCTTATGGAACCAACTAAAGAGAAATTATTTAGAGATTTAATTGATATATACCTTAAGTCAATCATCCACTCTAAATTACTTGAAGCGGAAGTTTGTGAACAAGCCGCAAGAAGTAATGCAATGGAAAACGCAACAAAGAACGCGGAAGACTTATTAGGAACATTGAACTTAGAATTTAACAAAGCAAGACAAGCTGCAATTACAGAAGAAATTGTTGAAATTGTAGCGGGTAGTACGGAGGTATAGATATGGTAAAAGAATCTGTTGGAAAAATTATTAGAGTAGTTGGACCAGTTGTTGACGTTCAATTTAAAGATCAACATCTTCCAGAACTTTTAACTGCTCTTAAGATTACATTCCCTGATGGACATACTTTAACAGTAGAAGTTGCTCAACACATAGGTGACGATGTCGTTAGATGTATTTCTATGGGCGCTACTGAAGGATTAGTTAGAGGAATGGACGCAGTTAATACTGGTGCACCAATTTCCGTACCTGTTGGTAACGCTACTTTAGGTAGAATGTTCAATGTTTTAGGTGAACCTATTGATAACTTAGACAATACAGATTTAGCTTTGGCTAAGACTATGTCTATCCATAGAGCTGCTCCTAAATTTAAAGATCAATCAGTTAAAACTGAAATCTTCGAAACTGGTATTAAAGTTATTGACCTTCTTTGCCCATATGTTAAAGGTGGAAAGATTGGTTTATTCGGTGGTGCTGGTGTCGGTAAAACAGTTTTAATTCAAGAATTAATGAATAACATCGCTCAAGAAAAAGGTGGTATTTCCGTTTTCGCTGGAGTCGGTGAACGTAGTAGAGAAGGTAATGACCTTTATTACGAAATGAAGACTAGTGGAGTTTTAGGAAAAACAGCTTTAGTCTTCGGTCAAATGAACGAACCTCCAGGAGCAAGAATGAGAGTCGGTTTAACTGGCTTAACTATGGCGGAATATTTCCGTGATGTTGAAAAAACTGACGTCTTATTATTCATCGACAACATTTTCAGATTTACTCAAGCAGGTAGTGAAGTCAGCGCCCTTTTAGGACGTATGCCTTCAGCTGTTGGTTACCAACCTACATTAGCTACTGAAATGGGTCAATTACAAGAAAGAATTACATCTACAAAAGATGGTTCTATTACTTCTGTTCAAGCAATTTATGTTCCTGCAGATGACTTAACTGACCCTGCTCCTGCAACAGCGTTCTCTCACTTAGATGCAAAGACTGTTTTGGATAGAGGCACTGCAGCTTTAGGTATTTATCCAGCTGTTGACCCACTTAACTCTTCATCAACTGCTCTTGATCCAAATGTTGTTGGTAAAGAACACTATGAAGTAGCTAGAGGAGTTATCGAAATCCTTGAAAGATATAAAGAATTAAGCGATATTATTGCAATTTTAGGTATGGATGAATTATCTGATGAAGATAAGAAAATCGTTGAAAGAGCAAGAAGAATTAGAAACTTCCTCTCTCAACCATTCCACGTTGCTTCTCAGTTCAACGGTATTCCTGGTAAATTCGTTAAGAAAGAAGATACAGTTAGAAGCTTTAGAGCTATTCTTAACGGTGAAGCTGATGACCTTCCGGAAGTTGCTTTCTTATACGTAGGTACAATTGAAGAAGCAAGAGAAAAAGCAAAGGCACTTAAACAATAATGAAACAATTAAATTTGGAAATACTTACTCCATATGGTAAATACTACGCTGGTCAAGTTGACTGGATTCAAGTCCGCAGCGAAGATTTTCTTATGGAAATTTTACCAAATCACGCTCCATTAGTTTCTTCTTTAGTCGTCTCTAAAATGATTATTAAAAATCATAACGAAGAAAACATTTACGCAATTGGTGGCGGCATTATTAGAGTTGAAAAAGATAAAACAACTTTGCTTTTAAATTCTATTGAAGGCAAAAACGATATTGATATTGATAGAGCTAACGATGCTAAAACAAGAGCAGAGAAGCGCTTAGAAAATAAAGACGAAGTAGATGTAGCTAGAGCTAAATCAGCCCTCGAGCGAGCACTAAACAGAATATCTGTTTATAATTCCTAATATGATTCATATAGTTTTATATAGACCTGAAAAACCACAAAATACAGGAAATATTATGAGAACTTGTGTCGCAATTCATGCGATGCTTCATATCATTGGTCCTCTTACTTTTTCTATCGATTCAAAAGATTTAAAAAGAGTAGGAATGGATTATATTGATAATCTTAAATACGACTATTTCCCAACTTATGAAGACTTTAAAAATAAGTATGGAAATAAGAATATTTACTATGTAACTAGATATTCAAAAACTACATACTCTGAATTTGATTTTACTAATCAATTAGAAGATGTTTTCTTAATGTTTGGTCGCGAATCAACAGGTATTCCTCACGATATTTTAAGAGAACATCCAGATAAACTTTTAAGAATTCCTATGGTGCCAGAAGCCAGAAGCTTAAACTTATCTAACTGTGTAGCTATAG
>JAGCCQ010000015.1 GCA_017651565.1 Bacilli bacterium | reverse complement strand
ATTAAATTTAAAAAACCATCAACATTTGGAGATGAAGTCGAGATTGAAGTTTCAGTTAAAGCATTCAATAGCATTGTTTTAACTGCTCATTATGAAATGAAGAAAGATGGCGTACTTATTTTTGAAGGCGATACTGAATCTTGTTTCATAACTATAGATGGTAAACCAGTTATTCTTGGCGAACAAAAATTCCCTGGTTTATTCCATGTTTTAAAAGATTTAGCAAAAGGAAAATAAAAAGTTAAGAACCATTAAACAGTCTAGTTAACATGCTAGACTTTTTAATTTAATTAATAATTAACTCTTATATAAAAATAGTGTGGTAAAATATAAAATATGAAGAGAAAAAAATTGTTTTTAGCTTTCTTACCATTATTAGGATGTGCTTTGTCTAGCTGTTCTATTTTTAACTTCATTAAAGAAAACACTCCTTTAGGAGATGAATATAAAGAAGAACAATATAATATTAGATTAAGCACATATAAAAAAGACTATGTCATTGGGGAGACATATACTTTTTACTATTACAGAGTTCTTGAAGGCGAAAAAACGATTTTCGATAACACAACTTTATTTATCGAAGGGGCTAAATATTCAGTTGAAGACTCTAGTATTCTTTCTATTGATGAAGCCGGTAATACAAAAGCTCTTAAAGAAGGAAGTACATATGTCTATCTAAAATCTGATGTTCTCAATTTTAGATGTGAGATTAACGTTGAAAAGAAACAATTAACTATGTTAGAAGTAAATAATTATCGTTCAGTTTACTACACTGGAAAAACATTTAATTTTTCTTGTGAAGCAAATGCAGTTTATCAAAATGGTTTTAAAGAAGTAGTAGAACCTGAAATCGACACAAGTGCTGTTGATACTTCTACTCCTGGAAAATATAACGTAAAAATTTCTTATACTCTAGATGGCGTTACTAAATCAGCCACAAAAGAAATTGAAATGTTTGATGGTGCTGGTTACACAATTGAAAAGACACCTTTAGATTATACTTTAACAGACTTAGAACATAACTCAGGTGCACCTATGCTGCCTAAATCAGGAACACCTAAAATGTTGATTATTCCTGTTAAGTTTACAGACTCTGATAAATACATAACAAAGTACGAAAATGTTAAAAACGATATAGAAACTGTCTTCTTTGGAAGTTCGAGCCAAATTGGTTATGAAAGTGTCAAAACGTACTATGAGAAAGAGTCTTTCAATAAGGTTTCTTTAACGGGCACAGTTAGTGATTGGTACGAATATAATAAAACTTCCACAACAGTTAATGATTCAACTGCGACAGATAACATTAAAACTAACGCGGTTGAATGGTTTTTCAGCAATAATCCTAGCGAAGATAGAAAGTCATACGATTTAGATGGTGACGGCTATTTAGATGGGGTAGTTTTGATTTATGGTTCCCCTGACTATATCACTGGAAAATTAGGTGATAAAAGAAGAACTATGTGGGCAAGTGTTGCATCTTCAACAGGATTTTTAGCAAATACAGAAAAGCCAATCGCTTGTGGCTATATGTGGGCTAGTTATGACTTCATGTATCCAACAACTGAAAGAGCTATTTCTAGAACTGGAAAGAGCTATTCCTACGGTTCTGCTGTAGGCATGAAAATGTCATATATGCAATTTGATCCATTTACATATATCCATGAAACCGGACATATGTTTGGTATCGCTGATTATTATTCATACACAGAGAGTGAAAGATTCTATGCAGGTGATGCAAATATGCAATCTGCAAGTTTATTAACTCATGACCCTTATTCATTAATGTTATTTGGATGGGCAGATCCATATATTCCTGAATTTGAAGGAACAATAACAATTGGCGGTTTAGTTGATAGTCACGATATCATCATGCTTAAACCTGATGTAGATACACCAAATTCTCCATTCGATGAATATATCTTGATTGATTTATATACTCCAACTGGATTAAATAAATTCCACGCAGTAGAACATCCTTCTATTCATGGAACCGGTGGTTCTTTAGATGACTTAGCTTATCCTGGAATTAGAATTTGGCACGTTGACGCAAGATTAGCAAACAGAAATGTTAATTATAGACAGGATTCATTGACTACTAATCCTAAGACTAGTGGTGCTACTTTAATCGCGGATAATTCTCTTGGAACAATCACTAATAATCTTTATAAAAACTTTGTTGAGTTAACTCTTATTAGAAATGACGCTTCTATGAAATTTGAAAATTTATCATATGTTCGTAAAGATGATTTATTCCAATCTGGCGATACATTTGATCAAAATACATTCTCAAAGCAATTCCCTAACAAAACAAAATTAGATAATGGTTCAACTTTGGGATGGTCTATAAAAGTTGATTTAATTATGAAAACTGGTAACGAATACGTTGCTGACGTTACAGTAAGTAGAACATAAAGATAACTCATGGAGTGGTATTACATTTTAATCATAGTCCTAGGCAGTTTAGTTTTAATTGTTTTAGGGCTGTGCTTTTATTTATATCTAAGAATTTTCTACAACAATAGAAAAGGAAAACCAGAAACATTAGAACCTTTAAAAGGGAAACTGTATGATCCTTTTGCAGATAAATCTCGTTCATGCATTAGAAAAGCGCTTTCTCTTCCTTTTGAGCAAGTTTCTTTAAAAGTAAGTAGACATAAAACGTTGTGTGCTAGATATTATTTCTCAAGTGATGATGCCCCAACCGCTATTTTAGTGCATGGCTATAAAGGAAACGGAATTAGAGATTTTTCTGGCGGTGTTCAAGAAGTAATTAAAAGGAAGAATAATGTTTTAGTCATCGACCATCACGGACATAACTTAAGTAGTGGTCGAACCATAACTTTTGGTGTTAAAGAAAAATACGATGTACTTAGATGGATTGAATATATAAACAAAAGAAGCAACAATCCAGATATTTATTTGTATGGTATTTCTATGGGCGCTGCAACAGTACTTATGGATTGCGGCTTATCTTTACCTAGTAACGTAAAAGCTATTATTGCGGATTGTCCTTATAAATCCGTTAAAGAAGAAATTAAATTCACAATTAATAAAATGGGACTTAAGTACGCTCCATTAGCACCTTTTATTCATTTGTCTGCGTTATTATTTGCTAGATTTAATCTTAACAAAGGCGAAGTAAAAGATTATCTAAAGAACAATAAACTGCCGATTCTACTTATTCATGGGACTGCTGATGATATAGTGCCTGTTACTAATAGTAGGGGATTAAAAGAAGAATTCCCTTATATTGACTACTGTGAATTTGAAGGCTCTCCTCATGGTTTGAGTTATTTTATTGACTATGAAAGATACTCGAAAGAGTTAGATAATTTTTTAGACAAAATATCAAAATAATTAAATATTGTTTTGAATATTTCTATATCTTTATTAATATAATTGTCAGTTATGGAATCAAATTTTAAAAAATTCTTTAAAGCGTACTTAATATCATTTCTAATCTTTATGGCAATTGGAGGGTTAATAGTTTTAATTTACTATTTTACTCACGAAAAAGTTTTTGTAGATTTGGTTGATGGCGCTACTTTATCCATGATTGTATTGCTTGGATTAGGTGGATTAATGTTTGTTTCACGCGAAGGATTCTTTGATGTTTTCTCATATGGTTTTAAACAGTTAGGAAGTGCCATGTTTAGTAAAAAAGTTAATGAATATAATGACTTCCCAGGCTATAAAGAAAATAAAAGAGTTAAAAGAGAGGCTTCTCCTAGATTATTTCTTTCAGCATTAGTTTCTGGTGCAGTTTTTATAATTATAATGATTGTTCTAAGAATCGTTTTAATTACTATGTAATTTAGTAAAATTAGATAAATATTTATTATTAAGTAAACTTTTTTGTTAACTAAAAAGTACTTTTTTTCATCATGCATGAAGCGTATTATTTATTTAATATTATATCTATTCGTCTAGAAAGATATGTATTTAACCTAATTTAGGCAAAACAATAACAAAGGCGTTAATAAGTAAAACGCTAGAAAGGAAAAGATTTTATGAAAAAATCAAAGTTATTGGTTTCTTTGTTAGCATCCGCAATGGTTGTTGGCATGTCCGCATGTCAAAAAGATCCTCTTGAAAATGAAGATCAAGATATCGTTGCAGTTTATAACGCATATAAAGCTAACGCAGAAGCCAAAGATGAAACCCCACTTTCCTACGATGAATGGCTCAAAACTGTTAAAGGTGAAAAGGGCGATAAAGGTGATAAGGGTGACAAAGGCGATAATGGTGACAATGGTGCTGATGGCGTAACCCCACGTATCGGTGAAAACGGCAACTGGTTTATTGGTACTACTGACACAGGCATTAAAGCTCAAGGCGCTAAAGGTGATAAGGGCGATAATGGTAATGATGGTCTTACTCCTGAAGTTAAAATCGGTGAAAATGGTAACTGGTTCATTAACAATGTCGATTCCGGCGTCAAAGCAAAGGGAGATAAGGGTGACCAAGGTAACCCAGGTGCAACTCCAACAATCGAAATCTCTATTGATAAAACTTGGGTAATTAACGGCGTTGATACAGGCATTAAAGCTCAAGGTCAAAACGGTAATCCTGGTGACAAAGGTGATAAGGGTGATGATGGAAACCCTGGTGCAGATGGTCAATCTATCTTTGACCTTTTCAAAGAAGATCACCCACACTATACAGGTACAAAACAAGATTACATGAGAGACATGATGACTGGCTATTTTGAAGATCACATGCCTAAAGCAGGCCATACTGGTTTATGGTCATATAATGCTACAGCAGGTGCTATTGAAAGAACTTGTTCAGAATGTGGTGCTGTTGAAAGCATTGCTACTAATTTACCAGATTCAATTGTAGCTCCTGTTACTCCAAATGGTCTTGAAGGCGTATATTCAGTTTCAAATTCTGCTGATTATCCTTGGATTTATGATGCTACAGCAGGTACTTGGAAATCAGGCAATAAGGGTATTAAGAGCTCAACTTCTACAGTTACATTTACTCCTAATGTTGCTGGATTGAAATTTAATTTACATGTTTCTGTTTCTAGTGAAGGTGGAAGTTACGACTATTTCTCTGTCTCATCAATGAGCGGAATTTCTAACTCATTAGGTGGAACTAATCTCGGTGGTCAAACTACAGTTGAAAGAGATATCGAATTTGTTTCATTAGATAGTTTTATTAGTGGAAATAATTTTAGCTTAAGTTATAGAAAAGATAGTAGCGGTGATAAAGGCGAAGACCAAGCAACTGTTACTAATTTCGTTGTTGAAGCTCCAATTTCAGGATTAGATCCAGAAAAAGTTCCAGGTGCTGTTGTTGTTAACGTTGTTAAGAATAATTTTGAAGGTGATGAACAAGTAGTTGCATATGCTGGCGTTGATGTTAATCTCCCAACTCCAGTAAGATATGGTTATGCGTTCGATGGCTGGTACCTCGATGAAGCATTTACAACTTCTGCTCCATCAAGCTTTACAAGTAGTGTTAATGTCTATGCAAAATGGGCAAAAATGCACAAAGTTACTGTTGTTGACTATGTCAACGGTGGTGATGATGTCGTATATACTGTAAAACATGGTGATACTTTAGAAATGGCTATGCCAGAATCAGATACTGAATTATTCAGCGGCTTATTCGTAGCTCCTGGATGCACTCCTGGTACTGAATTTGATATGACAAAGCCGATTAAGAGAGATACAGTTGTTTACTGCAAATGGAATCCAGCACCTGCTTATGCTGGTACATACGGTGGAACCAACATGTTTAATGCTCACTTCGGTGATACTAATGGTAGAGAATTAACTATTAAACCAAATGGAAAATTAGAAGGCGTTTATGATGGTGTTGCTACTCCAGAAACTGAAAACGTTCTCTCTATTTCAAATAGTAATGATAAATTATATATCTTTGATGACTTCATTATTGGTGCTAACGGTATTGATAGTGACTCTGATATCTATATTTTGATTAAGAATGCTGCACCAGCATCTTCAACAAATAAATATATCTTCAATACAGCGTTCCAAGGCGCTAAAGGTTCACAAGTTAATAGAATTTTCTCTATTACTTTAGATGGCGTTACAACAAACTATGCTTTAATTGATGGGGTTATTTATAAAAACGTTAGATATGCATCACTCGATGGAGACTTTGAAATCGGTGTTGGATTTGGCACTGGCGCAAGTGACTACAAGAAAGATTTAGTTATTGTCTCAGCTGAAGGTGCTCTCTTAGCTACAATTGCAAACGGTAAATATGCTGATGCAGATTACGGCAATTATATGTGTGGAGAATCAAATTTAAAAGTATATGGTGATGGTAAATCAGCATCAATTGATGGTGTGCCATGCGAATACACTAAAGTTGGTGATAATTTGAAAGTTGTTGAATACTCTTCAAGAAAGACTGTAACTTCTTACTCAGCTTCTTCTTCAAGCACAATGACTTGGGATGAAACTAAGGGTGTTTGGGTTTATAAACAAAACTCCTATAGTAGTGGAACTGACACAGTTTATAACGATCCAACTATTGTTTGGAAAAAGGAAAACAGCAAATTTGTATTTGGTGAAGATGTTATTGCTGGTGATGCAATTTATACATTAGATAAATCAAATGGTACTTTCACAGTTGATCGTCCAGAATTCACAATTACAATGCATAATGGCGCTGAAGACAGTGTTACAACTAGACGTGTTGGTACTACATTTGAATTACCTACTCCAAACATTAACGATAATCAAGCATTCTTAGGCTGGTTTACAGCTGCTGATTTCAGTGGAAATCCTGTTACTAGTGTTACTACAAATGCTGAAGTTTATGCAAAAGTTGTTGCAACTTATAAATTAACTGTTCACAAGAACTTAGAAGACGGTGAAACCCCAGAAGTTATTGCATTTAACGCTGGTGATATGATGAATCCTCCAGAACTCGTTAAAGACGGCTTTGTCTTCAAAGGTTGGTTTACTGATGAAGATTTTGCTACTGCATATGTCCCTGCTGCAGCTGCTGCAGATGCAGAAATCTATGCAAAATGGGTGGCAGGTAAATATACAAATAATGCTGCTAATTATTTAGATTCTGCTGATCCAGATGGAAACTTTATCCAATCCATCGATTTTGCTTCAACTTCATTACCTTGGACAAGTAGCGTTAAAAACGGTCACGATTCTATGTGCGCGAACAACGATAAATCAACAACTGCATCATATATCTCATTTACTGCTAAAGTTGATTGCTGGTTTGACTTTGATTACATTTCTTCTTCTGAAGCTAGCTATGACTACTTAATAATTTATGTAGATGGAGTAAAGGTTGATGACACTAAAGGCAGCGGAACTAACAGTACAGAAGGTTCTGGACATAAACATATTTATGCTCCTGCTGGAAAAGTTGTTAAATTATCATACGAAAAAGACTCTGCATATTATTTAGATAATACAATCTATTTGTATAATGTTGTCTTTGCAATTCCTGAAAAAGTAAATGTTACTTTAAATACTGGTGTTGGTACTCCAACTGTAGTTGAAGCAACTAAAGGCGCAACATATACTCCTGTAGTTCCTGCAAGAGATGGATTTGCATTTATGGGTTGGTTCACTGATGAAGGATTTGCTACTCCATATGATGATACAGTAGGATTGAGTGCTGACATTACTTTATATGCTAAGTGGTTTGATTTAAGTACTGCTGTTGGAACAACTAGAGCTGATGCGGTTTCATGTAAAGCCGGTGATTATGACAATGCTAGTGACTTAACAACTATCACAATTTGTCCGGGTCAAACTGAAATTTGGTTTAAAGTAGAAATCACTGAAACAAATAAATCTGGTGGTACAGGCTCTTCTCCATATTTCTATATGATTACTGACGATAATAATGCATTTAAGAGCAAATTTGTTAGACAAGATAGTTATATGAACGATGATGAAACTGCAGCTGCTTCGCAAACAAATATCTATGGTAGTAGTTACTTATATACTGGTTCAATTGGTTCTGGTGGTATTTTAGCTACTGAAGGTACTACAGTTTACGTTAAATTAACTGTTAAAGATATTACACAACCAACTACACTCAAAGTAGTATTCCACGGTTAATTTAATCAAAAAACAATAATTAAGAGCGGTCTTTTGACTGCTCTTTTTCTATTTGCATGTTTTTTTAAAAGTAGTGTAAATTTTGAACAGAAATGGCTCTTGCTAATTGTCATAGTTGTTGACAAACATATTCCGTTTGTATTAGTATAAGGCGGCTAATTCTTAGAATTAAAGGAGGAAAGCCTATGAGTAAAAAGTTAAAAATTCTCGCTGCATTAATAGGCTCTGCCTTCATGGTAACAAGTTGTGGTGACAATAATAACAGCGAAACACCAATCGACAATCAACCAGTCGATAATACTCCTGTTGATAATAAACCAGAAGATAATAAACCAGAAGACAATAAACCAGCTGACAACAAGCCAGAAGAAAAACCTGTCGAAGAATATACTATCGATAAGGTACCACTTGATGACGATGTTGTTCCAATCGATAAAATCATTGTTGAAGACGATGATTTCTATGTTGATCCTATTGTTGAAAAAACTTGCAAGGAAGTTAACCGCGGCCAAAGTGGCGGCTCATTAACTGATTTCTTTATTGGATCTTGTATTGAACCAAATTACATCTATACTTGCTCATTCTCACACGATAAAACTTTTAGTGGAAAATACGTTGTTAGAAGTGATGATAGAAGCATTGCTCAAGTAGCTCATGATGAAAATTCAAATTCATTTACTGTTAAAGGCATTGCTCCTGGCGATGCAATCATTTCAGGTTATACTGATGAGAATGAATTGGTTCTTCAATTTGTTGTTCACGTAAGAAACAGAATTCCAATGGAAAAGATTGCTAGTACATTATTCGAAAACGATGTTTATTACGGAATGTATTATGGCTACAAAATCTCATTCCTTTCCGATGATCCATTACAAGGTACATTGACTGGATCTGATGATTTTGAAACAACATTCGCAAATTTCAAACTTTTAAATGGTGTTGAAGAAAAAATTGGAAATGGTACAGATTTCAATACTTATAAATTTAAAATCAGTGTTGACTACGAAAATAGTTCAACAACAAGAACATATACAGATCTCTATGTTTCAACAACTGGAGACAAAATTTATATGTATTATACAAATGGAATTGTTGATATATTCACTCCTGAGTTTGTGAATATTTACTCTATATAGTCGGAGGAAAGAAAAATGAAAATTAAATCAATCAAAACAATCCTTGGCGCAGCATTAATTTTAGGCGCTTTAGTAGGTTGTAAAGACAACGAAAATGGTACTACTCCTACTCCAGTAGTAACTCCTTGCGAAAATCACTCTTGGGATGAAGGCAAAATTACTACACAACCAACTGATACAACTGATGGTATTAAAACTTTCACCTGTACAGTGTGTAAAACAACTAAAACTGAAATCGTTCCAAAATCTACTATATCCGTTTGTGAACACACATGGAACGACGGTGAAGTAACTACACAACCAACTCAAACAACTGATGGTGTCAAAACTTTCACTTGTACAAAGTGTGGTCAAACTAAAACAGAAAAAGTTGATAAGCTTCCTGCAGAAGAAAAATATAGAATCACTTACGATGCTAATGGTGGTACAGGAACACCTGTTGTAGACTTAACTGAATATTCAAAAGGTGAAAGAGCTATTGTTAAAGCAAATACTTTCACTGCTCCAGAAGGAAAAGAATTCGTTAACTGGAACGAAGAACCTGACGGAAGTGGTTCATACCATAACGTTAATACTTCAATCAGAGTTCTTGATAACGTAACTTTATATGCTCAATGGTTAGATGAAGAACCTCTAATTGGACCAGTTGATGAAAATCATGAATTCAAAATCAAAGTTAGTGTACCAGAAGGTATTACTTATACATTAAGTCAAACTCAAGCAAAAAAAGACACTGAAGTTACATTGAGATTAACTTTATCAGAAGGTATTAACTTGAACGGTGACCCAACAAGCTCACAAACTATTTTAAATAAACAAAGCGAAAATGTTTATAATTTCGTAATGCCTCAATCTGATGTAACAATCTTTGTTAGAGCTACAATTGATGGAGATGTTGTTATTACAGGTGATATTTCCGCTAAATTAACTGACCCAGATAATGATGGTGTTTATACTGTTGATGTCGCATGTGATGACAAAACTACATACGATTTCACATATTTAGTTAAAGATAATAATGGTGAAGCAAAACGTTTATCATCATTAAAATTAGATGAAACTAGAAGTAACGCTGCTGTTACTTTTGTATCAAGCGGTAACAATCAATTAAGAGTTGCTGGTGGATACACATACACATTCTATTACGATAGCAATACTCCTGATTATAGCTGCTATGTTAAGAGAAAATCAGTCGATGTTCTTCCTATGAACGAAAGAACTTTATATTCGTTGTTTGATGGTAGAATGAGATCTCAAACAACAGTTCACCCAGATGGTTTAACATCTATTGAATACACAAAGAATGTTGATGGTAACGATACTGAACAAAATTACAAAATTACAAATGAAGAATATAAATATTCTAAGATTTCTAATTCTGAATCCTTTGCAGTTTCAACTGATAAATTAAACGGTAACGCTAAGAGCTACGTTTATAAGAAAATTGATGTTGTTAATAATATTTATTCTGTTGTTAACACATACACAAAAGATCAAGGCAATAACGAATTAGATGATGGCATTTGGGCTGTTGATCCATATGGTGATAACCATGATGATGGTAAGAGATATTTACCATACTCTGCAAGACAAGATATCGTTGCTGACAATATGTACAACGAAACAAGCAGATATCAAATCACTAGCAGAGAAGCTAAGAGAAATATCAATATAGCTGCTCACTATAGTGCTGCTTTAGAATACGAAATTTGGCAAGCTTTACGTGGTGACTTCAGTGGATCTGCAACAATTAATGCTGCAAACGCAGAAGGTTCAAGCGTTTCAATCGTTAGTACACCTTTATCTGGTGGTTTCCAAGTTGATATTAATTCTCAATTAGAATATAACCACGAAGAAAGTGGTTCTACTTCTGATGTCACACAACAATTTGCATTTATATATTCTGTTGAAATGATTTTCAAATCAAATGGTGACTTATATAGCTTAGATTATGTTGAAAAATACTACACAAAGAGTGATTGGGATTTCGCTATTCACGCTCCAAAGGCAAATGTAAAAGGTATCACAACAAAAATTACTGCTAATTATCATTACAACCAAACATTCGATAGAGATACAGTTTTAGATGGTTTCAACCCTGATGATTATTTCATTTCATCAATCGATAAATTGTCATTCTATAACTCTGTTGCTGGCGCAAAAGAAAATAATGTTTCAGTTATGAATTATGACGACAGTCTTGACATCATCCCATATTTAGGTGGTGGAAAGAAGAATAGTGTTGTCGATGAATTTACATTTACACCTGCAACTGCTTTAGATGCATGGCAATATGGATATATCAATACTTCAGACAAGGGTGTTGCAGACAATACTCCTTGGGGACCAAAAACTGTCGGTGTCGGTGATGCTACAGTAACATTCGGCAACCACTTAGTTAATATGGCTGGCCCAACTAAAGATGTTAATATTACAGTTCGCGCAAATGGTACATTTGCTTCCTTATATGCAGACTGTACTGCGGTAGGATATGACTCATATATGTGTGATAATGCTGACTATATTTATGGTTATGCAGGAAAAACAATGACATTCTACATTGATTCTAGCGCTAACACTGGATGTCCGATTTCTTATTACTTAGTAATTAAAGCAAAAGATGAATTTGGTGAAAATTACTACACTGACACTAGTGAATACTTCAATGTTTTAAATAGTGTTGGTAAAGTTCACGATTCAAAGCGTAATCTTGATTATGATAAGGTCGTTGGACATGAATTGAAGTTGGACTTCAATACAAATGCAGCAAACGCTTTAACACACTCAGTTACTATTGACGTAATCTTTGCTTCTGATTACTACACTCCAGGAAGAGATCCAAAAACAATGCATATTGTTGTTGGCCCTGCACAAGCTCCATTAGCTGGAACAAAATATAAAACAACAATTCCTTATGCTGAACCTAACCAAAATAAGAAATATGAAGATGCTTATGTTGAATTCTTCAATGGTGGTACAGGTAAAATCACTGAAAACTTATATGATTTAGATGGTTCATTACGTTGTACTAATGTATTTAACTTCAGTTATACTGAGTTAAATAACGGCTCTATCAATGCTTCAATTACTTCAGTAGTTATTGGCGAATCTGGTATGCCAACAACAGCACGTTCTTATACTCTTGTTATGGAAAGAAAACAAAGCGGCGTTTTAGGTGTTGCATTGTACACAGATGATGAAGTATTATTCGGTGTTGTCACTGAAGACGGAGATGGTTATGTTGAAGTTGAAGGATTAACCGGATTTGAGAAAGTAGATGCTTAGTATGAAGATTAATAAAATATTTCCTTTATTTCTCTGCTTAGCTGGTTCTATTTGTGCTTTATCAGGTTGTAAGGATGATACACCAACTCCTGATCCAACACCGGTTGTAGAACCTGATCCAGAGCCAACTCCTGATCCAACTCCTGATCCAGAGCCTGAACCGGAGCCTGAACCAGAACCAGAGCCAATTGATCCTCTTTTTGGTCTTGTAAAAGAAGTTAAAATTAAATCACTTTATGATGGCTTTGTCGCTTTATATCAAACAAAGAACTATACTCTTGAAATAATTCACGAATATGGTTCATTCCGTGAAGATATTCCAAATAAAATCTTCTCTAAAAACTATATCGGTTATGATGGTGAAATGTTTGACGATTTAGACGTTCTTTATAATGATGGTGAAGGTATCTATCACGTTGGTTTCGCTGATGATTTTATGGCAGGCGAATACTTAAAAAATAGAAAAGGCGAAAAATATACAAATCTTTGGGACAACAGTTTAGTTCACTCAATGTATGGCCAATGCGCACAATACATTAAAAAAAATGTCACAAAGGATATCAATTCTATTGAAATTACTAACAAAGAATATAAACTCGCTTTCATGAGAACAGTTATTGGTAACGTCAATAACTATGCTGAATTAGGCAAAATGACAGCAAGATTCGATAACGGTAATGTTTATTTCAGCTTAAAATTTGATAATGCTACTAAAGATGAATACGATGTCATCTTAAAAAATGTTGGCTGTACAAAATCTGAGCACTTAAAACTTTATACTGAAACAGAAGGTAAACCTTTTGAGCCTAATCATGATTTAAGTGAAATGAGAAGATTGCTCTATAAAGACAATTATGTTCAAAGAAACTACATGATTAATGAAGGTGAAGGTTACTGGATTGGTTATTCATTCTTCACAGAACATTATTATTTCGCAACAGGTTCTGATACAAATACAGGCAATGCGTATATGGAATTCCAATACAAAGAAGATCCTACAATTGATAATGATTTTGATTTATATGGCATTTATTTGGTAAATGTTGGTAGAGCAGAAAACGGTCAATTGGTTGCAACTCTTGCAAGTGGTAGAGCATATAACTCTGATACAACTGAAATCGAAGAATGTGTTCGTTATCCATCTGTTAAGCTTAACCTTTTAGACAATCTTGAATATGTTAAAGAAGGCGAAGTAAGAGATGCTGATTATGATATTTCTGAACAGTTCTTTACTAACGGTGAAGCAAGTAAATACTACTTTATTGATGAAAAATTAGTTAGAAACTTTGTTTCTAACAATGGCCTTGATACAGGCTTTGAAGGCGTCGAATTCAATACTATCGCTATTGAAATTGGCTTAGCTGAAAAAGATGAAGATTGCGTTATTTGTTTCCACGCTATTGGATATTATCCTGGCGATGGTGAAACATATGATATCTTAATCCCATTCTTTGGATTCGGTGCTGCGAATAGACCTGCATTAGATACGTTATATTCACAATACAATAACCAACAAAATTAAGAAGATTGTTAAATCTTCTTTTTTTGTGATAAGATTAATCCATGAAAAAATCGAAGTTTTTTATTTCTATCATATTAGCTGCTTTATCTGTTGCTGGCTGCAGTTGTGATAATCAAGAACAACATATTAATCCTCCAACTCCTACGCCAACTCCAGCACCAACTCCTGATCCAGAACCAGATCCAGAGCCTGAACCAAATCCTGATATTAGTGACGGAGAAAAGAAATTAGAAAAAACTAAAATGAATTATACATATTCTGATTATATGGATAATTTCTACAGAACCTATAGTGCTATTCCTAATGCTGGTGCACCAAAAATTTTAGTTTTTCCTGTCTATTTTAATGACTCAAGTAGTTTTATTCCTGTTGATAAAAAAGATGTGGTTAAAAGTGACATAGAAAAATGTTTTTCTGGTACAAAAGATGACTGTGGTTTTGAATCTGTCACATCATATTATTCAACTCTTTCGATGAATAAATGTAACTTAGATTGCAAGGTTCTTGATTGGGTTGATGTGCCTAATACATACGTAGAATATGCATTTGAAATCAACAAAACAATCGAATTAATCAATTATGTTGTTGATGATTATTTTGCAAAAAACACTGATGAAAAAAGAACTGATTATGACCTCGATCAAAATGGCTTTTTAGATGGTATTGTTTTGATTTATGGTGCTCCAGACACAGATAACACTGAGTCAAGAAACAATAATTTATGGGCTTATACAAGCTGGAATACAAGTGCAAAAAGAGATGTAGAAAATCCTGATGTTTGCAATTTTTTCTGGGCAAGTTATGACTTTATGTATTCTAAGTCAACTGCACATGCAAAACTTGGAAATAATTATGCTAGTGGTGATGGCTCTAACGATAAACTTTTGTTAGATACGCATGTGTTTATTCACGAAATGGGACACATGTTTGGCTTACAAGATTATTATGATTATTCATACCAATATTCACCATCTGGTGGATTTTCAATGCAAGATTATAACGTTGCATCTCATGACGCATTTTCAACTTTAGCGTTAGGTTGGGCTGACCCATACATTCCTAAAGAATCATGTACTATTGAGTTAAATTCTTTCCAATCAAGTAGAGACTGCATTTTGTTATCAAATCAATGGAACGATATAAATTCTCCATTTGACGAATATATTCTCCTTGAGTTCTATACTCCAGATGGATTGAACCAATTTGACTACGAAAATCAATATTTCAAAGGTGTCAGAGGAAAGGTACGTCCTGTTGGACCTAGTGAAAGCGGAATTAGACTATGGCATGTTGATGCTAGATTACTAAGCGATCCATATATGAGAGATGCTGGTAAAATCACAGTTGATCCAAAAGCGAAAAATGGAATTTGCCACGCAATGTCGAATACGTATTATGAAACTAGTGGTAAAGGTAGAGACTATATCAGCGTTTTAGGGCAATCATACGCGAACTATAACATCCTTCAATTAATCCGTTGCGAAGAAACTGAAACATACAAAACAAAAAACTATTTTGATAACTTTTCTTTATTCAAAGATGGCTCTTCGTTTTCAATGTCCACATTCTCTAAACAGTTTGTAAACAAAGCAAGATTAAACACAAATAAAGTCCTTGGTTGGAACTTCAAAGTCAAAATCGAGGGAGAAAAAGCAACCATCACATTGCTTAGAACTATCTAAAACACAATTTCAGCAACAAAAACACGTCTAAAATTTCCAAACGTTTTTGTTGCTTTTTTTGTCAATAATCTATATTATATACGCAATATATTTTTTCTTATGTAATAAGAAGAAAGGAGAAAAGATGAAAAAATACTTATTTACAGGTTTAATGGCTGTACTTGCATTGTCTGGCGCAGCTATCACATCATCTGATACTGAGGGGGTTAGTGTTAACAGCGCTGATGATTCAGAACGTGTAAGAGTTATTGTTGAAGTCAAAAAAGGACTCAACGGATTATCTGAAGATGAAATCACTCTTTCACAAAATAATGTTTTGAATTCAATCAGAAAGAATGTCACTAAAAACGTTGAATTAATCGATAGATACAGTGTATTAAATAACGCAATCCTTATTGATGTCAGTTCTAATAAAGTTGATGAGATTAGAAAACTTGATGGTGTAGGTCTTGTTAATGTTGATAAAGTTCGTTTCTCAAAGAGTAATGAAACAGTCACATATTCAACAGCTGGAGTTCTTGCTGCTACTGAAGAAATTACACCTAAAGAACAACAAGATACTGGAACTGAAGAAGAAAATATCACAGCTACTACATTACGTAAGCCAGCTAACTCTTCCGAAGGTGAAGGTACCGTTATCGCAATTCTTGACAATGAATTCTACCTCAAAGGCAAAGTTGGTAGTGACCCAGCATGGAGTCATGCTACATTCAAACCACTTCCTTCCGGTACAATTGAAAGATTTGATTACACATTCGTAAAGAATAAACTCAAAAATTCCAATTTACACGCAAAAGCAGGATATGATTCTTCCAAAGGAAAAGGCTACGAAGGTTCTTTATATTTCAATACCAAAGTCCCATTCTACTATGATTACGGTGGAACTGCTCCAACAATTGGTGGAGATGGAGTCCCAGACTGTGATGTTATTTCAAACATTTCATACCACGGTACTCACGTTGCATCTTTAGCAGGTGGTAACGCAAATGAATACAAAGGCTTAGCTCCTAAGTGTCAATTTGCTTGTATGAAGGTCTTCACTGAATTTGTTGCTGATGATACAGCTAAAGCATTAGGATACAGCAATAGTTCAGGTGGACGTGATAGTGTTATCCTTAACGCTCTTGAAGACTGCATTACATTAGGCGTTGATGGAATTAACATGTCATTAGGTAGTGACTTGGACGACTTTGATCAAGATTCACTTGTTATGAGAACTCTTTCTAGACTTGCAAAAGACTCTGGAATTATGACATCTATTTCTGCAGGTAACGCTGGTAAAGCTTCATACTCATTCACTGGTGGTTATGGTGCTTGGACAACAGATACAGTAGAAACAGGTATCTTAGGCTCTTATGCAAACAATAGTGATGCTACTATCGTTGCAAGTGCTCAGCCTAACTCAATTTATTTCGAAAACGCAGTAAAATTCACTGATAGCGAAAATAACGTTACAAACATTGCTTATCAAGATCAAATCGTCAACAGAGAAGGTTATGATGATGAATATCCAGAAGATAAGCAAATGTACTTAAAGGACGTTGCTGATGCTGACGGCAAAGCTCAATGGGTTTATATTCCAAACTTTGGTACAGCTTCAGATTATAATGGCAAAGAAGTTGAAGGAAAAATCGCAGTAGTTAACCGTGGTTCTACACCCTTCATTGATAAATACAATGTTGCTCTTTCCAAAAAAGCTATTGGTTTAATGATTATTAACAACGACCCTACATCAAATGAATTTAACTTCAGATGTAGTTTCGGTGATGGATTCGACCCATCAATCCCTGCTGCTTTAGTCCTTTATAAAGACAAGGTATTACTTGAAGCTCAAGGTGAAGGTACATTCGAATTCATTTCTAAACAAGCTTCTATTAATACAAATGCAAAGACAATTTCTACATTCAGTAGTGATGGTGCTAGATTCAGTTACGATATTAAACCAGATGTTGCTTCTCCTGGTGATTCTATTAAAGGTGCTATTCCACCTCAAAAGAAAGAACAAAAGCAATATACTTCAGTTTCTACATATGAATACTTATCTGGTACATCAATGGCTGCTCCAAACTATGCTGGTGCACAATCATTAGTATTAGGTGAAAGAGCAAAAGTCATCTTTGATGACAATTACGATCTCACAAATGCAGATCTTGAAAATTACTATGCATATCGTAAGACAGTTGATATGAGACTTATGTCTACAGCAAATCCTATGAATGATGCTAAGGCAAATCCAGAAGATGGTAAAATTTCTCCAACTTCTCCACGTATTCAAGGTGCTGGTTTAATTGATTTAACAGATGCTCTCAATACTAAAGTTTACCTCAACGGTTTAGATACTGAAGGTAATGAAATCGGTAAATCAAAAATTCAACTTAGAAACAATAATGATATCGCTAACGGTAAGTTAAAGATGTCATTCAATGCTTATAATGAAGCCAGTGCTGATAAATCATTCAACGTTAAATTAACAGTAATGAGACCAGCATTAGAAGAAAATAACAAGGTTATTCAAGATAAATATAACTACACTGGTGAAGTTGATGATATTTCTAAACTTGGTGGTTTCACTTATTGGAAAAAGCAATATGTTGTTGGACAAGGTTATGTCGCAACTAGAAATACTTCACAAGGTAAAGCTTCTCAATTTGACTGTGTCAAATTAACAAAGCAAATCGAATACTATGAAACACAAGCAGACTGTGAAAATGATACAAATAAAAAGATCATTGCTCCAGGCTACTATTACAATGCTGCTGCATCAGGATTCGATTGGCAACCTCTTCCAAACTTCACATATCAATCAATTAGCGATGTCGTTATCTATCAAGGTTTAACTGGTCAAACAGTTACAATTCCTGGTGGTAATGTTGCAACTAAAATTGATATTAATGAATGGTCAATTCCAGAAGAAGAAAGAACAAAAATCGCTGAAGCTTTTGAATATGGCTGTGCTATCGAAGGCTTCGTTGAATTAATTGCTAACGATAACGCTGATCCAAATTTATCAATCCCATTCTTAGGTTTCTACTCATTAGCAGTTAAGAAAGATGGTCAAACATTAAGAGATGCTAGAGTATTCGAACCATTTGAATTTGAAAAAGTTGAAGGCGTTTCATACCCATCAGACTTAGTTAATGACTTAACTAAATCCCTTTTAGGTAAGAATAATGCTGATTTTGGCTCTTTATGGGTTGCTGGTTATGCTGATGAACTTACAGATATCGATACTTCAAAAGTATTCCACTCTGAAACTTCATTTGATAAATTAACTGGTTTCCGCTCAGTTGGTAAAGATCCAAGCGATGAAACTTATTATGATTCTGCAAAAGATTGCATCTATGTTGGTTCTCCAAAAGCAACTAACACAATGATTATACAACAATTTATTATGCGTTCTGTTGCAAATAATAATTTCCAAATCAAGAATAGTGCTGGTGAAATTGTTTATGCATCTGCTTTAGAAGATTCACTTTACGGTGATACTGATGGCAAATGGACACTTTATAAATCACACGTAGATTCTGGCCTTTTAGGTTCTGGCTCCGTTGCTCATAGAGCATACGCTATTATTCCTTTATATAATATTGAAACAAATGAACCATTTGCTGATGATGAATATACAATCGAATTCAACTATCAACTCTCATATGATGGCTCATGGGTGTCGTCGTCTTATAAATTTGTTGTTGATGCTACTCCTCCAACTGTTTCTTCTATTTCTACTTATGAAAAAGATGGACAAACAAGAGTTCGTATTAACATCGATGATTATAAAGTAGCTTCAGCTGTTGTTGGCTATGGCTATGAAGATGTTTATTATGATGAGACAAATAAACAATATTATTTAGATTTAAGTAAAGAAGATGTTCTTGCTTCTATGAATGATGTTGCTGATGTTAACGATCCAAACGCAACAGCACGTCCAAGATTGTATCTTGAACTCACTGATGGTGCTTATGGTGTTAACCGTATGATTATTCACTTCAATCCTGATAACTTTGAACAATATGAAATTGTCCAAGGTGGAAATCTTCTTGTTTCATACGATTTCAAATATATCGAAGAATCTAATTCTTTAGAATGGGTCGATATTGATTTCGATGGCACTGAGACACCAATCGAATTAGAAGGCGTTTCATATAAAGGCAACTATAAATTAGTTGAAACAACTGAAAAAGTTCCAGTTGAAAAACCAATTGAACAACCAGAAGATAAGCCTGAAGAAACAGAACAAAAACCAGATGATAACAAAACAGTAACTGAAGAAAAAGGCTGCTGTGGCAACATCGCATCTTCAAGTGCATTAATTTTAACTATTTCTGCATTTGGCGTTGCTTTACTTCTTAAAAAAAGAAAAGCTCTCGGAGGAAATAAATAATGAAAAAGAAATTAGCATGTAAATTAATATTTACAACCCTTGTTCTTGGTTGTTTTACAGCTTGTTCAGATCCTGGTGATACACCTGTCGTTGACCCTAATGATTCTGATGATCTAGGTAGTGACGATCCTAATAATCCAAAAGATGATGTAGAAAAGGTTGAATATTTGATTCAAACTGAGTCTGGCAAAACAACATTCGAAAAAGGTGATAAAGATAAAATTGTTGTCACAGTTACAAAAGGTAACGCTGATAATAGCAAGTTTGAATTCAAAGTTAACAATGATTCGCCACTTGTTTCATTAGGCGCACAAGAAGGTTTAACTCGTGAATTTACTTGTGTTGATGTTGGCAAAGTTACTTTCCTTGTTAACTATGGTGATACTAAAAAAGTTTTAAATATCACAATTAATGCACCTGCAACAAATGCAAATGGTGGTTTCAACTATGCTTCTAGCTCAGGTGAAGAAGCAATTAAAACACGTACAGACATTCTTGGAAAATTAGAAAAATATGCTGTCGAATCACATTTAACTGGTATTACACTTTTTGAAAATGGTGGCTATGCTAAATATTCATCAAGATTAGAAATTCCTACAGAAGAATACATTACTGGTTATGGTTTTGGTATTCTTTCTGAAGGTAATATTACAGATGATTTACCAGGCGCAACTGAGGCATACAAACGTTATTATCACAGCTCTCAATCCTCTAACCCAGGAAAAATTAATGCTGCTGATGATACAGGCTCTCAAGTTTCGGGACTTGCTGGATACGTTACTTCTCCTTACTGGGGAACTAAAATGAACGCAACTAAAAATGGTTACGATTGGTACCCAGTTTTAGCTAAAGACAAAGTTAATGGAAAAACTTTCACAAGACCTATTCCAGTTTATGAAGGCGCAGCAAACCCTCTTAATTTATACAAGAGATGGAGAATTTATGTTAAAACTGGCGCTGACGGAGTCAAATATCGTACAAATGGTAGATTTAAAGCAGATTGGGACAATAGAGAAGTTCAAATTGAAGACTATGAATTCTCTCTTAAAATGCTTTTAACTGGCGCTAACTCTCTTACTAGAGGCCGTGAAATGTCTAATGATAAGACTTATGGTATCAAAGGCGCTTCAAGCTATTTCAATAGAACGAAGAACTCAGATATCGATCAAGCAACAGTCGATAAAACTTGGAATGATATGAAGGATTCTGGGGAATTAGGTTTCTCTTATGGCTCAGATGCAAATGGTTCATTCATCGAAATTGAATTAATCAATGAAATTGATGATTTCACAGCAATGCACACACTTTCAAGCAACTTATATTCACCTCTTCCTCAAGCATTTGTTCAAATGCTTGGCAATGGTCAGGTTAAAAACGGTGCTAAAGTTTATGGTGAAGGTAAAGAAAATTTTGATATTGGTGGTGGAAATAAAGTTAAATTATCACCAAACGATACAACATTATCTTTAGGTGCTTACTACCTTGAAGAATGGAATGATGAATTTATTGCTTTTAAGCAAAATGATACTTGGTTTGAAAGACAAACATACCCATTAAGATATAGAATTCCAGGTATTAAAATTACTACATATAAGAACGCTCAAGAAAACCCTGATGCTTTATATGAAGCATTCTATTCTGATTTATTAGATTCATGTGGTGTTCCTGCTTTACATATTGGCGAAGAAAAGAGCGCTTCTAAAACAACAACTGCTGGCAAGAGAACTAGAACATTAATTACTAAAGGTGACTCAACATTCAAGTTAAACGTCAACTCTTGTACACAAGAAAGATGGGATTATTTATTCGGTAGCAATGGTAAAATCTGTGTTACTGATGATGCAAGCAAATACGTCTGTAAGCCATGGATGAGTAATGATAACTTCTTAAATGGTTTATATTGGTCAATTAACCGTAAAGAATTTGCTGATATTCAAGGTGCTCAACCATCAATCGATTACTTCTCAAACGCATACTTAAGTGACCCTGAAAATGGTGTTGCTTACAACTCAACAGAACAACACAAAAAAGCTGTTGCAGCAATGCACAATGTTGATGCTGAAGGTAATGATGACTATGGTTATAACAGAGATAAAGCTATTAAGTACTTCACAGCAGCATATACTGAATTAAAACGTAAAGGCGCTATTAAAGATGGTACTAAGAGCAAACCAACTATTATTACAATTAGAATTAACTGGATGTACCAAAACGATATCAACGAATATGGTACTAAGATTAAAGAATACTTCGAAAGTGCATTCAATGATGAATCAGTTTCTAGCGGTAAAGTTAAATTAGAAGTTGAACAACCAAACCCATCAAGTGACTGGCAAGCAGTTTATAACGACGTCATGATGACGGGCCAATTTGACTTAGCATTCGGTGCTATTTCTGGTAACACTTATAACCCATTAAACTTCCTAGAAGTATTAAAGAGCGATAATTCTTCAGGATTTACTCTTAACTGGGGTGTTGATACTTCTCTCGTTGATGAAAAGAACCCAATCGTCTATGATGGCCACAAATTCTCATTTGATGCTTTATGGACAGTTGCTGATCACGGCGGAATCGTTGAAGATGGTAAAGTTGTTAACTCAATCAAGAATTGTTACTTAGATAACCCAACAACATTAAGTGGTGATGTTACAGATAAATTATATGAAGGTTTCAAAGTTGAAATCCCAACTGAATTTGTTAACGTCGATGATATCGAATTAAATGTTTCTAAAGTTGCATTATTTGTTGTCAACGGTGAAACTCATGATGTTTCATTCAACTATGATAAAGACAAGAAAGCTGTTACTGTTACTGTTCCTGCAGATTTAGCAGCAACTATTGATGAAGAAATCAAAACAGCTCAAAAGAAGACTGATCCAGATAAAGAAGGTTATATTGAACACCCATTCAGTAGATCTTACTACACTGGTTCTAGCCAAGGTTCATTCTGGAACTTTGAATTAACTTATACTTTATCAATTAAAGGTGGAACACCTGTCGCTAACACAATTAGTGTTGCAATGACTCAAGATCAACAAAAATATTAATATTTTCATTAGAAAGGAGAAAAACCTATGAAAAAGAAAGCTAAATTATCAATCTTAGGATTAGCAATTTCATCAATGGTTTTAGCTGGTTGTAAGGGAAACGAAGAAGAACCAAAACCTGAAAATCCACAACAACAGGAACCTGGAAAAACTAATACGGATGTTTCTCCGACAGAAACACCTACAGAAACAGTTTATGAAGATAAAACTGTTGTTAAAAGTGTTCCTGCAGATTTCCAAATTCCTGCAACAATCGAAGATAAAGTCACAGGTATTACTTTAGATAAACAATGTGTTTCGTTATATTACAGCGATAAAAAAGATAATACTGCTTTTAATGAAGATGTTACTATTAAGGCTACTGTTTATCCAAAAAGACCAGGCAAAAGAGATATCACTTGGACAAGTGAAAATCCAGAAATTGCCACAGTAGATGAAAACGGAAAAATTACTGCAGTAAGCCAAGGTATTACAACAGTTACTGTTGCTAATGGTGATGGATCAGTAAAAGCTTCTACACGTGTTGTTGTTAGCAACTTAAAGGATCAAAAACTCCAATTTTGCAAAGATAGATTAGAGGAAATTATGGCTGCTCAAGCTAGTGAAGGCTTTGCCGTTCCTGAATCTTATTACTGCTTTGAAACTTTTGATAACACAATTACTAAAAATGGTGTACTTGATTCAAGAACTTATTATCTTGAAAGTCTTACTTCTTCAAGAAAAAATGCTTATCTAGATTTGAGCATGGATACTCAAGAATTTAGAGTTCAAGATGGTTCGGCTGTTCCAAGCAAAACCCATTATACGTTCTACACAACTGACCAATATGAAACATTCTTATTTAAGAGTTCAGGTAAGGTCAAAAACTATATGAGCGTTAACCAATCTAACTTTATGGGCCAAGGCAAAATTGAAGCATTAAAGTCAGTTTGTGATCAATTCTTTGTTAGTGGTGCAAAGATTTTAACTGGTGTTGAAGAAGATATTTACGCTAACAAGGTTGCTGAATATTTAACAACTACTACTCATAATCGTCACTATGCATACTTTGAAGATGTGCCAGGACAATTAACGTTTGACCTCAATGAAGCGGGAAACGATATTGCTGATGCAGCAGATGAATCAGGTCATGGAATTCCAATAGGAACACAATTTAGAATTGAGTTCTACATTAGATACTTATTTGAAAACAATATGCTTTCTGCTGAACACTTTGAACAAACAATGACTTACACTCTTAATGGTGATAATTATGTTAACAAGTACACAATTGATTACACATATAGAACCAATGTTGACCTTGTTTATCCAAACAAAGATAATTACCAAAAAGTTGATTCAGCATTCGATTTATAATCGTTAAATAATGTTAAAAGAGAGATGCGCTTCGGCGCATTTTTCTTTTTTGCTCAAAAATCATTTACATTGATTAATATATATTAATCTAGTATAATAATGCACGCGTTTATAGGTGATTAAAATGAAAAAGTTTAGAGCAATATTATTAGCAGGATTAGCACTCTCACTCCTCGGTGGATGTAAAGATGGTGGCGAAATTCCAGACCCTACTCCAGAGCCAACTCCAACTCCAGAGCCAACTCCAGAACCAGAGCCTGAACCACAACCTGAGCCAGAGCCAGAGCCAGTTCCTGTAAAGTTTGTAAATTTAACAATTAAAGAATATCCAAAAACTGTTTTTTATTGTGGTGAAGAATTTTCCAATAACGGAATTGTTTTAAACGTTAATTTTAGTGATGGTACTTCTTTTATTACAGAAAATGTTACCACTTCTAAACCTTCTTCAATGAAGACACCTGGTACACAAAAAATCAAAGCTTATTATATTAATAGTGAATTAGGAATCAATTCCTATGTAACATATGAAATTGAAATCATTGATTGGTCTAGAGATGAAAAATTGTTCTTCAATGCTACTTCTCTTAGCTCATTATCTGGAACCTACTATCCAAAGATGAAAGGTATGGAAATCAAACAAGAAGTTAGTGATGCTGGTGAAGTTACTGATTACTGGATTGAATTAAAAGATGCTTCAAAAGAGAAACTAAATGAATATTTAACTTTGTTAGATGAATATCAAGTAACAAAAACAATCGCCCAAGATGGTGAGGCGGCTAAAGTAACCTATAAGTTCTATGAACAAGGTAGCATTCCTTCAGATTACAAAGAATTATATGGTCAAGGAATGAAAAACTTAATTTGTTACAAATATTGCGCTTCATACCCTTACATGGATTCATATGGTGGTGTTACTAACTTATATTACGCTGGAGTTGAAGATACATTAGTTATTGGATTAAACAATAATAATGACTTAATTGTTAGATATATTGCAAATAGTCTCACATTTGAAACGGCATTAGGTCAGGAAGTTAATGAAAGATTCACGCTTGATGACTTAATGATTGGCAAAGTGTATGACTACATTAAAATGTTCTTATTCGGTTATGAAACTGAGAACGGCGTTCATGCAAATGGTGTTCTTGAAACTGAAGCTCCATTAGCAGTTGATTACTTCTTGATGCCAAACATCGAACCAGACTGCTTATCATTAGCTAATTACGGTTCTTTGTATCCTTGGTTACATGGTGAAGACGATTTATGCTTCGAACTTGAAATCCCATGTTCCAAAGACGAATACAATACTTTTATCGGAGAATTAAACGCAAAAGATTCATTTGTTAAGACTACTAGAGTTGATAAATATGGTAGAAAAGAAGTTGGCGTAAATATCTATACAATCGAAGATAAAAAATATGTCGGTGACTTAATTATTGAAGTTACTGACTATATCGAAAATGGTATTTCTTACACAGTATCTAATGGCGATCCTGTAACGACAGGAATCTTCATGGTTTATTATCGTTTCCAAGCTCCAACATTACGTTCACCAGCTGAAGAAGAATTATTTAGAATCTACGACATGTACTTAGGTGATGGCAATTATACAAAGAGTAATTACAACGTTTATAGTGGTGGCGCAGCTGATGGTGAAATTAAATTCAATCAATTCAGACAAACAGAAGCACACCCAACTAAAGGTGAAAACGAAGTTGAATCTAAAGAAGAAGCTTTAGAAAAATTCGTTAGTACTGCTTTAGCAGGTTATACATGTGTTGAACCAGTAAAAGAACTTACAATTCAAAATAGACCTGTTAGCAGTGCAAAATACTCAAATGATAACTTCGTAGTTACCATTGCTTCATACTTTGCAGGTAACGGCAAATTTGCAGTTGAATTTACAATCGAAATTAATAAAAACTAGGCAGAAAGGGGGATTAAAATGCTAAAATACTCGCTTAAAAGAATCTTGCTAGCCTTTATCACAGCGTTTATTATCATTACGCTTACTTTCTTCTTGGTTAAATCATTACCTGGTGGAAAAATCTTTGCTCCACAGGAAAATACAAGATTAGCTTTCTATTTTGATCAAGTAGAAAAAGGCTACGTTATTGACTGTATGGTGGAATCTCCACAATACGGTACTTTATTAGAAAAAATTACTGACCTTGATAATGTTGACCATTATTTCTACCAAACTCCAATTTTGGATCAATATTTCGCATGGTTAAAAAGAATTGTAACTGCTTGGGACTGGGGTACATCTACAGTTATTAAACCAAATTATTCTACAACTACAATTATTATGGAAAGATTACCAGTATCTGTTTCCATTAACATTATTTCAGTTCTTATTTCAGTTCCTTTAGGAATTTTATTAGGTATTGTTGCGGGTTTAAATAAAAATACTTGGATTGATCACACAATCTCAACTTTAGTTATGATTTTTATTTCAATCCCGTCATTCGTTATTATTTCATTCATGATTTATTTCTTTGCATTTAAGGGCAATTTACCACTTAGATGGCCTTCAAGTGATGCTGCTACTAGCCAAAAATTCTTAGGCTACATCATCCCTGTTTTGTCATTATCATTTGGTTCTATTTGTGGCTATTGTAGATCAGTTAGAGCAGAACTTTGCGAAGTTATGTCTAGTGAATACTTAATCTTAGCAAGAACTAAAGGTTTGACACGTCGTCAAGCAATTACTCGCCACGCATTAAGAAATGCTTTCGTTCCAATTTTACCTTCAGTTTTAGCAGAATTTATTGGTGTTTTCTCCGGTTCTATGATTTTGGAGAACTTATATAACATCAATGGTATTGGTGACTTATATATCTACGCTTTAAACAATAAAGACTATAACGTCTTATTTGTTGATATGGCTATTTTCACAACAATTTCACTTTTAGCTGGAATTGTTACTGACTTATCTTATGGCTTTATTGATCCACGTATCAGAATGGGGGAAAAGAAATAATGGAAAACAAAGATTTCGAATTTAAAACTCTCCCTGTTGAAGCACAAGAAGAGACTATTACAGAAAAAGATTTCAAACTTGTTGATAATAGTGAAAGAGTTCATGAACAAAAATTCCAAACTAGACCTACAACATTCTTTAGAGATTCATTAAAGAGATTCTCTAAGAACAAATCATCTGTTGTAGCAGCAGGTATCTTAGGAACAATTCTTTTGTTATCTGTTTTCGTTCCTATTTTTACTGGTGGAAAGAATAATGATAACTCTAAAGAGTACGCTTATAGAACATTCCTTGAACCAAAATTATTTGATGCTGGAACAGGATTCTGGGATGGCACTAAAAAATGGACTAAAATCGCTGTTGATGTAGGCGGACATCCAAATGCAACAACAGAAGAAGAAAAGCAAGAATTCTGGTGGCCTTCACCTGATGATTTTGTCAAACAAGCTGTAAGTAAGAAAGAATTTACAGAAACTGTTTATACATCAGATAGAAATGAATATGCACATGGTGGATATGTACAATTTGGTATTAGTGGTGAAGCTAATGAAACTAAAGTTGAAATGTTTACAACCACTTATAAAGAATTAGACATTGATAGCGGTGATATTTATTTAAAAGCTTTTGATGTTTATGATTTAGATAAACTCAAAGCAGCTGATGGTGAAAAAGCTTTCTTCCCTGAAAACTATGTACAAGGTGAAGTATCATTTGTATTTAATTATTACGTTGAAGTTGATGGAGAAGCAGAGAAAAAATCTGTTGAACTTTTAGCAAAGAACTCAAAATTTGATATTAGTTCTTTAAACTTAACTGAAATTATTAAAGCTGATGAATATGTCACTACAAATAACATTTCTGTATTCAAAAACGCTTATTTCTCATTAGAACTTGAGAAAGGCGATGATGAAAAACACAATAAGTGTGTTTTAATTAAAACGCTCGAATTTGAAACAGAAAATGCATTAAAAGACTTGATTGAAGGATCTAACTTTGATGACGCTAACGAGTTAATGTTCCGTCAAACACAAAATAAAGACTTAACAGTTAATACAAAATACTGGAGCTGTACAGGTAATAAAAAATTGCATATGGCTCAAGTTATTTATTGCGACTTCGTTTACGACTCATATGAAGCTACATTCGGTGAAATGGAAATTAACCAAGAAAAATATCCTGTAACTGAAAGCCATATGAAAACATATCAAAGAAATAAATGGTGTACTTTCTCATATAACTTTGAAGTTGATGATGATGGTAAATTCTACGTTTCTGATTTCAAATTTGAAAGAAAATCGGAAAAATGTCCAGTAACCGAAATTACTAAAATCACAATTAATGATGAAGCGGAAATCAAAATCTACGGAAAAGTAATTTACTATAGATATTTTGAATTTGATTCAATGCCAAGATACCTTATGGGTACTGATAAAGGCGGACGCGACATGTTTAAATATGTCTTCGAAGGTTTAAGAACTTCATTGTTACTTGGTATTATTTCATTCGCTGTTTGTTTCATTATCGGTTTAATTTACGGTTCTATTTCAGGCTATTTTGGTGGAACTGTCGACTTAGTTATGGAAAGAATTACAGATGTTTTATCTGGTCTTCCATGGATTGTTGTCATGACGTTAACCATCTTGCATTTGGGCCAGAATTTCTTTACTTTCGGTCTTGCAATATGTTTGACCGGATGGATTTCAACTGCTGCAAGAACTAGAACTCAATTCTATAGATTTAGAGGAAGAGAATATGTTTTAGCATCTAGAAGTTTAGGTGCAAGTGACGCTAGACTTATTGCAAAGCACATCTTGCCTAACGCTATGGGTACAATCATTACATCATCTGTTTTAATGATTCCTAGTGTTATCTTCTCTGAAGCTACAATTTCCTATTTAGGTTTAGGTTTGAAAGGTATGTCATCATTAGGTGTTATTCTTTCAGATAACCAAACTCAATTAACTATTCACCCTTACTTATTAATATTCCCAGCAGTCGTTATCGCATTACTGATGATTTCATTTAACTTATTCGGTAATGGATTACGTGATGCTGTCAACCCATCATTGAAAGGAGAAGAACAATAATATGGAAAACAAACAAATTGTTTTAAGTGTTAAAGACTTAAAAGTTAACTTCTCCACTGACCATGGCTATGTCCAAGCAGTTCGTGGTGTTTCATTTGATTTATATAAAGGTGAAACATTATGTATCGTTGGTGAATCTGGTTCAGGCAAATCAGTTACAAATAAAGCTATCATGGGCATCTTGTCTAAAAATGGACGTGTTGTTCAAGGGTCTATCATGTATGAAGGTGAAGATTTAACCAAGATTAGCGAAGATGAATTCCATAGAATTCGTGGTCACAAAATTGGTATGATCTTCCAAGACCCATTATCTTCTTTAAACCCAATCGTCAGAATTGGTAAACAAATTACAGAAGGTATGTTAATTAACGCTTCTAGAACTAAGAGAATGTATGACGAATTAGTCGCTGATTCTCTTACTGCTTATAGAAACACTCAAACTGAATTAAAAACAGGATTAGCAAAAGGTACAGAAAATATTAAATTCTTAAAATCAGAAAAGAAGAAACACATTGCTTTAGCAAAGAATGAAGTTTCTAATGAAGTTGGTGGAAGAATTTACACAGCAAAACAAAATTGTGGTGCTGCTATTTTCGAATTGAAAAGCCAAGAACATTACGCTATTGCTGAATTAAAAGAAGAATTCGATAGACGTATTGCATCTTTGCCTACTGAGACTAAAACCGAAGATATTGCTAACTTTAAAACTTTATTAAGCGAAGCCGATTTTAAGAAAAAAGAACAAATCAACGATATAAAGGCTGTTTATTTAAAGAGAAAGGCTGAAAAAACCACTGAATTAAAAGATGCAGATGACGAAAGTAAGCCTAGAATTAAAGTAGAATTAGCAGACTTACAAGAAAAATATTGTACGGATGTTAATGATGTTAAAGCTAAATTCATTGATACTAAAATCTCTTTATTAGAAAAATATTTACCAAGAGAAGCAGAAAAATATAAACTTGAATACGAAATCTCAAAGGTTAAAGCAGCTACTGATGTAAAAGTTAGAGAATTAAATCTTGTTTTTGGTAAGGAAAAATTAGAAATTAAAAAAGAAAAATCTGAATTAGCTTTAAAATCAAAAGAAAACGTAGCTAAAATTACTGAAAAATATGACTCTTTAATTGCACAAGCAAAGAAGGAATATAATGAAACTAAATCAGCATTAATCGCTGAATATAAACCTAAAATTGCTGCTGCTAAACAAAAATTCGAAGCTGATTCAGTGATTGCTAAAGAAAAGGTTGCAAAATATAAGGCTGAATTAAGAGAAAAATATGTAAAGAAAGTTGTTGGCATTAAAGGCGATGCAGCAATTACAAGAGAAAAATATTATATTGAGTTAGAAAAAGCTAAGAAAGATTATCTTGAAGCATACAACGCTGCAAAGAATTCATCTAACTCAAAATCAGCTCTTGAAAAAGTTAAAAAGGACCATTTCGAAAAAATCGCTCCTATTCAGACTAAAATCATTGCTCTTAATAGAAAAGAAATTGCAGATATTGCTCTTGCTAGAGATGAATATATTTCTTCAATTAGAATCACAAGAGCAGAAGCAAAAGCTAAAGCTTTAGAGGTTATGGCTGAAGTTGGTATCAAGGATCCTGAAAAACGTTTCAAACAATATCCATTTGAATTTTCAGGTGGTATGAGACAACGTATCGTTATTGCTATTGCATTAACTGCGAATCCAGATATTTTAATCTGTGACGAACCAACAACTGCATTAGACGTTACTATCCAAGCTCAAATTCTTGAACTTATTAATAAGTTAAAGAAAGAACGTAACTTATCATGTATCTTTATCACACACGATTTAGGTGTTGTTGCTAACATGGCCGATAGAGTCGCGGTTATGTATGCTGGTAAGATTGTTGAATATGGTACAGAAGAAGAAATCTTCTATGATCCAAAACACCCTTACACATGGGCCTTATTATCATCTATTCCAGATGTTAACAGTAATGAAAAACTCGATGCTATTCCAGGTACTCCACCAAATATGATTTACCCACCTGTTGGTGATGCATTTGCTTTGAGAAGTAAATATGCAATGGAAATCGATTTTAAGAAAGAACCACCTTATTTTAAGGTTAGTGATACTCATTATGCTGCTACTTGGTTATTAGACCCAAGAGCACCTAAGGTAGAAATGCCTAAGATTGTTAAACAACGTATTGAAAACTCCTTAAAAGCACACAAGAAAGGAGGCATTCAATAATGGAAGATAAGAAACAACCAATTGTTGTTACTCGCAAAGTTTCATATAGACAAGAACTTGTAGATAATAACATTGAACTTTCTGTTAGACACTTAAAGCAATTCTTTAAGTTTGGTCATGGCGCTTCAAGTTTTAAAACAAAAGCTGTTCATGATATCTCTTTCGATATCAAAAAAGGTGAATGTTTTGGTCTTGTTGGTGAATCTGGATGTGGTAAAACTACAACAGGTAGATCAATTTTAAGACTTTATAACATTACTTCTGGCTCTGTTTATTTCGAAGGTTACCGTATTGCTGCTGGAAAACGTTGGAACTTAAAAGAAATTAAATGGACTACTGTTAGAGGCGTTAGAAAAATTAAAGAATTACAAGAGACTATGAAGAGTGAAATTTTCTACTCTTCTATTAGTCCAAAATATGCTTCTAAAATTCGTGAGTTAAATGAAACTAAGAATCAATTAACTGATGAATTAGGCGATTTAAGACTTAACTTTAAACAAACTTTGTTTGATGTTAGAGGCATTGATGATATTGAAGAAGCAACAACAAAATCGCAAGAAGCAAAACACGCTTTTAAAGTTAAAGAAAACGAACTTCTAGTTAAATTAGCTAATATTAAAAAGTCTATTAAGCAAATGACTGCCGAAGCAGTTGCTGATAGTAAGAATCTCGATAGTGAAAAAATCGAGCGTAGCAAAATTTCTATCACTGAAAAATACACTAAAGAGATTAATGAAATCAGACAACATATTGCTGAAGTTACAATGCAACAAAGAGAAGAAATCCGACAAATTGATTTCGATAATAGACATGTCAGTAAGAAACTCATGAGCAAAATGCAAATGATTTTCCAAGATCCTGTCGATTCTCTTGATCCAAGAATGACTGTTCAAGATATTATTGAAGAAGGTCTTGAAATTCAAGGAATGCACAATAAGTTTGCAAACAGTAAAAAAGTTGCAGAAGTCTTGAAAAAGGTCGGATTAATTCCTGAATTCGCATCTCGTTATCCACACGAATTCAGTGGTGGTCAAAGACAAAGAATCGGTATTGCTCGTGCACTTGTTATGAATCCAAGTTTCTTAATTTGTGACGAACCGATTTCTGCTTTGGATGTTTCAATTAGAGCTCAAATTATTAACCTACTTAACGAACTTAAAGAAGAGATGGGATTAACAATTATGTTCATCGCTCACGACTTATCAGTTGTTAAGTATTTCTGTGACAGAATCGCAGTTATGTATTTTGGTGAAATGGTGGAACTTACAACTAGTGAGGAATTATTCAAACATCCTCTCCATCCATATACAAAAGCTTTACTGAGCGCTATTCCAAAACCTGATCCGCTTTCTGAAAAGTCACGTCAAAGAATTGTTTATAATCCAATGGCATCCCATGACTATTCAAAAGAAAAACCAACTTTCCAAGAAGTTGTTCCAGGTCACTTCATCTTAGCTAATAGTGAAGAAATGGAAAAATATCGTCAAGAAATCAAAGAACTTGATGCAAAGGCTGCTAAATAGGTTACTCGTGAGAGTAGCCTTTTTCTTTTATCATTTATTGTACGTATTTAAATTATTTAACAAAAATATAATTTGTAGTTATAATAATTTGACATAGAGGAATCTTATGGATCGTAGTGCACTTTTAAAAAATAAGATATTAGTCGTAGGATGCGGTAGATTTGGCGCATCAATTGCTAGTCAATATTCCTTAAAAGGAAAAAACGTAATGGTTATTGATAATGAATCAAGTAGCTTTGATAAATTGAGTGAAAACTTTCAAGGTTATACATTTCTCGGTGACTGTACTGACATTTCTGTTTTAAGGAAAGCTGGTATTGAAACCGCAAGTCAAATAATTATTACTACAGGTAGCGATAACGCTAATATTTTAATTGCACACATAGCTAGAAAGATTTTTGATGTTCAAGATATTTATGTTCGTTTAGATGAACCTGAATCTGAAACATTGTTAAAAGGTTTAAAAATTAAAGCTATTTTCCCATTTGAATTATCATATGACGAATTTGAGCGTTTAGGAGGTAACAAATAATGAAGATTGTTGTTGCTGGTGGTACAAACGCTGCTGAATATATTATTAGAAAATTTAAAGAAAGCAGTAACGAACTTGTTATTATTAATAATGACAGGGCTGATGCTGAACAAATTTCTAAAGATAACAGAGTCCCTGTTTTCTATGGTGATGCTTCTAGAAAATACGTTTTAGAAGCTGCACATATTGAAAATTTTGATATTTTCATTTCTGTTAGTGATAAAGATGAAGACAATTATGTCGCATGTTTATTAGCTAAGAAAGTATTTGGTGTTAAGAAATGTATTTGTATTGTTACAAATCCTAATAACGTTGAAATTTTTAAGGATTTAGGCGTTGATAGTGTTATTTCTTCTACACAGTTATTAATTTCATCTATTACATCTGAAACTTCTTTAGAAACTCTTGTTAAGACTATGTCTTTTGAAGATAACAAGATTGTTTTAACTGAAGTTGGTATTAAAGCAAACTTTGAGATTTGTAATAAAAGACTTTTCGAGATTCAATTCCCTAAAGAAGGAACAATTTCTTGTATTTATCGTAGACCTAGAGTCATCATCCCTAATGGTCAAACTATGATTTTACCAAAAGATAAATTATTCTTCGTATCATCTCCTGCAGATGAACAAGCAATTATTAACTTTATTACGAGAAAAGCAAAAGAATGAAAAAAGTTTCCGGCTATAGATTAATTTTTGGATATTTAGGAATTTTCCTTATTTTCATTGGATGTACTTGTTTATTTCCATTGATTTTACTTGCCTTTTATCCTGAAGAAGCACATTACTGGCTTAACTTCTTTATTCCAGGAATGGTTACTGTTGCAATAGGTATAGGCTTAATGCAGCTTGTAAGAGGAGTAAAAGGAGCTAAACTAGGAAAGCATCAAGACTCTGTCTTATTGGTCTTAATTTGGGTTTTAGCTATCTTTATTTGTGCTATTCCATTCCTTGCTAGAGGAGATATGACTTTTTCTCAAGCAATGTTTGAAACTACTTCTGGATTTGCGACAATTGGTTTAACTGTATTCACTGATTTTAGTTCGCATTTGTATGTATTCTATAGAGCGTTCTGTAACTTAGTTGGTGGTGTTGGGTTAGTCTTAATTATTACAACTGCTATCTCAGATAGATATGGTTTAAAACTATATATTGCTGAAGGACACAGCGATAAGCCACTTCCTAACTTAAAGAAGTCTGCTATGGTCATCCTTGGCATTTATTTAGGCATTATTTTTGTCGGTACTATGGCATATTGCTTTGCTGGCGTACCATTCTTTGATTCTTTAGTACATTCAATATGCGCTGTTTCAACAGGTGGTTTCTCATCTAAAGAAAATGGTTTATTGGGTTTAAATGTTGAAGGTGTATGTTTCCCTGCAGTTGAAATAATCTCTATTGTCTTAATGATTTTGGGTGCAACTAACTTTGTTACTCATTTCTTAATTCTTACTGGTAAAGGCAAAAAAGCTATTAAGGATATTGAATTAAAATTATTTGCATGTTTCGCAATTGCATTCATTCCAATTTTCTTTATTGCATCTGCAGTAAGAGGAAGCATGGGTTGGAGTTATGATTCCTTTAGAACATCCACATTTACATTTGTTTCCGCTATTACAACAACTGGATTTAGTAATATATCTGATCTAACGTTGCTTGGCGAAGCAACAATGCTTTTAGTTGTATTTATTAATATCATTGGTGGTGGTATGGGTTCTACTTCTGGTGGTGTTAAGTTATATCGTGTCGCAGTTGCTGGAAAATCGTTCTATTGGAGCACTAGAGAAAGATTAGGCCATTCTAGAATGGTTTATCCTCATTTCATAAATAGATGCGGCGAAGAGAAAGAAATCACTACATCGGAGTCTTTTGAGGCATTTGGCTATATTGTTTTATATTGTCTCATCTTGATACTTGGCGGATTCTTTGTAACATTGTTCTCTTCATTCTCATACAACGATTCATTGTTCGAATTCTCTAATGCATTAGCTGGCACAGGCTTAACAAATGGTTTAAGTTTTGCTTGTAGAGATAATCCAGCAGTTCTTTGGATTATGATTGCTGGTATGTTTGCAGGTAGATTAGAAATCCTAGCTATATACTTTGCTATGTATAGAGTAGTGAGAGATATTTTTCGTAAAGATACTTTATAAGAAATTATATTAACTTTGTTAATATTTTAAAAAAGTGAACGATTGTTTACTTTTTTTATTGACACTGGGACCGACTGTAATATAATAGTAAACGAGCGTTCACAAATGGGAAAAGATACTAGAGAAAAAATCTTAGAAAATGCGTTAGATATGTTTGCTAACAAAGGATACGAAGGAACCAATATCCGCGAATTATCTGATGCCTTGGGGGTTTCTAAGGGAGCTATGTATCGACACTATGAGAGTAAGGAGCAACTTTGGGACTCGGTAATTAGTAAAGTAGAAGTTGAATATGAAAAGAACATTGGTTCTTACAAAGAAATGCCTGAAATTCCTAATTCAACTGATGAACTTAAAGAGTTAACTTTACGAATGATGAGTAACTCAATGCATGATCCTAATCTAATTAAGTATCGTAAGATGCTTGTTAGAGAGCAATATAAGGATGAGAAGACAGCTATTCTCTCCGACCAATATTTCTTAACAAATATACTAGATATTTATAAAGAGATATTCAAAGGCATGATGGGAAAGAAGCTCTTAAAACAAGATGATTATGAAATACTTGCTCTCGAATATTCGGCTACAATTGCGGCCTTAATTCATCAAAAAGATCGATTCCCTCATAAAGAGGAAGAGATTATCAATAGGGGGACATCTTACATCGATCATTTCATTAAGATGTATAAGTTAAATAAGGAATAAGGGGCAATTTAAGCACATAATGTGAAGGTGGTTTCTTGGGGGAGGAACCATCTTCTTTTTTATGTAAAAATTATCCTACATTAGTTCAAAAACATATTGTTCTTAAAATAGGATAAAAATCGATACTTTATTCAAGTTTTTAAAATATTTAGTGCGTTTTGACACTTTTATTTTCGCTATATGTTAACATATAGATAATAAACTATGAATTACTCTATAATTAAGAAACAAGCGTCTTTGTTGGTTGAATCAACAAATAACTTAATTAGTGATTTATCAAATATTTCAGCTTTACTATTTAATTCTTTAGAAGATGTTAGCTGGGTTGGATTTTACATTTACTCTAATGGAAAACTTTTATTAGGGCCATTCATGGGCAAACCTGCTTGTACTCAAATTGAGGTTGGAAAAGGTGCCTGTGGAACTGCTTTTGTTAATAAAGAAACAGTACTTGTTAAAAATGTACACGAGTTCTCGGGACACATTGCTTGTGATAGTGCTTCGAATTCTGAAATTGTAGTTCCTATTTTTGTTAACAATAAGGTAGTGGGCGTTTTAGATTTAGATAGCACTTCTTTAAACAGATTTACAGAAGAAGACAAAAATGGTTTAGAAGAAATTGTAGAAGTAATTTCATCATGTTTCTTTAAGGAGCAATTTAAAATATGAAAACTCTCTATTTAGCCGGCGGATGTTTTTGGTGTATATCAGCGTTCTTTTGGGATTTAGATGGTGTAAATGATGTAGTCTCTGGATATTGTGGTGGAGATGAAATAAATCCTACTTATGAACAGGTAAAAAGCCAATCAACAGGGCATAGAGAAACTATTAAAATTGAATATGATGAAACAAAAGTATCTCCAAAAGAGATATTGGAAGTTTTCTTTAATAATGTCGACCCATATGATTTTGAAGGTCAATTTATAGATAAAGGGCATTCATATACACTTGCTTTTTATTATGAAGATGAAGAACAAAAGAAACTTTTTGAAGAATTTTTAAAAGAGAAAATAGAAGAATCTGGAAAAGATGCTGCTATTGCTATTGAACCTTACAAAGAATTCTATGAAGCGGAGGCACATCATCAAAAATTCTGTATGAGACATCCGGAAGAATTCGAAAAGGAATTAATTGAATCAGGGAGAAAGAAGAAATAAATAATGCTTAAGGGGAACGAAGTAATTTATCAAATTTTTGCAAGAAATTACTCTGTCGAGGGGACTTTTAAAAAGATAGAAGATGATTTACCTAGAATCAAAGATTTAGGTGTAGATATTATTTATCTTATGCCTATTAATGAGATTGGCGTTAAAAATAGAAAGGGAACATACGGATCTCCTTATGCTAGTATGGATTATTTTTCTATTTCTAAAGATTTAGGAAACTTAAAAGATTTAAAGAGTCTGGTTAAGAAAACTCATAAGTTGAAAATGAAAATAATAGTTGATATGGTTTTTAACCATACCGCGCCAGATTCTGTTTTATTTGAAGAGCATCCAGAATTTTATTTTAAGAAAAATGGAAAGCCAGGAAATAGAGTAGGTGATTGGAGTGATATTATCGATTTAGATACATCTAGAGAAGACACCCAAGATTACTTAATTAGCGTTTTAGAATATTGGAAAAATGTCGGCTTTGATGGATTTAGATTTGATGTAGCTTCAATGATAGATTTGAATTTATTCAAAAAAGCTCGTGAAAGATTAGGAAATGAAATAATCTTCTTAGCTGAATCTATCGATGATGATTTTGCTAAATATGTTAAAACGTGTGGCATCCATCCTATACCTGATAATGAACTATTCCCAATCTTTGATTGCTGCTATAACTATTCGTGGTATAGACCTCTTGAAAGATATCTTAAAAATAGAGATGGTGGAATAGGAGAAATTATCGACAATATCAATCGTGATTTACAGTACATGCCAAAGAGTTATTTAAGATGTAACTGCATTGAAAATCACGATTGTGAAAGAATTGCTTCGTTAACACAAGATGAAGAAGAATTAATTAGATTAACTAAGCTTTCTTATTATCTAAAAGGTTGTCCGTTTATTTATGCAGGACAGGAATATGGTATAGGTAAAAAACCGGACTTATTTGCGAAAGACCCTATTGATTGGAGTGACAAAAATGTTAAAATTTTTGAACTTCATAAAACTCTTATCAAAGAAAAACACGATGAAAAACATATCGATTTCAATATTTGCGTAGAAAAAAGAGGCAGAATTGTTATACAATTAATACAAGACAATGATGTTGTTGAAGAAAAGGGGATTTTTTAGCATATTATGAAATACAAGCATGGCTTATACTTCGATTATCCTGAAGATTTGCATGCACACATGATAAGCCCTAAACAAGTCAGAGACGTCGCTCTTGATGGAAAGTTTCCTTATTACAATAAGGGATTTTGGTTTAGAGTACTTCAAGTCTTGGTTCAAATTGTTATGATTCTTATCGTGTTTCCAGCAAACTATTTTCGATATGGCTTAAAAATCAAAGGCAAATCTAGATTGATTCAATATAGAAAAGCTTTCGACAACGGTTGCATTACAGTTTGCAACCACGTTTTTGAATGGGATTACATTTGTGTTAGAGCTGCTATGGGTCCAAAAAGAGGATACATGACAGTTTGGAAAGATAACCATAATTCTAATTTGGGAAAGATGATGAGAGCTGTCGGATCAATTCCAATTCCAGATACAAATAACATTGAAGCTATGCATAAGTTCAATGATGATATAGAAAAAGCGCTTAGAGAGAAAAAGATGGTGCATTTCTATCCAGAAGGAAGTATGTTCTATTTCTATCAAGATGTACGTCCATTTATGCCTGGTGCATTCTATTACGCAGTTAAATGTAATAAACCAGTTTTTCCATTAGCTATTTCTTATAGACCACCTAAGGGAATCTTTAAACTATGGAAGAGACATGGTGCTCCATGCATAACCATTGAAGTAGGCAGACCTATTTATCCTAATCAAACTCTTACTAGAGCAAATGCAATCAGAGAATTAAACGATGCTTGTTACCAAGCAGTAAAGAGAATGATGGAAAATAATACACCAGAGATTTAATACAGTTAATACAGATTTTTGTTTACATCTAAAACCTCTACAACTATAATGATTTACGATTATAGAGGTATTTTTTATGAAAGCGGCAAAATTAAAATTATTAACATTACCATTATTGTTCGCAATGTGTGGCTGTTCAGATAGCGAAAGCGGATTATTTTTTTCATGTATATCTGTAAATACAGCTAACTCAGTCTTCAAAGAATATGAGAAATTTGATGGTGAATGTACTTACAAAAGAGACTTTAAAAATGAAACTGTTGTTTCGGTAAGTACCACAACAAAAAGTGGAACATTAGTTTTGAAAGTTTTAAATGCTGATACTAGCGAAGAATATTACGCTGGTAATCTTACAGAAGATTTTTCATTCACCGTTACTGTTCCTAGTGGAAAATGTTCCATGCATGTTGAAGGAAAAGAACATAGCGGTTCATTTAAATTCTCTTGGGCTGATAAACAATAGTTACTAAAAAGACTGCTTCGGCAGTTTTTTAAAAAAGTTCGTGCAATATTTTTAGAAAATCTTTAGGATATACCCATGTGGTTTTTTCTGATCGTTTCAACATTAGCATGGGGTATTGCAGAAATATTCTATAAAAAAGGTAGTTTAGAAAAGGAAAAATATTCTCATCTAAAAACTACTGTTTTTGTTGGAATTTTTATGGGAATTTACGCAACAGTCATCCTTTTTACTCAAGGAGTTGATTTAGCAAGCTTCCCAATTAACTTAGTTAGATATTTACCTGTAGCTCTTTGCTATATTGTATCAATGACTTGTTCTTATTTTGGTGTCAGATTTATACAAGAATCCATTTCTGATCCAATCGAAAATACATCTGGAGCAATTGTTCCAATTTTATGCGCTATTTTCTTACATGAAGAATTAGAACCTTTAGGTTGGGCAGCAATTGCTGTTGTAGCTGTTGGCATTCTTTGTGTTGGATTCTTTGATAAAAAAGGAAAAGAAGAACGTCATAAAAACTTTGGCAAAACTTTAGCTATTTGGGCTATTGCAATGCCATTTTGTTACATGCTTTTAGATGCAGTAGGTACATTCTTAGATATCTTCTATACAGATAGTGTTGAGACAACTTTACTCATTGGTGTTACCGAAGAAAACTTAGAACACACTGCAAACTGTGCTTATGAATTCACATTCTTCTTTATTTCAATAGGAATTTTAATCTTCTTAAAAGCTAAAGGAGAAAAGTTATTCTCTACAAAGAATAAAGGTGAAAAAAATATTGAAGTAGACGCAAATGAACAAGCGGTGGTTGTTAAAGAAAATATTTGGCAAAAGATTTTGAATCAAAAGTGGAAAATCTTAGCTGCAATTTTTGAAACAATTGGTCAAGCAACTTATTTATTTGCTCTATCAGAAGGCACAGGTATTGCTGCGGTTATTTTAGGTGCAGGAACAGTTATTGTGTCATTTATTCTTTCTAGAATTTTCTTAAAAGAAAAACTGACTTGGTTACAATATATATTCATCGCAATAATCTTTGCGGGAATTATAATGTTATCGTTTGTTGGATAAAAAAATGACAAAAATTGGGCTAAATAAGCCCATTTTTTCATATATTGGTTGACTAATCCGTATTTTCTTATAAAATACAAAAGGATTAAATATTATTTAAGAGGTAAATTATTATGGCAATTGAAGCAGGCGATTTCAAAACTGGATTAACATTATTAATCGATGGCGATCCATGGGTAGTATTAGACTTTATGCATGTTAAACCAGGTAAAGGTGCTGCTATCTTAAAAACAAAAATGAAGAACTTAAAAACAGGTTCGACACAAGAAAGAAACTTCAACGCATCAACTAAATTCGATGCTGCTGAAATTCAAAAGAAGAATGTTCAATTCTCTTATAAAGCAGATACAACTTACTACTTTATGGATATGGAAACATTTGACCAATATGAATTAGACGAAGAACACATCGACTTCAAGAAATACTTCTTAGTTGATGGTATGGAAGTTCAAATCGTATTCTGGAACGGCCAAGTCTTAGACGTAGCAATCCCAGAAAAAGTTGAATTAACTATTGCTGAAACAACTCCAGCAATCAAAGGTGCTCCATCTTCACAAACTAAAGATGCTGTTACTGAAACTGGATTAACAATTCGTGTTCCTCAATTCATTGAAGAAGGCGAAAAAATCGTTGTCTTTACAGCTGACGGAAAGTATTCAGGAAGAGCTTAATAAAAGCTCTTTTTTCTACTATGAGAAAGATTGCATTAGTAACTGGTGGTGCTAAGGGAATTGGCAGAGCTATAGTTAAAGAGCTTGCTAGTAACGGCTATGATGTCGTTATTAACTATTTAACTAGCGAAAAAGAAGCCAAGGAATTGGCAGAAAAATTAATAGGTGAATATCCTGTTAATGTTTTAACCTACCAATGTGATGTTTCTGATGAGAATAAAGTAGATGAAATGGTGTCATATATCGAAAAAGAATTAGGCACTGTTGATATATTAATTAATAACGCCGCAATTGATATTTCAAGTATGTGGCATGAAAAGAAATCTGAAGACTTCAAAAAGACTTTAGATGTTAATGTAATTGGTGCTTATAACGTTGCTCATAGAGTGTACAAAGGAATGATTGATAAGAAGTGGGGAAGAGTCATTAATATTGCTTCAACAAACGGCATCAATACATATTACCCAATGTGCTTAGAATATGATGCTAGTAAGGCCGCTCTTATCTCATTAACTCATAACTTAGCAATGCAGTTTGCTCCTTATGTAAATGTAAATGCAATCGCTCCTGGATTTATTGGAACAGAAAGTGAACTCGAAGGATACGATGAAGAATTCTTAAAGAGTGAACAAGAAAAAATCCTATTGCAGAGATATGGAAATCCTGAAGAGGTTGCTCACTTAGTCAAATTCTTAGTAAGTGATGAAGCAAGTTACATTAATAACTCGGTAATTAGAATTGATGGAGGTCAATACGGTGCATAGCCAATTGACCTTTTCTTTTATTTGTTAATTTTAGATAAAGCAAGCATAATGCCTAACTTACCATATTCTTGAGTTAAGCCACCTTGCATATACAAAGTATATGGTTCAACAACAGGTGCGTCTGCACTTAGTTCAATAGTAGATCCTTGAGTGAATGCTCCAGCTGCCATAACTTCATCAAACGGATAGCCTGGCATTGGTGCTGGCATAACTCTAACAAATGAATCTACAGGTGAGGATTCTTGGATTCCTTGCGCAAATTTAACGAGGTTTTCTTTATTCTTTAATCCAACTGTTTGAATGATATCTGTTCTCTTTTCATTATATTTTGGAGAGACTTCATCAAAGCCTAATTTTTCTAACATATAAGCAGCAAATATTGCAGTTTTGAGTGCGTTTTTGACAGCATTTGGAGCTAAGAAAACGCCTTTAAAGAATGAATTATTTAAGTTAAAATTAGCGCCTTGGTCTTTGCCAATTCCAGGAGCCGTTAATCTATCTGCGACCATTTTAATTAAGTCTTTATTTCCTGCAATATAACCGCCAGTAGAAGCAACGCCTCCACCTAAGTTTTTCATTAAAGAACCTACAACAATATCAGCGCCAACATGGCCTGGTTCTTTATCTTCAACGAGTTCGCCATAACAGTTATCAACCATGATGACGACATCTTTATTTACGCTTCTAATTTCTTTAATTACTTTTTCAATCTTTTCTATAGTTAATGAATCTCTAGAAGAATATCCTCTTGAACGTTGTATCTCCACTAACTTAACATCTTTTTTACTTAACCTACATTTAATATCATCGTAGTTGAAGTCATTGTTTAATAAATCAATTTGTTCATATTTTATTTCAGAACATTTTAAAGATTGAGTTGAATCTCCAGATAATCCAATCATTTCTTGAAGTGAATCATATGGTTGTCCTGTAATAGAAATTAATGTATCTCCTGGCTTAAGTAGTGCAGTAAACGCAATATAAATTGCGTTTGTTCCACTCATAATTTGAGGACGAACGATAGAATCTTCTGTTCCTAATACTGTTGCGAATATTGCTTCTAATTTGTCTCTACCAGTATCGTAGTTACCATAACCATTGATATCTGCAAAATCTGTATATGAAACTTTATTTTCGATGAATGCGGAAAGAATACGGTTTGAATTAACCATGCAGACTCTATCTATTTCTTTATAAACATTTTCTAAATCTTTATCTGACTGTTCCGCTAAAGAGAGTATATTTTTATCAATTTGTTCTAAAACCATATTAGTTCCCGCTTAATACAATAGCATAATTTACTATATTAGTAAAAATTATTGAAAGGAATTTATGTTTGGCCTAAAATCTTTAACATGATATTTGAGATTTTAGCGTACATTACTGGAGCATTAATTGTAATTAACGGACTATTTATATTTATCTTCCCTCAAAGAAATAGAACGATGATTTTTAAGCTTATTAATGATGTAATGACTGCTCTCAACGGAATTTTTATCTATTACATAAGTTACAATCCTTTAATTTTGGTAAGTGTTGGAACTTGTACTATTGGGATATTTAGAGATATAGTTTTTGGCCTTAGAGAAAAATACAAAACTCTTAACCATATTGCTTGGCCAATCGCTTTCGCTACTATCAACTTATGTTCATTATTCTTAACTTATACTGGCTTTATGTCGGTTATGCCTGTTGTTGGGACTGCGGTATCTTGTATGACTTTGTATTTTTATGATCAACGAATTGCAAAATCAGGCGCTATATTTTGTCAAACGGTCTATGTTATTTATTTTGCGGTTTTAATTAGTTCTACAGGTGCGCTTACTATATTCTCATTAATTGCTGCATCAACTACATTGCTTGGTTCAATTATTGGTTTAATTTACATACTTGTTCATAAGAATAAAAATTCAAATGAAAAAATAATGCAAGAAAACCAAAATAATGAAATGATTATTAAAGAGGCGAAATAACATGAGTAACATTTTTGTAAAGAATTATGTTTCATCTTTGGATGTAGTTGAAACACAAAAAGCTATTAAGTTTATTAAGAATAATTTTGAAATAAGTTTAGCTAAAAATTTAGGATTATCTAGAGTTAGTGCTCCTTTATTTGTTGAACCTGAAACTGGTTTAAATGATAACTTATCAGGTAAAGAAAAAGCAGTTTCCTTTAATCTTATTAATAATAAAAAATTAGAAATTGTTCAATCTTTAGCAAAATGGAAAAGATACGCTCTTAAAAAATACTCATTAAGTGGTCTTTATACAGATATGAACGCTATTCGCCCTAACGAAGTAACAGATAATCTTCATTCTTTGTATGTTGATCAATGGGACTGGGAAAAAGTAATTAAAGCTGAAGAGCGTAACTTCGACTTCTTAAAGAGTGTTGTTGAAAAAATCTATGCGTCTTTCTTAGAAACATATAATTTAGTTTGTAAAGAATACGGCTTTAAAAACGAATTACCTAAAGAAGTTTATTTCATTGGTGCAGAAGAACTTCTTAAGAAATATCCAAACATGACTTCAAAAGAAAGAGAAAACGCAATATGCAAAGAACGTAAAGCAGTTTTCTTAATGAATATTGGTAATAAATTATCAAATGGATTAATTCATGATGACCGTGCAGCAGACTATGATGACTGGGCTCTCAATGGTGATTTATTACTTTACTATCCTTTATTAGACATGGCTTTTGAAATCTCTAGTATGGGAATTAGAGTTAACAAAGAATCATTAATGTCTCAATTAACTGAGAAAGATGAATTATTTAAATTAGATATGCCATATCATCAATCAATCTTAAAAGATGAACTTCCTTTAACAATTGGTGGTGGTATCGGTCAATCAAGATTATGCATGTATATGCTTAATAAAGCACATATTGGAGAAGTCCAATCTTCTTTCTGGAATAAAGAAGACATCGAAGAATTCAAAAAACACAACATCATTCTATTATAGAATGGTGTTTTTTAATTTTAGTGATATAATAGTTCGCGGTAAGGAGAAAAAATATGAAATTATCACCATTACAAAAAGCAAGATATGAATATCAACCAAAGTTACCTGGAATGTTAAGAAACGGCATTTCAAGTATCTGTGTTAAAGAAGGAGAAGCAACTCAATCAGTCGCAGACCAAGATAAGATTGCTGCTTTATTCCCAAACACATATGGTAAAAAAGAAATTACATTCGTAAAAGGAACAAATACTTCTGTTGCTAAAAAACAAGTAGTTGGCGTTATCCTCTCTGGTGGTCAAGCACCTGGCGGACATAACGTTGTCTCTGGTTTATATGACGCACTCAAAGCAACTAATAAAGACAACGTCTTAATTGGTTTTAAAGGTGGTCCTAGTGGATTAACAGATGATAAATATATCGTCTTTGACGATGAATACATTGATCAATTCAGAAACACTGGTGGTTTCGACATCATTGGTTCTGGTAGAACAAAATTAGAAACTGAAGAACAATTCAAAGTTGCTTCTGAAGTTTGTAAGAAACACGGAATCACAGCTATCGTTATTATTGGTGGTGATGATTCAAATACAAACGCAGCAGTTTTAGCAGAATATTTTGCTGCTCATAACACAGGCGTTCAAGTTATTGGTTGCCCTAAGACAATTGATGGTGACTTAAAGAACGACGATATCGAATGTTCGTTCGGTTTCGATACTGCAACAAAAACTTATAGTGAATTAATTGGCAACATCGAAAGAGATGCAAATTCCGCTAAAAAATATTGGCACTTCATCAAAGTTATGGGTCGTAGTGCTTCTCACGTCGCACTTGAATGTGCTCTTGAAACACAACCAAACATTTGCTTGATCGGTGAAGAAGTCGCTGCTAAGAAAATGTCATTATCACAAATTGCAAACCAAATCGCTGATTCAGTTGTTGCTAGAAGCAACAAAGGAATGAACTTCGGTGTTGCAATCATCCCAGAAGGTATTGTTGAATTCGTTCCAGAATTCGGTAAATTAATTGCTGAAATCAACGAATTATTAGCAGGTGCTAAAGCAGATGAATTCAATGCATTAACTACTTGGGCTGACAAATATGCTTTCATTGAAAAAGGTTTAACAAAAGAATCTATGGCAGTATTTGCATTACTCCCAGAAAGCATTCAACAACAATTATTCTTAGAAAGAGATCCACACGGTAACGTTCAAGTTTCATTAATTGAATCTGAAAAGTTATTTGCTGAATTAGTTGGTAACGTCTTAAAAGAAAGAAAAGCTAAAGGCGAATTCAATGGTAAATTCGGAACACAACACCATTTCTTCGGTTATGAAGGAAGATGTGCATTCCCATCAAACTTTGATGCTGACTATTGTTATTCACTTGGTTATAACGCATTCATGTTAATTCGATATGGTTTCAATGGTTACTTATCAAAAGTTTCTAACTTAAGTAAACCTGCTGACCAATGGGTTGCTGGTGGTATGCCAATCACTAAGATGATGAACATCGAAAGAAGACATGGTGAAGATAAGCCAGTTATTAGAAAAGCTCTTGTTGAACTCGATGGTGCTCCATTCAAATACTTTGAAGCACATAGAGCTGAATGGGCAGTTGAAACTTGCTTCACATTCCCAGGTGCTATCCAATACTACGGACCTGCAGAAGTTTGTGATTTAACAACTAGAACACTTGCTTTAGAAAAAGGCGAATAATAAATAAAAAACAATGATTCATGTTTAACCTACTTGAATCATTTTTTTATGCCCAAAAATGCGTTTATATATTTTATTAAAATTTTGATAATTTAATATTTTATTGCATAAAATTGTCTTTTAAGACACAATATAAACACAATTTTTGGAGTTTAAAATGAATTTACATACTTTTTCAGTAACCACAATAGATCAAAATATAGCAGATTGGTTTAACAGCAATTTCGGATTAGGAGGAGATTGGGCATGGGGCAATTTAATCCTCTGTGTTATCGCTCTTATTCTTACGGTCGCTTTAACTGGTATTATTGGATACGAAAGAGAGAAAAAAGGTAGAACTGCAGGACTTAGAACACACATTATTGTTGGTGTTGGTTCATGCATTATTATGATTATTTCTATTTATGGATTCCCTCAATTTGCTGCTGGCAGAGATGTAGCTAGATTAGCTGCCGGTATTGTCACTGGTGTTGGCTTTTTAGGCGCTGGGACTATTATTCATAATAATGGTGGTGTTAAAGGTTTAACTACTGCTTCAACTATTTGGCTTGCAATGGCTATCGGTATGGCTTGTGGATCTATGAATTTCTTACTTGCTATCGCGGCAATGCTTGTCGTTTTATTTGTTTTAATCTTCTTTAGAAGATTTGAAATTAGAATCACAAGAAGCAGTGCATTTGTTATTGTTTCTTGCAAGAGTGATGCTTCCATTATGAAAGATGTTTTAGTCTTTGCTTCTAGAATTAACTGTGATGTTGAATTTGTTAGAAATGATCTTATTAGTAAAAATGGCGAAGAAGTCTTAGATATTTCCTTCAAACTTATTAATAAAGATAATTTACCAATTGATACTGATTTATTTAAAAAAGAATTATTCGCTACAGGATATGTTCTTAATATAGAAACACCAAACTTACATAAAGGTTATTAATAGAAAACAGCACATCAGAAATGGTGCTGTTTTTCTTCTATTCGATTTATACTACAAATAAACAATGACTTTCAATTTTTCTTATATAGTTTTAGATTTATTTTAGTATGAAAAAAAGGTTATAAATTAACACATTTTCTATAAAATTAGTATTTCCATTGAAAAGATAAAATATTTAATAATTGAAAATTATTTAAAACACATTTACAATTTTATTGCACTTTTTCGTGAAGCATTATCGTAATTTTTAAGGGAAATTACAAAATAATAAATTATTTATTGTAATAGTGCGAATATTTCTTATAATTTTATAGAACGGAGATTTATATTATGAACAAAAGATACGACACAACTAGCGCTTTAGTTAGATATATCGCTGGTGTATTCTCGCTTGTTGCCTTCATCATGTTATTTGGAACAATCCTTTATACAGATTTCAACGGAAGCCATTTAAAATTCGCAGAAGTTTTCTTTGGTGCAAATGATATCATGCAACCACATGTATATGGATTTGTAGCACAAGTATTAATTCTTTTAGCTGGTGTATTTGGTGTTTTAATTCCAATCATTGGTGTATTTACAGATAACGAAAAGAAACTATCTTTCGTTACTGGTGGAGTTTTAATTCTTGCTGGTATTCTTGTTATTATGTTAAGAGTTCTTGTTCCTGTTATCGAAGATGCAATCTCATTTAATATGTATCACTTATATGGAACAACAATTGCAGCTGCTTCATTAGCAATCCTTGCTGGCGGTATGAACATTTGGGCAGCATTTATTAAGGAATAATAAATGAAAAAGGTAGTACTTATTACTGGTGATTTAGCTGCTGGTAAAAGTACGTTAGCGGATAATTTATCAAAAACACTAAACTTTACTTGTATTAAGAAAGACTGTGTTAAAGAAATTATTTGTGATTCTGTTGGTTTCTCAACTAGAGAAGAAAATAAAAGAATTTCAGTTGCTGCTGTAAATTCAATGATACATTTTTTAGAACAGACTTTAAAAATTGGCGGAGAGGTAATACTCGAAGCCAATTTTAGGTTAGAGGAAATTTTACGTATCCAAGATATTGTAAAACAATATAATGGAGAACTTTTTATTATATATTTAACTGGTGATCCTAAAGTTTTATATGAAAGATTCCTCTCTAGAGTTCCAACTAGACATAGGGCTCATTTATCGATTGGATTAGATAAAGATTACAACAAATTTGTAGAATATATTAATGATTTAAGAAATCAACTTGAGCGTATTGATTGCTTAAAGATTGATACTACTTCATTATTAGAAGAGGATGTTATTGATAAAGCATTCTCTTATATAAATTCAAAGTAGGTTAAAATAAGGAGGCATTTCTATGTACGGAAAAAATGCTTGGTTAAAATATGGTAGTGATACCAAAGTTATTATGGATTTTGCAGAAGGATATAAAGACTTTATTACTACTGCAAAAACTGAAAGATTAGCAGTTAGAGAAGCTGTTAAGATTTTAGACGCAAAAGGATTTAAAAACGCTGATAGTGTTAAGTCCGTAAAAGAAGGCGACAAAGTATACTTTATTAATAAAAATAAGAATATTTGCGCTTTTGTTGTTGGCAAAAAACCACTTGAAGATGGTTTAAGAATCTTAGGTGCTCACATCGATTCGCCTAGATTAGATTTTAAAGAACACCCACTCTATGAAAATAAAGGTTTTGCTTATGCAGACACTCATTATTATGGCGGTGTTAAGAAATATCAATGGGTTACTATTCCACTTGCTTTACATGGCGTTATTTGTAAAAAAGATGGAACTAAAGTAGAGGTTAATATTGGCGAAGATCCAAAAGACCCAGTTGTCGGTATTTCTGATTTATTAATTCACTTATCAGCAGATCAAATGGCTTTACCTTTAGCAAAAGCTATTACAGGTGAAAACTTAGATGTCACTTTAGGTTCAATTCCTGTTGATGATAAAGAAAAAGAAGCTGTTAAAGCAAACGTCTTAAAACTCTTAAAAGAAAAATATGATGTTGAAGAAGAAGACTTCATCTCAGCTGAAATCGAAGTAGTTCCTGCTGGCCCAGCAAGAGATTATGGCTTAGATAGAAGCATGGTTGCTGGTTATGGTCATGATGATAGATGCTGTGCATATACATCTTTAATGGCTTTAGCAGATATGGATAAAGCTGAATATACAGCTTGCTGTATCTTAGTTGATAAAGAAGAAATTGGCTCTGTTGGTGCAACAGGTGCTCAATCATTATTCTTTGAAAATACAATTGCTAAATTAGGTGGTTTAATGGGTGTTGGACATCCAGTATGGCTTGCTAGAATGGCAATGGAAAATTCCAAGATGTTATCTAGTGACGTTGCTGCTGGTTACGACCCACTTTACGCTAGTGTAGGTGATCCTAAAAACGTTGCTTACTTAGGAAATGGCTTGAACTTCAACAAATATACAGGTTCTAGAGGTAAATCAGGTAGTAATGATGCAAACCCAGAATACTATGCATTCGTTAGAAGAACATTAGATGAAGCAAATATTAACTGGCAAAGTTCAGAATTAGGTAAAGTTGACCAAGGCGGTGGCGGAACAATTGCTTATATCTTAGGCAACTACAACATGAATGTTATTGATGCTGGTATCGCTGTTCTTAATATGCATGCTCCAATGGAAATCATTTCTAAAGTTGATCTTTATGAAGCATATCTTGGTTATAAAGCATTCCTAGTTTCTAAAGACTAATTGCCTATTTATATCCTTATAAAATACCGTTACACGTTTTGTGTAGCGGTTTTATTTAACTCATGATAAAGTAAAAATATGGAATTAGTTGTTAAGAATAAGTTTTTCTCACTCGGTGGTTCGAGTAAGGTTTTAGACGAAAACGGCGCTGATGCTTTTGCTATAAAAGGAAAATGCTTCAGCATTACCAAGAAGAAATTTGTTAAAGACTTAAATGGTAAAAGACTATTTATGGTTAGAAACAAATTCTGGTTTTTCATCAAGAGAAAAGCATTAATTTATGATGCTAATAAAAAACTCGTAGCTAGAGTCATTAGAGACTTCAGAATCAGACAAAGCTATACAATCGAAGGAGCGCAAGAAGAAATTAAGGTTGTTGCTAATGGTCCTGTTGGTTTAGGCTTTGATATGAGTATTACAATGGGCGGAAAAGAAATAGGACATATTAAACGTCCTTATGTCCAATGGACAGATACATTTAATGTAACTGTTAACGATCCTGAGGATGCTGCTATTTTAGTAGCAATGGTTATTGCTATCGATAACATCCAAGATCAAGCAAGAAAAGCAAACAATAGTTAAATGGCGATAAAATTTAAATCAGATTTCGATACATCCCAAAATACTGATAATTCAGGGGCCTCAAATAATGGGCCCCTTTTAGATAATGGTTCAAAGAAGAAATTTTCTCCTGTAAGTATTTTTGTAGTGTTTTCAATTATAGCCACTTTAGTTATGGTGGTTCATGCTATTGCACCAATTGCATTGATTTTTATATGGCTTTGTATGCTAATGGTGGTGTTTATTGTTGTTTTTGCTCCAACAATATTGACATTAGGATTAATCTGGACAAGTGATGGCTTTAAAAGCTTTGCGGGTTCTGTTTATGGAACGTTTCTATTTCTTGACCAAGATGGAGTGCAGCAAGACGCTTTGATTATTTTAAGTAAATCATTCTGGTATGTTTTATACATTGGTGGTGCATTAATTCTGATTGGATTAGTCTGGTCTATACTTGAATTTAATAATGAGTTAAATAATAATCGCATTAAAAAGAGACGAATGATTAAGATTATTGTTTGTGCAGTTATATTTGCAATTGCGTCTATTTTTGCAGGATTTTTATTAGCAAATGGTCAAAGTTAGATACATTATTTAGAAAGAATTACGATGCAGTCGTTTTTTCTTTACAAATATTCTTATATTAGTTAATATAATTATCGCAGTTGGCGAGTATGGTGAAGCAGTTAACACATCTGGCTGTGAACCAGACACTGGCAGGTGCGACTCCTGTTACTCGCCCCAAACTTAAAAACAACAGTAGAGAAATCTGCTGTTTTTCTTTACAAAATTTACTAATTAAATAAAAAATAGTTAAATTTAGTTATTTAGTGGCACTTTTGTGACATGTCCTCTTGTATTATCTACCATATAAAAACATGTTTTTATGTGTGTCTGTACTTTGGGAGGACAATTATGGAAGAAAAAATATCCGAAGTAATTTATGATGACGACGCAATAATTACTGTTACAGATGATAACGGTAATCTATTGCAGATCAAATTCATAAAATCTTTCATGGCAAAACTTTCCCAAAGTAGTGACGAAGTAAAAGAATATTACAACACAATAAAAAAACATGCCCTTTCATATCAAAATACTACTGCAAGAACTTCCTGGCATTATGAAGCAATTAATGCAGGAAAAGAACATATATTGAGATTTACTATTAGAGGAAAAACATTAGGCATTTATTATCCTTTATTTGAAGTTGATGACAAATATAAAGTTGAAATGATTAGGGGCAAGAGATACGAAGACACTCCCTGCTTATATAGAATTAAAAACGATAGAAGATGTGAATACGCTAAAGAATTAATCGATATCGTAATGAGAAAATTGCATATTTCTAAAGGATTCTTATGTACAAAAGATTTCTATGTTCCTTACGAAGATACATGTTCTTTACTTTCCAACGGATTAATAAAAGAATTTAAAACTAGAGTTTTATCTTCTAAAAAAATCGAAGAATCAATCTCTGTTGAAGAAGCAGATCAAAAGATGAGTGATGAAGTGGCTGCAGGTCATATTTCTGAAAAGGTAATGAACAAAAAGCGTAACGGCAAAAAATGCACTGTAAGTATTGACACCATATGTGAAAATTTTCAAGATGGCGATATTGTTGATATTGAAGCTTTATTAGATAAAAAGATAATTCCATCTAGCGTTGGACATGTAAAAGTAATGGCTAGAGGGAAACTAGGAAAGAAATTGCATTTAAAATTACAGGATTATTCGCTTCAAGCAGTAAAAATGGTTGTTCTTAAAGGTGGAACAGTTGAATTAATTAAATAAGTTATAAAGGTTCGTCTTATGACGGACTTTTACATAAATAGATAAAAATTACTATTTATCATACCTGTGTATTGAAGAGTTGTGTGATAATAGTTACATGGACGGCAAAACAATATTTAACTCTTTGGTATGTATTTTTGGTATTTCCTTTTTGCTTGCCCATGTTGTTTATGCGGGATTTAAAAAGGCAAAAAGAGGAGATGAGAAAAATCTTTTAGTTTTTGCTATTTTTACAATTGTTTTACTTATATTGCAGTTAATGTTCACCATACTAAACATTTATTATAATAACGATGCTTTGACAATGTGTTTCAACACGATATTATTCATTATGAATAATGGAGAGTTATTGTTACTCTTTGCATATACTGTTTCATATATTCCTACTAAACGAAAAGTTTTTAAAACTACAATAATCATTAATCTTACCTTATTTGGTATATTTGTACTTTTAGATATTATTAACATTTTTAATCATATGTTCTTTTATTCTGTTAATGGAAATTATACTAGAACAAAAGTTTTCTTTTTATCTCAAGGATATCAAGCAGTAGCATTTGGAATTGTTCTCTTTTTAGCTATATCTAGTCACCATTTAACTAAACTAGAAAAACTTGCTTTTACATCATATTGTTTGATTCCTCTAGCAGCTATTATTCTTCAGGATGTTTTTGAAGGGTATGCATTTGGATATCTATCAATTGTTTTCACTGCTGAAATTTTCTTCTTATTCCTAGATATGAGGAAAAGTAGGATGCTTTCAGAGGAAGAAAAAAAGAATCGAGAAGCAGAAATTAGAATTATGATGTCACAAATTCAACCACATTTTATCTATAATGTTCTGGCTTCTATTTCTACATTAATTAAGATTAATCCAGATAAAGCTCAAGAAGGATTAGATGCTTTTACAGAATATTTAAGAGCAAATTTTGCTTGTTTAACCGATACAGGATTAATTTCATTTAGTGATGAACTTAGACATATTGAAACTTATCTTGAATTAGAAAAGATGAGATTTGATGATAGATTAAGTGTTATCTATGATATTAAGAAAAAGGATTTTATTGTTCCTCCTTTATCTTTACAGCCAATTGTAGAAAACGCTGTAAAGCATGGTATATTAAAGAAAATTGAGGGTGGAACAGTAACTATTAAAGTTTATGATAGCAAAGATGCTAATATAGTAGAAATAAGTGATGATGGTGTTGGGTTTGATTCAAATAATATAGGACCTACAAATCATTATGGAATTAATAATGTTAAATATCGTATTTCTTCAATGTGCAAAGGGGAAATGAAGATAGAAAGCGAAAAAGATAAGGGGACTAAAGTAACTGTGTTATTTTATAAGTAGGGTATGAAAATTTTAGTAGTAGATGATGAAAAGTTACAATTACTCAGATTAGAGGAGTCTGTCAAAAATGTTTTAAAAGACTCAGAAGTAGTAGCGTATACTAATCCGCTCAAGGCTCTTGAGGAAAATAAAAACAATCAAATAGATATCGCTTTTCTTGATATTGAAATGCCTGGATTAAACGGCGTTATGCTCGCTAAGAAGTTAAAGAGCATTAATCCTAAAATCAACATTATTTTCGTTACTGCTTATGATAATTACGCAATTGATGCAATACAAATTCATGCATCTGGTTATATTTCTAAACCTGTCAACGAAAGTAAAGTTCAAAAAGAAGTAGATGGATTAAGATATCCAATCGAGTTACATACTACTAAGAAATTAAAAATCAAATGTTTTGGCAATTTCGAAGTATTTTATGATGGCAAACCATTACGTTTCTCATATTCTAAATCTAAGGAAGTATTTGCATATTTAGTAGATAGAGAAGGATCAATGGTTAACGTTAATGAATTAAACGCTGTTATGTGGGAAGAAGATCATAAGTCTTATTTAAGAAACCTTCTTTCTGATATTCAAAAAACGTTGAAGGCAATTGACTGCGAAGATGTCTTTGTTAAGAATCATAATGGCTACGCAATCGATACAAGCAAAGTAGAATGCGATGCATATGAATATAAAAACAATAATCCAGATGCGATTAGAATGTATCGTGGTGAATATTTAATCCAATATTCTTGGGCATTCTTTGAAGCTGATTATTAATTTATGGCAAGTTCTTTATATTATTTAAATTATGTTTTAGATTTGCTTAGAGAAGTAAGCAATATTACGTATAAGAAAATGATGGGTGAATATATGCTCTATAAGGACGGAGTTCTTTTTGGTGGTGTCTATGATGATAAATTTCTAATCAAGAAAACTAAATCCTTAATAGATAGTGAATTAAAAGAAGAAATCCCATATCCTGGAGCTAAACCAATGTTATTAGTGGATTCTGAAGATTCAGATGAAATCGCAGAATTAGTTATATCTATTTATAAGGATTTAAAATAATAAATAAATAAAGGGGGTATTGGAAATGATAGTAATTGCATATGAAGACAAATATTTTAATGATGTCGCTAATTTACTAGCGGATTTTCGTGTTATTTTGAGAAGCTTTAAAGGAGAAAATACTTCTCCTGATGTAGAAGATGCAAAAGATGAATTACAACAATATCTCGATGAAAAATTTCCTCTCTATATTGCAATTGATGATGATAAAGTTATTGGATATGTTTTATTAAAGGTTCAAGGAGTAGTTTGGGTAGAACATATTTTTGTTTCAGAAGAATATAGAAATAAAGGTGTTGGTTCTATGCTTTACGATAAAGCAGAAGAATATTCTACTAATCTAGGTGGAGATACTATGTTTAATTATGTCCATCCAAATAACGATAGAATGATTAATTTTCTAAAGTCTAAAGGATATTCAGTTCTTAATCTTATTGAAATTAGAAAACCTTTTAAGGGTGAAAAAACTAAAACAAAAATAGATATCGGAAATAATAAATTTGATTATTAAAAGAAATTTCGACAAAAACGATTGTTTTAATTGTTTTATTTATTGAGATGGAAAAGATTGGCTATTCGATTTTAAAAAAGTTATGTTCAACTTCAGTTAATGAAATGAATGAAGCTTTTAACATTGTCTTTGATAAGTATCGTTATCTTGTCTATTACGTTTCTTATGACATTTTAAAGTCTGAAGAAGAAGCTAAAGACATAGTAAATGAGACTTTCTTAAAGATGTATGAAAATAGAGGCAATTTTGATAATGAAAGTAAACTTAAATATTTCTTACTTGTCACTGCCAAAAACCTTTCAATTAATCGTTATAACCAAAATAAAGACCATCTCGCATATTCCGATAATATAGAGGGAAAAGCCGATAGCGATAATCTTTCCATCTATCTAGAAAATTTTAAAGAAGTATTAGATGAAGAAGAATATCAGTATTTAGTCTTACATCTAATTTATGGATTTAAATTTAAAGAGATCGCTATAGCTAATAATCTAACTACATCTCAAGTTTCCTCTAAATATCAACGCGGAATATATAAACTTCGTGATTTTTACGGAGGTAGTTTCAATGAATAAGATAAAAGAACAATTTAAAAAAGATTTTGAAGAATCTAATAATAATGTAAATTTAACTTTCGATGTTTCTCAATTAGAACCTAATATTTTTACAAGAGAAGACGAAATTCGTCTTGCCAAAGAAAGAAGAAAAAGAAGAGGAAAGATTATTGGAATCGTTAGCTTTTCTGCTATAGCAATAGCTGTTGTCGCAATTCCTATTGCTTCAAATATTAATATTAATGAAAGCGTAACAACTGCAAGAAGAAGACTTTCTGTAAATGCAAGTGCATTAGCAGAATCTAATTCAGTAAGAAAACTTAATGACATTTCTTATCCAAATAGTGATGCTCCGATAAAAAATGAACTCGCTGAAAATGAAATAAACGCATTTAATGAGTTCTCTAATACTACATATCATTCTTTAGTTAATTCTTCTAAAGCAGATAATATGTCATATGCAACCATTGGACTATATTCTATTTTAAATGAACTATATGGTGCTATTTCTAGAGAAGATTTACAAACTCAATTTGATAACTTGTTGGGATTAAACGAAGAAAGCAGAACTAACTTTTATGGCAAAGTTATGAAAGCAAATTCTTTCGTTTCTCAAGAAAGCACCACACAACTTAAAAATGCAGCTTTCTTTGATAACGCTTATGATCCAAATCCTGACTATATAAATAAATTATCTAAAATGTACTGTGAATGTTATGAAACTGATTTACAAACAAATGGCAGCAAACTCGTTGAATGGGTAGAAAAAGCAGTGGACACTAAAGGATTTATTGATGAAAAATTCTTAGGAGTAAATGAATATACAGTCTTATATTATTTCTCTACTTTATATTTTAAAAATGCATGGGCTTATAAATATTTATCTGAAACTAACATAGAAGATACTTTCTACTTGTCTAATGGATCAACTACACAAGTTACTTATATGCAACATGAGTTTTATACGGACAAATATTATGATTATGGTTCTTATATCTCATTTTCAGATATTTATATGAATAGATACGCAACTGTAACTTATATTATTCCTAAGGATACAAAAGATAATATTTTTGATCTTACAAGAAACGTTAATATATTCGAAGAAAATATAGAAAAAGAAGTTTCTACAAAACATGATGAGTATTATGAACCAATTCTTGTTAATTTAAAAACTCCTAAGTTCAAGACTAAATCAGACCTAGATTTTAAAGCTTGTTTTGAAAGTCTAGGTTTCGGAGACATGTTTGATAATAATATTGACTCTTTCCATAAAGCTTTCTTAGAAGAGGGTTCTGAAGGTGTAAGATTCTATTTACAACAAGCAAAGCAAAGAAACGAAATTGAATTTAATGAAGATGGCTCAATAGTTAAGAGCCTATCTATGGGCGCTATGGGTGGCGATAGGAGTGCAGAACCTTTTAGAAACGCCCTTAACGTAGATTTAAATCAACCATTTATTTACATTATTAAAGATATTAATGGTGTGCCTATCTTAGTTGGACACGTTGATAATCCTAAGTGTTAGTAAAAAAAGCCTATTTGAAACTTTTCTTCAAATAGGCTTTTTAAATGTTCTTAATTATGTTTTGAATACAAAGGTATATTTGATTAAAAACTAAATCAAATCTATCTGAATACCAAGGATCTTCTATTTCGTTGATATTAGGAGTGAATTTGTAAATTGGAAGTATTTTACCAGATTCACCAAACATTCTACGTAAGTTATATTCGTTTTCATCATCCATATAAAAGATATAATCCGCTGTTTCATAATCTTCTCTAGTTATTCTAGTAGCGTAGTGTCTACCATAAGGAACCACGTGACTAGAAAGTTCTCTTTTCATAGGAGGGTAGATATCATTTCCTATTTCTTCGTATGAGGTAGCTCTACTACAAACATCAAACTCTTTAGATAGATGTTTCATTATGTATTCCGCTGCAGGAGACCTACAGATATTGCCATGACATACAAATATTACTTTTTTCATGTTTTTTATTTTATTAGCAAATGTAATTTCTTTAAAGTAAGATATTAAATAATTAATAAGGATTAATATGGCTTACTCGATTAAAGAAATTGAAAAGAAAGATATTTATGACTTCATGTACGTAAATACTATGTCTTGGACTGAAACTTATAAAGGCATTATTGACGATTCTTTTTTAGAAAAGATTGTAAATGAATTAGAAAAGAACGTAGAAAGACAAGTAAATCTTTTTGATAAATATAAATCAGAAGATCCTAATTATAAACGTTATATTCTTTATGTTAATAATGAATCAGTAGGTGTAATAGGGTTAGGAGACTCTAGGGTTGATGGATATAAAGATGCTGGAGAACTATATTGCATCTATCTTTTAAAGAAAGCTCAGAAACATGGATACGGCAAAATAATGTTTGATTACGCAAAAGATAGAATTAAAGAATTAGGCTACAAAAGCATGATTGTTCAATGCCTTAAAGATAATAAAACTAATGAATTTTATAAACATATGGGCTGCGTATTAATAGATTCTAAGCTTAGAAAAGTTGGCGATAAAGAATATATGGAGAACGTTTATCTGCATAATTTAGACTGAAAACGTCAATTTTCGATATTTTGAGAAAAAGAACGAAGAATTAAGATTCCATCGTTCTTTTTTCTAGTCTTATTAAAATTATATTTTAATGGTTTATCCTACAAAAAAATATATACGCATTTTATTTTGAAAAATATGCAATTAAAATCTTGATATTGAAGCAATTATAGTGCATACTAGAGGCATAAAGAGGTACATAAATAATGAGAATGTTCGACTTAAAGGGTGTTTCACTTTCTTTAAACACCCCAAACATCAATTCCTTGCTCCAATCTATTGAGCTTTATCGTGGAAAAGCTTTAAGAGCAAAGGATTTAAAGAAAGTAGATATTTTAACTGACATCGCAGTTAGATCCGGAGTTATCGCTAGTAACGAAATCGGTAACGTAACAATTGAAGACGCAAGAGAAGAAGAAATATTCGTAAAAGGTGCTAAACCAGTTACTTTCCAGGAGCACATGGTAGCAGGCTATAGAAATGCGCTTAATTTAATCGCTGAAGTTAATAAATATCAACCATTAGATAGAAGCTTCATTTCTACCCTACATTACTACATTTATAAAGATTATAATCCAGAATTTGGCGGGCAATATAAAGACTCTCAAAACTATATTCAGGAGATGATGCCAGACGGAGATTTCAGAACAATCTTTGTTACAGCTGCTCCTGAAGAAGTAGTCCCATTATTAGATAACTTGATTTATCAATATAACGAGTGTCTCAAAGATGAACATATTAATAAACTAGTCTTAAGCATCTTATTCATGTTCGACTTCATGTGCATCCATCCATATAACCATGGAAATGGTAGAGTATCCCGTTTATTACTCAACTTCTTAATGAAGAAGAATGATTACACAATCGGTGATTACTTCGCAATCCCTAACATTATGAAACACCGTGTTGGAGATTATATTGATGCATTTGAAGCTTCAGCAAAAGGCTGGGAAGATGCAACAAATGATTATGTTCCTTTCGTAGAATTTGTCCTTAAGTGTGTTCTCGAAGCTTATAGAAAATTCGACTATATCATCGAAGTCAACCTTGAAGAAGGTAATGCTGACAAGAAAGTTCTTAGAGTTGTTACAGATTCAGCAACTCCTGTTACTAAAGAAATCATTGAAAGAGTTCTTTATGCAACATCAAGAACAACAATTGAAAAAGCTCTATCTGAATTAGTTAAGGATGACAAGATTCAATTAATTACCAAAGGTAGATACAGCAAGTACTTCAGATTATAAGGGGAAAATTATGGCAAATTATGATGCAAAAAACATTAGAAACGTATTAATCTTAGGACACCAAAGTGCAGGTAAGACAACTTTAGCTGAAGCATTAGCATTAGCTAGTGGATTAATACCTTCTAAAGGTGAAGTAGAAAAGAAAAATACAATTTCTGACTACTTACCAGAAGAACAAAAACGTGGTGGATCAATTCAAACTGCAATTATTCCATTAATTTATAAAGGACACAAAATCAACTTAATTGACGTTCCTGGAAATGATGACTTCATTTCTGAATACATCGGTGCATTAGGAGCTGTTAAAGGAGCTATCTTAATTATTGATGCATCCGTTGGTGTTCAAGTTGGAACAATTAAACACTGGAATCAATTAAGAAAACGTGGAATACCTGCATTTATCTATCTTAATAAGATGGATAAAGATAACGTTAAGTTTGACGAAGTCTTAGATGAAATTAGAACTAAGTTAGGCAAACAAGCAATTCCATTTACATATCCATTAGGACATAATGATGGCTTTGATGGATTCGCAAACTGTGTCGCATTAAAAGCATTCATCTTTGATGGAGTCAAATGTAATGAAGCTCCTATCTATGATGATAAGAAAGACAAAGTCTTTGAATTATATAACGCAATCGCAGAAGAAGTCGCTAAGACAGATGATGCTTTATTAGAAAAATTCTTCGCTGGTGAACAATTCACTCAAGATGAAGTTAGAGAATCATTGCGTAAAGGTGTCTTAGCTGGTGAACTTGCTCCAGTATTAGTAGGTTCCGCTACAAAGAATATTGGCTGTCTAACTATGTTAGATATGTTCATTGACTACTTACCATCTCCATGTGATTTAAAACCATATGAAGCAAAAGATGAAAATGGTAAAGAAGTTCTTAGAGCAACTGATGATAACGAACCATTCTCAGGTTACGTATTCAAAACAGTATGTGATCCATATTCAGGTATCATTAACTTAGTAAAGATTAACTCTGGTGTTATCCGTACTGGTGATGAAGTATTTGTTAATGGTGGTACTCAAAGAATCTCAATGTTATACGCAATGTGTGGTAAGAAATTAGATTCAATTAACGAAGCACATGCAGGTGATATCGTTGCAATTACTCGTTTAGAAGGTGTTGCTTCAGGTATGACATTATCTTCACCTAAATCAAAGATTTTCTATAAAGGCGCTCATTATCCTACATCCGTTATCTTTAAAGCTATTATTTTAGCTAATAAAAATGATGAATCAAAGATTGGTCCAGCACTTCAAAAAATCCAATTAGAAGATCCTGCAGTTGAAGTTAAACGTAATAATGAAACAAAACAATTATTATTAGGCGGTGTTAGTGATTCTCACATCAACTTCATCTTAGGAAAATTAAAAGACGTTTATAAGATTGATGTCACAACTCAACCAATGAAGATCGTCTATCGTGAATCTATTAAGAAAACAGCTGAAGGTGATGGTAGATATGTCAAACAATCTGGTGGTTCTGGATTCTATGGTGTTGTTAAGATGAGATTTGAGCCAGCTGAAGAAAGCATATTTGCTGAAGAAGTCTTCGGTGGTGCAGTTCCAAAGAACTATTTCCCAGCAGTTGAAAAAGGCTTCTTTGAAGCATTACAATCTGGCCCATTAGCAGGATTCCCAGTTATTGGTGTTAAAGGTGTCTTAGTTGATGGTAAATACCATCCAGTCGATTCAAACGAACAAGCATTCAAGATGGCTGGTATATTAGCTTTCAAAGATGCATATCCAAGATGTAATCCAATTATTCTTGAACCAATTATGAATATTCACGTTATCGTTCCTGTAGAATACACAGGTGACGTTATGTCAGATTTAAATACTAGACGTGCAAGAATTCAAAATATGGAAGAAAAGGATGGCTTACAAGATATTGAAGCATTAATCCCTGAAGCAGAAATCATCGATTATGCATCAATTCTTAAATCCTTAACTCAAGCATCTGGTTACTTCAACAGAGAATTTGCTTCATACGAAGAAGTTCCTGAATATTTGAAGGACAAGGTCATTAAAGAGAATCGTATCACTGAGTGACGATATAGTTTTCCGGAAGAGAGGCTTTTGCCTCTTTTCTTTTTGCTAATTTTCTATAAAATTAAAGATATGAATATTTTATTAGTAAACGATGACGGATACTTTGCAGAAGGTATTCAATTATTAAGAAGAAAATTATCAAAATACGGCACTGTAGTTATTGTTGCTCCTAATGTAGAGAACTCTGCAAAATCAGTAGCAATTACAGTTGGTAGACCGTTGGTTGTAGAAAAAGTTGATAAAAATGTTTTCTCTTGTTCTGGAACTCCTGCAGATTGCTGTTGCTTCGGTTTATGCAATTTAAATATGCAGTTTGATTTAGTTGTTTCTGGCTGTAATAACGGCTGGAATATTTCATATGATTCATTGTTCTCAGGCACAATTGGCGCTGCTTTAAGTGGGCTCATTGGTAGGGTAAAATCTGTTGCGTTTTCTTGCGAGAAAAATTTTGAACTAGTTGATAAATATTTTGATATTGTTATGGAGTTCATTTTGGAACATGATCTTCTTAGTACAGATTATCTTTTAAATGTTAATTTCCCTTTAGGCGACACAGTTAGAGGTATCGCTATTGGCAATTTATATTACCGTCATGACGAATATTATTTTGTCCATAAAGAAGAAGGATTCTACGCTAGACGAGAACTTCAAACTGACTTCAGCGACGACAAAAATAGTGACTGTTATCAAGTTTTAAACGGAATTGTTTCTATTGTTCCATTAGGTAAAACTTGTTTCTCAAAAGATTTATTTACACTCTTAAAGCAAAAGGTTCATGAAAACAAATAAAGAATTTCTTGATGGACTTCTTAAAACATATAATAACAATCTAAATTTTATTTCAGATTTGTATATGTATTTGAATAATCATTTTCCTTTACTTTCGTCTCCAAAAAGTAGTTATAATCACCAAATTAAAAAAGAAATTATTAATTCCTTTGTAGAAAAAGCTCCTTTATTAAAAGATAAGGAAAATGATATTTTTTATTTAAATAAAAACTTAAGATATAAAGATGGAAATAGATATGTCGATAATGTTTATTTGAATTTATTAATTCAGTTAAAAAAAGAAAATTCGTCATTACCATATTCGTTAGATTATATTAAACCATACGAGATATTTTTAAGTGGCGATTCTTATCTTCAAACCGATAGTAATCTTTACTATATTTTCTTAGGATTTTCTAATAAAGAAATTACATATCCTATATTCAGTTTTTCAAATCATAGAAAGCAAATGCTCTTGCCTAGAGTAATAGATTCTACATATTTACAATTAAAAATTATCAAAGGAAAAATATTAATTCTCGGTTTAAGAGATGGATATTTTACTTTTATGTCTTCTTTGAATGAAAAAGTAAAAGAAATTACGGTTGTTGAACATGACCAAGAAATAATAAATTTCTTTGAAAAATATGTTCTTCCAAAATGTGAAAATAGAAATAAAATCAAAATCATTAATGAAGATGCTTTTAACTATTTAGATGATGTTAAAGATCATGATTACGATTATATTTTTGGAAATATTTGGACTAATGCTTTTACAGGTGTAACTAAATATTTAAAACTGAAAAGTAGGTTAGATTCATATAAATATACTAGATGTATGTATTTCATGGAAGAATCTATTGTCACAGAACTTGGAATGAGTTTAACAAACGCTATTTTAAGTGGACCAGAAAGTCCTTATTGTAATCGATTAAAAGAATATAAATTTGAATCAATTTATGATTATAGGAAAGTATTTACTTTCCAAAGTCTTTTAGATTTCTTCAAAAAATGATAATCATTTTTGTTAATTAGTGTATAATCTATATCGGTAGGAGATATTAAAATATGCCATTAGTAAATACAAAAGAATTATTTGCAAAAGCTTACAATGGTGGCTACGCAATTGGTGCATTTAATTGCAACAATATGGAAATCGTTCAAGCTATCACTGAAGCTGCAAAAGAATGCAACTCACCAGTCATTCTTCAAGTCAGTAAGGGTGCAAGAAACTATGCTAACCCAACTTACTTAAGAAAAATGGTTGAAGCTGCTGTTGAGGAAACTGGAATTCCAATCGTCTTACACTTAGACCACGGTGACAGTTTCGAATTATGTAAGGATTGTATCGATAACGGATTCACATCTGTTATGATCGACTGTTCAAGCAAACCTTTCGAAGAAAACATCGAAATTACTAGAAAAGTCGTTGAATACGCACACGATACATCTAAACACCCATACGTCACAGTTGAAGCTGAATTAGGTACTTTAGCTGGTATCGAAGATGAAGTTGCTGTTGAACACGGTAATGAATCTTACACAAGACCAGAAGACGTTGAAGAATTCGTCAAACGTACAGGTTGTGACTCATTAGCAATCGCTATTGGTACTTCACATGGTGCTTTCAAATTCAAACCAGAACAATGCACAAGAGATCCTAAAACAGGTATCTTATTACCACCTCCATTAAGATTTGATATCTTAGAAGAAGTAAGTAAGAGATTACCAGGATTCCCAATCGTTTTACACGGTTCATCATCTGTTAACCAAGAATACGTTAAGATTATTAACGACAATGGTGGTAAGATGGTCGACGCTGTTGGTGTTCCAGAAGAACAATTGCGTAAAGCTGCAAAATTAGCTGTTTGTAAGATTAACATCGATAGTGACTTAAGATTAGCTATGACAGCTGGTATTAGAGAACACTTCATGGCTCATCCAGATCATTTCGATCCAAGACAATACATCGGTGATGGTAGAAAATATGTTAAGGAATTAGTAAAACACAAAATTACTGAAGTCCTTGGCAGTAACGACCAAATCTAATTAATTGTTAACTTAAAATGAGATTCTTGAGAGTCTCATTTTTTTGTTACTTTATTTCATAACTTCTTTATATAATTAATAGCGAAAAGAGATATATATGATTGATTTACATTTACACCTAGATGGTTCTTTATCCGAAGAAGATTTTAAGTACCTATCCAAATTAAATAACATTGACTTAGGAAAAGATTTCCCAAGCAATATTTATGTCCCTATGGACTGCAAATCATTAGATGAATATTTGGAAAGATTCGCTCTTCCTGTAGCACTTTTACAAAACGCTGAGTCAATTGAATACGCTACATATTCATTAGTAAAAAGACTTGCTGATTTAGGTCTTTTCTATGCTGAAATTAGATTCGCTCCTTTACTTCATGTAAATAAAGGAATGACTCAAGTAGAAGTAGTTAAGGCCGCTTTATGTGGGTTAAAAAAAGCAATAAAAGAATGTGACTATAAAATTGATGCAAATTTGATTCTTTGCTGTATGAGACACGCATGTGAAAAAGAAAATATGGAGACAGTTGAAACTGCAAATTTATTATCTAGTGATAAGGTCGTTGCTGTTGATCTTGCTGGCGGAGAAACAATCCACCCATGTTCTTATTTTCATGAATGTTTCGCTAAAGCTAGAAAGTATGGTTTGAATATTACAATTCACGCAGGAGAAGCTACAGGTAGCGATGAAATCATGAGAGCAATAGATGAAGGTGCTGTTAGAATTGGACATGGAGTTCACTTATCTTTAGATATGTTTTCAGTCAAAAAAGTTAATAACGCTAAGATTTCTTTTGAATTCTGTCCAACAAGTAATCTCCAAACGAAATCTTTAAAATCATATAAAGATGTCCCTTTAAGACAGTTTATTAATAAAGATATCCGAGTAACAATTAACTCCGACAATATGACTGTAAGTAACACAGATTGTATTAAAGAAATGGCTGTTATGGTTAAGACATTTAAACTTGATAAAAGAGAAGTGATTGATATCTATGACAATGCTATTAACGCTGCTTTTACAAGTGATGAAAATAAAAATAAAATGCGCCAAACTATGTTGAACGCATTTAGTGATTTGATGTTAGAAAAATTAAATTTAAAGTAATTTCTTATTTGCAGTAGTAGGTTAAGAATGATTTGAGAAGCGGATCGTGAAAATCGGCCGCTTTTTTAACATCCATAAAGTAATTGTCGTTGTATTGTTTTACCTCTAATGATTCAGCAGAATTCATCTTAGTAACTAAGTTTTCAGTAGTGTATTTAAATTCTCTTGTTCCATCAAAATATGTTTCTTTTACTTCGACTTTATTGGTTTCTGAATTTAAATAGAATGAGTCATTTGCGTAAACACCTGCATCTATTAATTGTCCATTTTTCCAATATTGATAAGTAGGGACAACTCCTTTTCCAAATCCTAATGGATTTGATTCAACTGTCAAACTTAACGCAGCTTTAACAGAATCATATTCTTCTGTTCCTCTATATTTTTCGATATCGCAAATATAAACAGGAATTTTAGGGGTGTTTTCTTTTAAAAACGGTGTAACAACATTTGGCATGCAGTAATTACAATCTCCACAACCTGATCTAGTGGTGAATAAAACAAATTCATTGTTATTATCCTTATTTATTAAATCGCGACACGCGTACTCGTATGAGACATATTGGTAATTTGCGATTGTGTCTTCTTTGATATGACTATTAATAATTTCAGCTAATTTAGACTCATTTTCAAAAATAGCAGCATCTTTTTTAGCATTTTTTGTGTATTTTTCTAAAACTTCTCCATTATCGAAAATATAAAAATCTGTATAGCCTGAAAGAATTTTATCTATTTTGAAATCCTCAGGCAAATTATCTGTCATTAATTCTGTGTCGAAAGAGTAGAAAGGAAGATAATCTTTCCCTGCTTCTTTTCTTTGCTTATTGAATTGAGTAATAGTGTACTGAAAATTAGCCCAACAAATACAAGAATCACCCTTATGAGTAGCTAACAAAAATGTGTCATGTTGCGCATCTATTTTTGAAGAGAGTTCTGTAAGAGATAATTCGACGATTTTGTTCTCTATAGCACCTATTAAAAAATCAGCAGTTTTTACTTCAGTTTTGCATGCAGAAAATAGTGGCAAAATTAATAGCGGGAAAATACAACATTTTTTCTTCATAATGTCATTATTATACCAACTGAAAAAACACTTTCAATTATTACACGAAAAAAATGAAGAAAAATTGAACGAAAAAAATGAAGAAAAATTGAACGTTCTTTTTTAAACAAAAGTACGATTCAATCGAACAAAAACTTAAATTCAGTTTTCGTCAAAAATCGCTCAAGAAAAAAATGTAAAAAATTTTATTGTTTTTTTGAGAAATTTTCTCTATGATTTTTTGCGTAAAAATTTTCACCTGCTATGGTAGAGAAAGGGTTGGATAAATATGGCTAAAAAAGAAAACTGTATTATCTCACTGCAAGGAGTGACAAAAGTCTTCGATGGAACTACGGTTGTCGATGACTTCAACCTTGACATAACTAAGGGCGAATTCGTAACGTTCTTAGGCCCATCTGGATGTGGTAAGTCTACTACATTAAGAATGATTGCTGGTTTCGAAACACCAACTGAGGGCAAAATCCTTTTAAATGGAGAAGATATTTCAAAGATTCCTCCATACCAAAGACCAATTAACACTGTCTTCCAAAAATATGCTTTATTCCCATACTTAGATGTTTATGACAATATTGCATTTGGTTTGAAATTAAAGAAAATTCCATACGAAGCTACAGATAAAAACGGCAATAAGGTAACTAAATATAGACATTTAACACGTGAAGAAATTGACAAGAAAGTCATGCACGCTTTAAAACTTATTGATTTAGAAGACCTTGAAAATAGAGACATTTCTACTCTCTCTGGCGGTCAACAACAACGTGTTGCTATTGCAAGAGCTATTGTTAACGAACCAGAAATCTTACTTCTCGATGAACCTTTAGGCGCTCTTGACTTAAAGATGAGACAAGATATGCAAATTGAATTGAAAGAAATGCACAAGAAATTAGGTATTACTTTCATTTATGTTACTCACGACCAAGAAGAAGCTCTTACTATGTCAGACACAATCGTTGTCATGAAGGGCGGAGAGATTCAACAAGTAGGTAATCCAACTGATATCTATAATGAACCTGTTAACGCATTCGTTGCTAACTTCATTGGTGAATCGAATATTTATAACGCTACAATGGCAGGAAAACTCAAAGTTAAATTCTTAGGTAAAGTATTTGACTGTGTAGATGACTTTCCAGTTAACGAAAAAGTTGATGTTGTCGTTAGACCTGAAGATGTTAAGATTTCTGATGATTTGGATGCTTACAAAAATGATTTACACGGCAAAATCATCAGCAAAGTTTTCAAAGGCGTTCATTACCAATACATTATCTTAGTTGGTAAGAATGAAGTTGAATGTAGAACAACTAAAGATTTCCCTGATGGTAGTGAAGTTGCAATTACAGTCGCTGCTCAAGATATTCAAATCATGAAGAAAGAATTCACTAAGAATATCTACACAGATGCTTGGATAGATAAGAACAACAAACTCGTCATTGGTGATGATACATTCGATGTCGATGTTACTCAATTATTACCAGGTTCACATGTTGACGAAGATCTCTACTTAATTAGTAAAGATGGCAAAAAATACGATTTAGACGATGCTGATGTTATCGCAGAATTCGGCTTAGGCGATGTTGAAATCATCGATGGTGAAGATAATGGTAACGCAAACGGTACTATTATCTCCGTAGTTTACGAAGGCGATCACTATTCAGTTTTAGTTAGAACTGAAGAGGAAGAAGATTATGTTGTTGATACTCCATACACATGGAACGTCGGTGACCTTGTTTCCGTTAAAGTTGATCCAAAACATATCAAACTCACTTTAAAAGGCGGCATTGAAAAATATGAAAGAGAATAAAAGTAAATTACGCGGTTTGTTTACTTTTAAACGTAAGGATTTATGCATTCCTTACGCTGTCTTCTTAGTCCTCTTTATCATTATTCCAATTTTGATTATTGTTGCTTATGCATTCATGGACGCAGATGGACATTTCTCTTTTGATGCTTTAGTAAGCTTCTTTGCAACACCAAACAAAACTAATGTTTTGATTACTTCGGTGTTCATTGCTATCCAAACAACATTATTATGTTTACTTATTGGATATCCTCTTGCTTACTTCTTAGCAGACAAGAAAGTAAATAAAAACGCTGTATTAGTCACATTATTTATTGCACCTATGTGGATTAACTTTGTTATGAGAACATGGGCTACTAGAGATTTACTCTATATGTTAGGTATCGATGGTGGTACTCACCCATACTTAGCTACTTCGATTGGTATGGTACAAAACTACTTACCATTTGTTATCTTACCTTTATACACAACAATGCTTAAATTAGACAAGAGCCAAATTGAAGCTGCTGCTGATTTAGGTGCTAACCCAGTACAAGTATTCTTTAAGAATATCGTTCCTCAATCAATCCCAGGAATCGCTGCTGCGGCTACTATGACATTCATGCCTACAATGTCTTCTTACGTTATTTCAGATGTTCTTTCTGAATATAAGATCACATTATTCGGTAACTATATCCATTTAGACTTTTCAAGCTCATTATGGAATGACGGTGCTTTCATGGCAGTCATTATGTTAATCCTTGTTGGTTTAACAATGCTCATTTCAAGCAGATTTGAAAAGAAAACTGAAGTGAGAGGAGGTCAATTATGGTAAAGAAAATTCTTGGTCAATGCTATATTTGGCTAATCATGATCTTCATGTATGCTCCTGTAATGCTTTTAGTTATCTTCTCATTTACTAACTCAAAGATTATTGGTGCTAATCAATGGAATGGCTTTACTTTCCAACTTTATGCTGATTTATGGCATGAAGAAGAACTTTTAAGAGCTCTTGGAAACACTATAATCATCGCTATTTGTGCTGCTGTTGTTTCTACAGTTTTAGGAACTATGGGCGCAATTGGTGCTTTCTATTCAAGAAGAAAAATGAGAAAAACAATCGATTCAGTCACACAAATTCCAATTGCTAACGCTGAAATCGTTATGGCTTTATCTCTTACATTATTATTCGTATTCGTCGGTCAAAAAATTATTGGCCACGATATATTAGGGTTCTGGACTTTATTAATTGGTCATACTGTTCTTGCGGTTCCTTTTGTCTATACATCTGTTAAACCAAAACTTGAACAAATGGATCAAAGCTTATACGAAGCTGCAATCGACTTAGGTTGTACTCCAAGACAAGCTTTAAATAAAGTTATTATTCCAGAAGTTATGCCTGGTATTATGTCAGGTTTCTTCCTTTCAATTACATTATCTCTTGATGACGTTGTCATCACTGAATTCACAAGAGGTCCAGGTTTATTATCAGAACCAGGTAGTATTGAAACATTATCAACATACATTCAATCAGTTATTAAAAGAAGTGCAATTCCACCTGCAGCTAGAGCATTAGTTTCATTAATTTTCTTATCTGTAGTTATTGGTGTTGCAGTAGTGACAATTGTTAAGAGCAATAAAGCTTCTAAACTTGTTGCTAGAAAGGGGCATTTCCATGGATAAAAAATATGGTTTCTTATTTTTGGCAATGTTAGCTCCAACTATTCTTTCTGGTTGTTCTTCTGAAAAAGTAGATGAAGAAAACGAAGCAGAAGAAGAGGAAAACGCTGGCGAAATTCAATTACACATTTTAAACGTTGAAGACTACATCGCGGAAGACGAAGAAGATGAAGAAACACATGAAAAATCATATGGTGTTGAAACATTATTTGAAGCTTACTGCAAAGATGTTTTGGGAAAAGATGTTAATGTTGTTTATGAAACAACAGATACACCTGAAACAATGTTGATGTTACTTCAAACAGGTAAATATTATGACTTAATTTGCCCATCTGACTACATGATTCAAAGAATGGGTAGAGAAGGTCTTATTGAACCTTTAGATTTATCTTTAGTTTCTACTGAAAAAGAATTTGAATATAAAGACGAAGACGAAATAGTCTTTGAATTTTCAACAGGTGATGTAGATAACTATACTAACTATTCTTCTAGAAAAGTTAGAGAATATCTCGATAACTGTTTCTTAGATCAAAAATGTTATGAAGGAAAAGATGCTGAATATATTGCATCTCACCCATTAGCTATTGGTTATATGTGGGGAACATTAGGTATTCTTTTCAACCCTACATATGGCACTTTTGAAGAAGAAGATACTATTTCAGATATGCAATCTTGGGATGCATTCTGGAATGAAACTTATAAGAACAAAAGTTCTGTTAAAGACTCTATGAGAGATACTTTTGCAGTTGGTGTTATTCATAAATATTATGAAGATTTTGAATTAAACGGAGTCAGCAAAAAAGGTTTCAAATCTTTAATGACTGATTATAGAGAAGGAAACTTAACTGCAGAAGAATATAACGCTGAAATTGATAAAATCTTCAACATGGATGAAAACTATGTTGGAAATAAAAAAGACGTTATTTATAGCGTCCTTGATGATTTACACGAATTAAAAAAGAATATCAGAGGTCTCGAAGTTGATACTGGTAAAAACGATATTGTTAACGGCTATATTGGTGTTAACTGTGCATGGAGTGGTGATGCTGTTTACTCTATGGAATTAGGTGAAGCAGCAGATCCTTCAGTAAGTCTTTGGTACTCTGTTCCAGAAGAAGGAAGCAACATTTGGTTTGATGGTTGGTGTATGCCAAAAAATAGCAATAGAACATCAACTCAAAAAGCTCTTGCTATGGAATTCTTAAACTTTATTTCTTCTCCAGCAGTTGCTGCATTAAATATGGAATTTACAGGTTACACATCATTCGCTGGTGGTGATTCTATCTTAGATTTAGTCAGAGAATGGTATGACTGTAGATACAATGAAGAAACAGAAGAATTCGAAGAAGTTGAAGCAGATGAAATTGCTGCAAATCTTGAATCTGGTGATTGGCAAGAAGTAGATTTATCTTACTTCTTCAAAGATACATTAGTAGATTACGAAGATAAAGATATGAAGTTCTATACTAATGAAGACACTGGCTTCTATTTACCATTCAAAGAAGATGGCAATATCTCTTGTGGTGGTGCATTCTTCTGTCAATATCCTGATGAAGAAGTAATTAATCGTTGCTGTGTCATGAAAGATTTCGGCGAATATAACGAAACAATCACTAAGATGTGGGAGCAATTTAAATCAACAACTCTTGAACCTTGGGCTTTTGCTCTTCTTGCATTAGAAGTAGGTGCAGCACTAGGTATTGGAGTATACTTCTTTATTAAGAAGAAACAAAAAATGGCTTTGAAAGCTGCAAGACAAAATATTGATTAATTTACTCTTGTAAATAATTTCTCTATGGTGTTATAATCATTTGGCTGCGAAGTGGTTCCTTAGCCAAGTTGGTAAGGCAATTGACTGCAACTCAATGATCGCTGGTTCAAATCCGGCAGGAACCTCCATCGCAAAGATTCGGTTCTGCCGTATATGCGCCTTTAGCTCAATTGGATAGAGTGTTAGACTACGAATCTAAAGGTTACAGGTTCGAGTCCTGTAAGGCGCGCCAATAACTAGCTTAATCCACCAATTGATGGTGTGGTTAAATATATATTTCAAGTCTGCTATTCGTATCGAAGAAAAGCAGACAAGAAAGTTCTATCGGGACGTAGCGTAGCTTGGTATCGCGTCTGCTTTGGGAGCAGAAGGGCGCAGGTTCAAATCCTGTCGTCCCGACCATATTGAAAATTAAAGCATTCCTATGGGATGCTTTTTTGTTATTTTTTAGTGATTTCTAAAAGGATTGCAAAAAATGTGCGCGCGTATTATAGTAAATTTATTATGAGGGAGGCAAAATTATGGGCTTAATTAAAGCTTTTGCTGGAGCAGTTAGCTCTACTTTCGCAGACCAATGGAAGGAATATTTCTATTGTGAAGCTTTACCTGTTGATGTTTTAGTTGAGAAGGGACAAAAGAGAGTCAATTCTAAAAAATCATCAAATACTAAAGGTAGTGAAAATATTATTTCTGACGGATCAATTATCGTTGTCGCTGATGGACAATGTATGATTATCGTCAACCAAGGCAAAGTTGTTGAATTTGCTGCTGAACCAGGGGCATATAAATTCGATAACAAAGCAGAATCTTCATTCTTCGCTGGTAGTTTCGGCGATAGAGTTTTAGGTTTATTCAAATCTATCGGTAGACGTTTTGGTTTCGGTGGTGACACTGGTAGTGACCAAAGAGTTTACTATTTCAACACAAAAGAATTAGTTGATAACAAATTCGGAACACCAAATCCTGTTCCATTCAGAATTGTTGATAATAACGTAGGTCTTGATGTTGATGTTTCTGTTCGTTGTAATGGTACATTCTCATACAAGATCACAAACCCAATTCTCTTCTATCAAAATGTTTGCGGCAACATCACTTCTGCTTACACTAGAAATCAATTAGATGGTCAATTAAAAACTGAATTTATTTCAGCTTTACAACCTGCATTTGGTCGTTTAAGTGAATTACAAATTAGACCAAACCAAATCATGACTCATTTAACTGATTTAGAAAACGCATTAAATGATGTTCTTGATGAAAAATGGGGTTCATTACGTGGTATTGAAGTTATCTCAATCGCTTTAGGTTCTGTAACTCTTCCAAAAGAAGATGAAGACTTAATCAAAGAACTTCAAAGAAAGAATGTTTACGCTAGAAATGCTGCTATGGCAGGTGCAACATTGGTTGAAGCACAAGCTGAAGCTATGAAGAACGCTGCTAGTAACGCAAATGGTGCTGCTATGGGCTTCTATGGCTTAAATATGGCTGCTAATGCCGGTGGAATGAATGCACAACAATTCTTCCAAATGGGCCAACAACAACAAGCTCAACAACAAGCACAACAACAAGCTGCTGGTGGTTGGACTTGTCCAAAATGTGGTGCTAAAGCAACTGGAAAATTCTGCCCTGAATGCGGTGAAAAGAAACCTGAAGCTGCTGCTGGTTGGAAATGTCCAAACTGTGGAACTATGGCTACTGGCAAATTCTGTCCAGAATGTGGTTGCAAGAAACCAGAAGGCGAAAAGAAAATTAGATGTGATAAATGTGGTTGGGAACCAAAACCAGGTGAAAAAGCACCTAAGTTCTGTCCAGAATGTGGCGACCCAATCAATGATTTAGACGAAGCTAAGTAGTTTATATGGCTAATAAAGAATTAGAATGTCCTTGCTGTGGGGGTACTTTACACTTTGACAGCAAGACACAAGACATAGTCTGTCCTTATTGTGACTCTCATTTTTCTGTAGATGATTTAAAAGCATATACAGATGATTTAGCGTCTGATAAAGAAGAAGATGTTAGTTGGGATGAATCAACTGTACAAAATTACACTAACCAAGAAATGAAGGGAATGAAGATTTATTCCTGTGAAAGTTGTGGTGGTGAAATTATTGTTGATGAAACAACTACATCAACTTGTTGCCCTTACTGTGGCAACAACGTTTTAGTCTCCAAACAAATGTCAGGAGACTTAAAACCAAATCTTGTTATTCCATTTCAAAAAGATAAAGCTAACGTACTTGACTCATTAAAGGGTTTCTTTAAGAAAAAGCCTCTTTTACCAGGTTCTTTCTCTAAGACCCATACAATTGAGGAAGTCAAACCTTTATACGTCCCATTTTGGCTATTTGATGCTGATGTAGCAGGCAAAGTTAGATTCAAAGGTGAAATTCATCGCCGTTGGTCAGATGCACGTTATGATTATCACGAAGTTAAATATTATTCATTAGTTCGTGAAGGAGATATAGCATTTGATAGAGTTCCAGTTGATGGAAGCCAAAAAATGGAAGATGCATTAATGGAATCAATTGAACCGTATGATCCAAATCAATTAGTAGAATTTAATGCAGGTTATTTAGCAGGATACGCTGCTGATAGATATGATGTAGATAAAGATGTTACATTCAACCGCGCTACTGAAAGATTTAGACAAGGTACAATTTCTGCGTTTAGAGGCGATATTAGTGGTAGTTATGTAAACGTTACAGTTGCTGATTCAAATCTTCAATTAAGTAACACTAAAACAGCCTATGCTTTATATCCAGTTTGGATTTTAAATGCTAAATGGAAAGAAAAGAATTACCGTTTCGCTGTTAATGGACAAACAGGAAAAATTGCTGGTGACTTACCAGTTTCAAAACTTAAATTCTTCTTATTCTGGATGTTGTTCTTCATTCTTATTGGTGGAGCAGTGTTTGGATTATGTGCCGCACTTGAACTTTTAGAAGGTGGAATTATTGCAGCGTTAATTATTGGTCCTATTGCATCTACAAGTATCCTAATGGGTATGCGCAGGAAGAATAAAACTGTTAGATGGCAATTTGGCGCCGCTAATTACGTAAGACAGAATTCATTCCATATCTTCTCTAGAAAAGATATCTTCTTATACCGTAAGATTTCTAAAACACCAAGACCACAAAATAATGGTTCTAGTAATAGAAGATAAAATTTAAAAAAATACAAAAATACAAAAATTGTAGTTTTCTCAATAAAACAATATATAATGATTAAGCGAGATAAAAATTCTCGCAAATCTTATATATAAAAAAGTAAAAATTTGACCGATATAATCGGTCATTTTTTATTTATTTGACTACTGTTATTTTTGCTGATATTACTTATTTATTAATAAGGATTATGCAGATGTGCATAGAAAGGAAGGTAACTTATGAATAAGAAAAAAATATTATTATCGACAGGTATCATTGTAGCTCCGTTAGTTACCGCGCTTGCTGTAACTATTAATGATTTTGATAGAAAGCCTTTGGAAGCTGAAGGAGATACAGCATATAGTTATATATTTGAACCTTCTAATTCCTTATTAGATTTAGAATTTAACAACGATAAAAATTATTATGAAGGAAGTATGACTTTTGCGCGTCCAAACAATTCGCCTTTTGAATTGTATGTTATTGATGCAAAACGTGACAACAATGAATTGCTTTCAATGTATTGTGATTCAAATTTGCGCCTTGTCTCCCCTATATGGAATATTAAGAGTATTTCGATAGTGTATTCTGGAACCACAGATATTCAAATATCAGGCTATTTTATGTATAAACCAGATGAAGAAAATCACAGATTAGGTGATGAAATAATGTATTACTATTATTTGAATAATGCTAATGTTGTTTCTTCGGGATATCAAAGCGGTGAAAAGTTTAATTTTTCCGCTTTGCCTGCTGTTTACTATGAAGATAATGTACCAGAAGGAGAATCTCAACCTGTTGGACAAAGTTTTTATCCGAATCATTTTATGATATGGACAGATGAACCCGACTATAACCTTGTAATTGAATCAATTACAGTTTATTATGATTGCCATTAAACAAAAATAAAGGAATCATAATAGCGAACAACTTTAAAGGCATATTTTGTTATCACTATTATGTTTATCAGCGCGTAATGCAACTCATACAACACCAGATAATACCAATCTTAACTTTTGAATTAACGATAGTTTTAGAACAATTGGTAATTAAGGAAAAAATAAATTTTTTAAGATTTACACAATTTCAAACTATTCAACATTTTACGAGAAAGATAAAACGAGTGCACAAATATATGATTTCAGAATTTCGGCAAACGTAAAAACTTGTATTAATAAAAACTATTTATGAAAGAAATATTAAGATATGGCAAGTAGAATTATAGAAGAAAATGGAGTTAAAAATACAGTCATTAACTGCCCAAGATGTGGCAAAGAACTTAGATTTAAAATGACAAATGAAAAAAAGAAGAATTCATGGTGTATGTGCTAATTGCATGAAGGAATTTGAAGTAGAGGTAGATTGTGCTTAAAGTAATCAATTTTTATGACCATAGCGAAGAAATGTTCTTTATTGAAGAAGGAGTAAGCCTTAAAGAAGCTTTAGGAAAAGATTTCAAGAAATTTGCAAAAACTTATCTTGAAGGAGTTGATAAAGCTTTTTATGAATTGCCAGTTGAAAAAGAATATAAGAATATATTTTCTTTTTATAGAGGATTTGATGACATCAAATTAGAAGATTTAGTTGATGAATTTTCTTTAGATGAAGATGATCCTTTAGTTAAGGAATATGAGGGAAAATATTTTAATATTAGAACAATCACAATTTGGGAAGAAGATTTAGGATTTGGATGTTTTGTTCTAGATCCTGAACAAACGATTTATGATGGTGTAAAAAAATCATGGAAGTAGGAAAAGAATGCTTTAGATACGCTTTTGAATTTAATGGAGATTATAGAGTTATAGTGTTAATTAAGTTCTAATTTTAGGTACGTTTTTCACATTAGACCGATTTCGGTCTTTTTTATTTAATAATTTACGAGTAAGATTTATTTATGCATTTAAAGAGATACATTTACAAATTTGGTGATAAAAGCTTCGATGAATTCCCATTCGGAAACGTCGATGGTGCTTTGTTTGCATATCTTTCTTATCCATGCTGGGAAAAAGTAGCTCCAAGTATTGATGATCCAGATGGCAAGCCTTTTTGTTTTGATGAATTAACACCTGAAAATATCAAGATGTTAATAGTGGGGTCTCCTACACCAAATCAACATAGAAAACTCTTAACTGCAATTATCAAAACAAAAAGATATAGAAATGTAAAAATAAAATATATCCAAGAAAAGTTTTCTTATGAAAAGAAACAACAATATTTCGCTTTAACTTTTGAAATTCCAGGAGTAGGTCATTATATTTGCTTTAGAGGAACGGATTTAACTATTTTAGGATGGGAAGAAAATTTTAGATTTACATTAAAAACTCAAAATCCTTCTCAAATTGATGCAGTTGAATACATAAATAAAGTTGCCGATAAAATAGATGGACCTTTCTATATTGGAGGTCACTCAAAAGGTGGTAACCTAGCTATTTATGCTGGAGTAAAAATTGCTCCTGAATTACAAGATAGAGTTATAAAAGTATATTCAATTGATGGACCTGGTTTTTACAGCAAATAAATATATGAAACAGAAGAATATAAACGTATTGAAGACAAAGTCTTCCATATTATTCCTAAAAACAGTATTGTCGGAGTTTGCTTCCATACTCCAAAACACTTTAAAGTTGTAGGTTCTAGATCTATTATTTTAGTTCTTCAACATTCACCTTATGGTTGGGGAATTAAAAAAGATGGCAAATTTAAATATAAAAACAAAAGATCATTTATGACTTTTGTTAGACATAGAACTCTTACAAAATGGTTAGAAAACGAATCTGAAGAAGTTAAACAATTAACAATTGATGCTATGGTTACTGCACTTGGTGGTAACGATAAAACGTTACTTCTTTATATTAGACACCCTTGGTTAATTGCAAAAACTATCATTAGATGGCAGAAAAAATACACAAAAGAACAAAAGAAAATTATTTCAAAATTCTCTGGTAAATTTGTTAAGAGTTATTTTGGAAGCATCTTCTATTATTTAAAGAAAAAACGCAGGGATTTAACCGACGAATAGCAAGAAAAAAGTTCTAACATTTAAATTTTTAAATGTGTATAATCTCATATATGAGAAGAAGTCGCTTATTTTTTACAAGTCTGATGGCGCTTACTCTAGGAATAACTTCCTGCAAAAATGCAGAAAAAGTAGTCCAAAAAGTAGATGTTGAAGTGAGTCAAACTGTGAGAAAAACAGGCGATTTTTTTAATTTAGATGAAATAACTGTTTATTTAACATTTAATTCTGGAAAAGAACTAATAGATTCTAGTAATTCTTTATATAACAATTTATCTGTAATACTAAGATGTCCTGAACAAGGAGCGGTAAAAATTACAAACGATAATTATGTCTTAGAAGACATTGGAACATATGATGTAGAAGTAACCTACAATCCTATTTCAAATTATATTTTTCCTGTAACAGGATATGCTAGTTTTGATGTTGTAGATAGAATAGTTCCAGCTACTTCTTTGAGCCTTGGAAGTGACAGCTTATCTTTATCTACTGAATCCACAAAAAAAATCGATTATTTAATTCAACCAGAAGACTGTACTTCAAATGTTTATTTTGAAAGCAATGATCCAAGTGTTGCTGAAGTTTCTAAAGATGGAGTTGTTACTGGAGTAGGAGAAGGACAATGCATTGTTACTACTTTTGTAGACGATTTTAAACAAGATTGTTTGATCACTGTTTCTCCATCTGAAAAGATTGATTACGTATTTAGCACAGTAAGATTTGAAACATCAAAAGGCGATTGGAAATACTCTGAACCTGGAATTAAGAAATTGAATAACGGCATTAACGTAACTTCTGAAACGACAATTACTTCGCCAGTAAGTTATACAAATATTACAAAAATCAAATATAACGTCGCTAATAATTCTATAGAAAATTTAGGAAACTCTAATGATGTAGAGATTTCTACTTATATTGGAGAAGAATTAATTGGGGTTGATGTTGTTTCATCTTCCGATAATGAGTTGACTCCTAGTTATGAAATTAAAAATAAAAGTGGTGTGGTTTCTTTAAAAATTAAACCTAAAGGAAGCAACAACTCTAGTTTTACTATTCAATCCATTTCGATTAATTATAATGGAGAACCAATTTACCCTACATCTATCTCGTTGAAAGAAGGGCTTAATATACCTATTAACTCTAAAGAGAAGATGACAATTTCGTATACACCAAAGCAAACAAATCAACGAATTATCGAATGGGAATCTGCTGATGAAAGTATTTTAACTATTGCTCGTGACGGAACAATTACCGCTCTTAAAGAAGGAAATACAAACGTCACTGCAAAAGCAAAAACTGAAAGTGGATATATAACTGCCTCTATTTCAGTTAGAACCTATAAAGTTATTGTCCGTTCTATTGAAGTAGATAAAGATACACTTAATATTTTTGTAAATAATACTAAACAAATTAATTATTCGGTTTCACCTGAACAAGCTAGTTATAAAGAAGTCACGTTTGAATCATCTAATAAAAACATCGCAACAGTTGATGAAACTGGTAATGTGGCAGGAATTAAAACTGGAGAATGTGTAGTTACAATTACATCAGTAGATGAACCATCTGTAATTACGAATGTTAAAATTGTTGTCACTGAAAGACCTCCTTTGGAGGCACATCCAATGTCTTACAATTTAAATGATTTTTCAGGTAATACATTCGCAAAGAAAGATTCTGCTCCTTCACTAGATAAAACAAAGTTCCTTGTTATTCCTGTTTGGTTTAAAGATTCTAGCGAATATATTTCAAATAAAAATAACGTAAAAATTGATATTCAAAAATCATTCTTTGGTACAAGTGAAGATACTGGCTGGGAAAGTGTCAAAACTTTCTACGAAACAGAATCAAATGGAAGATTATCTATTAAAGGTACTGTAAGCGATTGGTACGAAGTCAATTATAGTCATAATTTGTATAATTATGATTTAGATTCTCCAAGACCAAATTCTAAATCTATTTATGATTTGGTTAATGATGCGACAAACTGGTACTTTAATACACACTCAGATAATAGAAAAAATTATGATTGTGACCAAGATGGATATCTTGATGGAGTTATATTGATTTATGGTTGTCCTGATCGCGCTGCTTTTTATAGTAAAAATAAATTTGCTCAATACGGAGAAAGCTTATGGGCATTTACTACATGGTTAGGAAATAGTGCTATTTGTGATGTAAATAAACCTAATGCCAATTGTTTCTTATGGGCTAGCTATGACTTCATGTATTCAGAAAAGACTTCTGCATCAAGAACTAAAGCAAATCCTGCTTACGGAAGTGGAAATACAACTAATTGCTTATTAGACACTCATACATATATCCACGAAGTGGGCCATATGTTTGGCTTGGATGATTATTATGATTATTCCAATAAATATAACCCTGCTAGTGGTTTCTCTATGCAAGATTATAACGTAGGTGCTCATGACCCATTCTCTTGCTTGGCTTTAGGTTGGGCTGATGCATATGTTCCTTATGAAGATTGTCAAATTACTCTTACTCCATTCCAATCTTCTCATCAAGTAATTTTATTAAGTCCATCATTTAATAGTGCTAACTCACCATTTGATGAGTATTTATTATTAGAGTTGTATACTCCAACAGGATTAAATAAATTCGATACAGATTATCTCTATAGAGAAACCTATCCAAGAGGAGTTAATGAAACCGGAATTAGATTATGGCACGTTGATGCTAGACTTGTTGAAGTAAGAAATTCATTCAATGGCGCTTATTCTGATAAGAGTTATGTAGTTCCGTTTAAAAATAATGCAATGATGATGTCTAATACATATGCATCATCTTCTTCTAATGCATACATATCTCCATGTGGTGAAGAATACGCAGATTTTAACTTATTACAATTAATAAGGAATAATAGTAAAGAAACTTATCACAGTAAAAGTCAATTCTCTAAATCAGACTTATTCTTAAATGGCTCTTCGTTCAACATGAATACATTTAAAAAACAATTTGTCTTTAATGGGAAGCTGAATAGTGGTGCAACTCTTGATTGGAGCTTCTCTGTTTCTATTAAAGGCAGTAATGAAAATGCGGTCGCTACGATCACTCTAAATAAAGATTAATTAATAAATTAACCCAGACAGGTATTCTTCCAAATGACTACGGAGCCCAAGAAAATTATTTTTAATGCTTTTTTTGCTTGACTAACTCGAAGCAAAAATATAATATTGAAAAGCATTCAAAATAATGTGGGCCCGTAGTTCAGTTGGGAGAATACCTGATTTGCATTCAGGGGGTCGAGAGTTCGAGTCTCTTCGGGTCCACCAATCTTAGTTAAACCCCTTGAATGCAAATCAGTGAGGGAACTAAGAAAATTAGTAGACTTGGCTGGGTGGCTCAGTTGGTTAGAGCAGTCGGCTCATACCCGGCGTGTCGGGGGTTCAAGTCCCTCCCCAGCTACCAAACAAATTTATTCAACACCTTGAAGGTGTTTTTTTATTTGTTTTCTCGCTAGTTTCGGGATTTACCCTTCCACGCCGAGTATAAGAAAAGCCCTATTTTAGGGCTTAATATGTTATCTAATCGATGTTATATCTATCTGAGATAAATTCTATATCTTGTTGAAGATTTGCCCACCAAAGGTCGATAGTGTGTCTTTTATATTCGTTTTCTTCATATCTAGCTTGACCTCTTATATGCATCCTGAATTGTAGTGGACCTATATGAGGATTACCCATAAAGCCCCAAGTACGTCTTGTTAAATGTTTAAGTATCTGTTTCTTAGAACATAGTGCTCCATATTGTGGAGTGCCGAAATAAATATATTCAGCTTCTTGCATACCTGGTCTATTACCTTCAAATAAACACCTTAGTATAGCTTTCTCTATAATATAAGGATTATGCATTACTTCCTCATTAAACTTTTTAGCCCTATCTTGAAAATGCATTTTTAAAGTAAGAAAGTCCATAGCTTCTGTTCCTGATCCGTCATCAGTTCCATCTCCATAACAGTATTCTTTTATGAATTTACAACTTTCTTCAGATAAACCATGATCTTTAAGGAAGTCTACAAATGTATCAATATATTCTGCATGTACTTCTGTGGCTCTTCCACATTTTATAGATACATACTTTTTAATACCTTTGTATTCTATAAAGATATCTGGTTTAATCCAATCTTTGAGTTGCTCACTGTGAACTATTTCCTCTTCATCTAGTGGACCAAACATCTTGAATAACATAAATTTGAGATTTTGAGGAATATCTCTAACCTTTTTATTTGAAATTGTCATTACAATTTGCGATTCATTAAATAAACCTTGATTTGCAGGCATATAAATTTCCTCCTTACTTATTTAAAGGGCCACTTTTTTAAAAAATGATAAAAAATTTTTGTTTTGTAAGATTTTGAAATTATATTTCAAAGATTTTTCGCAAAAAAATGAAAAATATGTAAAAATAGGTTATAATATTAAAAATTTTACATATGGCTTACAAAACAAAACAAAGAGAACAAGTACTTGATATTATTAAAAATAGCAATAGTAAACACGTTACTGTGGAGTCTATTTTAAATATTATTAGAAAAGATAATATTGATATATCACGCGCTACACTATATAGAACATTAGATTTATTAGTTAATAGTGGCGCACTTAAAAAGATTATCGTGGATGAGAAAAACCCTCCATGTTATCAATTGTGCGAATTAGAAGATAATGATCATTTCCATCTTGTTTGCGAAAAATGTGGCAAATTATTCCATTTAGATTGTGAAAAAGTTGGTGAATTAGTTGAACATATTGAAGAAGATCACGGTTTCAAAGTAAACCCTTCTAGAGTAGTTTTATATGGCACTTGCGATGAGTGCGCAAAGAAAAATAAATAGTTAAAAAAACGCAAAAAAGCTTTAAAAATGATGAAAAATGATTGATTTCACGTTTTTTTCATGCTACATAAAAATTATAAAACGTTCATATTTAATGAAAGAAAAGAGGACATTTATGGGGTGAAGAGAGTATTTTGTGGTATTTTAATCGTATCTTTAGGTTTAATTATTGGTGGATGCGAAGAAAGCAATTGCAGCATTATTTATCATTCAAATACCGATAAAGCACTTAATCGGGATATTGTAAGAAAATCTTTGATTAAGAATTTGAAACTGCAAGAGCCTACAAGAGAAGGATACACATTTGAGGGTTGGTATTTTGATAAAGAATTTACCAATAAATATGATGCTGAAAATTTCTCTGAGTCAAATAACGAGCTATACGCAAAATGGTCTATAAATAGTTATAGAGTAACTGTTCATAATGAAGATGAAGAGTATGAATACCTTTTTGAATATGGCAATGTAATAGATTTAAACCCCGTATATAAAGATGATTATGATTTTGATAGATACTACTTTGATGAAGAATTGACTGAAGAATTTAACTTGGTCAATATGCCCGCTTATGATATAGATTTGTATCCTAAATTCAACAAAAAACTGCATTACTTCACATTTGTTTATCATCCAAATAACAATGAGCATTACAGCAATGTTGTTTTGGAAAGAAATGAACTTAATAATCTCGTTTTGCCTGAGCCAACTAGAGAAGGTTATGCTTTCGAAGGTTGGTTTTTTGATACAAATTTTAAAGAACCGTTTAAATTGGAAAATGCTCAAGAGGGCATTAATGAGTTACACGGAAAATGGAGCGTAAACTCTTATAAGATAATTATTCTTAATGAAGAAGAAGTAATTGAATATAATTTCAACTTTGGAGATCCAATTAAACTTAATTCTATCGAGAAATTTGATTATGCCTTTGAAGGCTTTTACTTAGATGAAGAATTGACTGAAGAATTTACATTAGTAAATATGCCTTCGCACAATATTTATTTGTTCCCTAGATTTAGTAAAATTTTACATTATTACACATTTGTGTTTAGAGCAGAAAATGGACTTTACTATAGTCCTATTACTTTAGAAAGAGATGAACTAAATTCCTTAGAGTTACCTGAAGTAAATAAAGAAGGCTACACATTTGATGGTTGGTATTTAGATAGTAAGTATGAAGAAGAATTCACAATTAATAATGTGAAAGAAGGTAATGTCGAATTATTTGCTAAATGGAATGTAAATTCATATAAAGTAGTCATTCATAACGAAGACGAGAAAATAGAATATGCATTCGATTATGGCAGTCCAATCAGAGTCGATTTAGTTGAGAAATATGACCATACATTTGATGGATATTTTATCGATGAAGAATTAAATATTCCATTTGCTTATGGAAATATGCCATCGCACGATATCGACTTATATCCTAAATTTACTAAGATATTACATTTCTACACTTTCAATTATCACGGTGATAATGGTGTTTCTTATCCTTCTGTTACATTAGAGAGAGATATTTTGCATACTCTCGAATTAGAAAACCCAGTTAAAGAAGGCCATACGTTTTTAGGCTGGTATTTAGATAACGAATTAACGGATGAATTTGATATTTCAAAAGCAGTAGAGGGAGAGAATGAGCTGTATGCTAAGTGGCAACTCAACACTTATAACGTTTTAATTCATAATAATAGCGAGATTTCTATTTCTAATTTTAATTATGGTGAATCTTTAGATATTCCTGAAATCAGAAATTATGAGCATAGTTTTGTTGGATATTATTTGGAAGAAGAATGTATTAATAAATTGTCTTTCATAACAATGCCTGCATATGATTTAGAACTTTATGCAAAATACTGTAATCACGTATGGCACAAAGGTGATTCTTGCAATTATGATGTTTATTGCATTAATTGTGGTTATCGTTCTTTACCTATTGTTAATATTGATACTAGCGAAGAAATTACGAAAGATTACGTAAGCACAAAAGTTAGTGTTAATGCAGGAAGTAGTTATTATGATATTTCTAACGCTAGTTGCAAAGTTAAGGTTAGAGGTAACGGAACAGCTACATATAGCAAGAAACCTTATAGACTTAAATTTGATCAAAAACAAAGAATGCTTGGTTTAAATGATAATTTAGAAGCAAAAAGTTGGGTCTTATTAGCCGAATGGAATGGTTGGTTTTTGAAAAACTTTATTGCTTTCAACTTAGCTAAACAAATTTTTGATGGCGAATACTATTCATCGGATTACTGTTTTGTCATTTTAAATATTAATAATGAATATCAAGGAATGTATATGCTTGCTGAGCAGCAACAAGTACATGATGGAAGAGTTGATATTCCTGAACCTAGTAGTAGCTATGAAGGTACAGACATTGGCTATTTGATTGAAATGGATATGTATGCTGGATTAGAGGATGAATATTTTGCTGTTGATTATAGGGGTGATTTATTAACTGAAGATGGTGTTTTGCTTACTGTTGATAACATGAATCCATATTACTCTATTAAAAGTGATATAAATTGTGACGCTCAGAGGGATTATATTGGAACAGTAGTTCAAAGAACATATGATTTAATTCGTGATACATTGATCGGTGATCACTCTGACCTGACTATTAATCCTTATAAAAAACTAGATGAAAACTTTAACTTAGTAGATGATACTCAAGCTAAAACCGCTAAAGAAGTAATAGAAAAAGTTATTGATTATGAATCACTGTTAAGAATGATGATTCTTTCTGAAATTTGCACAGATTATGATTTGGGTTGGTCGAGTTTCTTTATAAATTACGATGCATCAAAAGAACATCCTAAGCTTGTTTTTGAAGCTCCTTGGGATTTTGATTTAGGATTTGATTATCTTAATGATACATATCAGGATTCTTTGTTTATTTTCTCAAGCAATAGCACATGGCATCAATGTTACAACATTTGGTTTTTAGCTTTTGCACATGCGGATTGGATAAAAGAAGATTTATATAATAAGTATGAAGAACTTGATGTGCATAATATTATTTCAAATACAATTATTGATGTTGAAAATTTTGTTAGAGTAAATATACCTTTTTTATTCGATAATTATTCAAGATGGCCTGATGATTGTGGATTTGATTTGAATGATTATGATTATTTTATTTATAGATTTAATAAAACCGCAAAATCCCTTATTGGAACGCTAACAACAAAGAGAGAAAATCTTGAAAATTATTTAAACTGTTTTGTGCAAGAAAAACCATTCTGTATCGACTTTGTTACCAATAATGGTGCATCAATAATGGTTTATGAGGGAAAAGATTTTACTGTTGATGGAATAGTAACAAATCAATATGAATTAGCGGATACTTCTGGTGGTGGACAAGTTAATTTCAAAGTCATAGTTCCTGAAGGATTCGAAATCGAATCAATTAACGTTACTGGTTCGTACAAGAATCTTAAAGGTCCTAGTGACACAGGCGCAGAAAATGTTTATAGAGTCACAAAAGTAGCAAGCGACTTAACAATAGTGGTGACTTTAAGAGCATTATAAAAATACAAAAAGTTCAGTATAAAACCTGTTCAAGAATTAAAATAAAGTTCATTATAATTAAGATGCTTTAAGTAGCTCAAATAAAAATTGATACTGAATCTCAAATTTTTACTTGCATTAATATTTTTGTGTGCTAAAATTTGAAACATGAGATTCATTCTCAAATTTATGGAGAACTAAAATGAAATTCAATAAATTAACATTCTTAGCATTATCATCCGCATTATTATGCGGAACTGGCTGCAACACATCCGACGACGGCAAAATTAAAATTACATGTACTTTATATCCTGAATATGAATGGATTAATGCTGTCATTGATGGAGTTGATGGAGTCGCAGAGCCAAAACTCTTAATTAACAGTAGTATTGATTTCCACTCATATCAAGCTAGTGTTGATGATATTATCAGCGTTGGTAGTGCAGATTTATTTGTCTATGTTGGTGGCGAAAGTGATGAATGGATAAAAAAAGTAGATATCACTAATAAAGATCAAAAGCAAATTTGTTTATTAGACGTTCTTGGCGATGATGCAAAATTAGAAGAAGAAAAAGAAGGTATGCAAGAAGATGAACATCATCACCATGACGATGATGAAGATGAAGACCATGACCATGAAGAAGGTGAAGACCATGATCACGAACACGAAGAAGAATATGATGAACACGTATGGAATTCATTGATAAATGCACAAAAATTTGTTAAATCTATTGCGGAGGAATTAGGCAAGATTGACGAAAACAATAAGGATAAATATTTAGCAAATGCTAATAACTACAATAAAAAGTTAGATGATTTGCACAAAGAATATGTCGCAAAATTTGCTTCTGCTACACACAAAACATTAGTAGTTGCAGATAGATTCCCATTCTCATATTTATTCTCAGATTATGGCTTAGATTATTACGCAGCTTTCAAAGGTTGTTCAGCTGAAAGCGAAGCAAGTTTTGAAACAGTTATCTTCTTAGCTAATAAAGTCAATGAATTAGGTTTGACTACAATATTAAAAACAACTGGTTCTGATGGTAAGATTGCTAATAGTGTTAAAGATAACACAAATAGCAAAAATCAAAAAATTTCTAGCTTGTATTCGCTAGAAACTAAAACCGATAAAGCAGATTGGACATATATTGATGTAATAAAAGCAAACCTAGATGTCTTAGTGGAAGCTAGCAAATAACATGTTAATTAAAGGTACAAATTTATCAATAGGTTATAATTCAAAGGTTGTAAGTTCAAATATTAATTTCGAGATTGATGAGGGGGATGTAGTGTGCATCGTTGGTGAAAATGGTGCAGGTAAGTCTACGCTCTTAAAAACAATATTAGGAATATTAAAACCAATTCAAGGGGAATTTGAGTATTCCCCTTCTTTGAACGTTAAGAGGTTTGGTTACTTGCCTCAAACAAACGAGTCTCAAAATGACTTTCCTGCAACAGTAAGGGAAATTGTTATTTCAGGCAGAATTAACGCTGGTAGCAGAAAACTTTTCTTTAGTAAAGAAGATAAAAGAATAGCTCTTGAAAATATGAAATTATTAGATATTTTAGATTTAAAAGATAGGGCGTTTTCTACTCTTTCTGGCGGTCAAAGACAAAGAGTTTTAATCGCTAGAGCATTATGCGCTACTGATGACATTTTATTTTTAGATGAACCATTAACTGGTCTAGATCCAAAAATTATCAAAGAGTTCTATCAAATCGTAGAACAATTACATAAAGAAGATATAACAATTGTTATGATTTCTCACGATTTAGATGAATCAGTTAATTTAGCTACAAAAATATTATTTATTGGAGAAGAAAATTATTTCATGAGCAAAGATGAATTTGTCAATTCACCTTTAGGTAAAAAGTTTTTATCTTTTGGAGGTAGACAATAATGTTTGCTTTATCAATTTTTGAATATTTCAAATACGACTTTGTTTGGTATGCAATGATTGCTACTGTTTTCATTGCTGTTTGTAGTGCTTTCGTTGGTGTTACTTTAGTCTTAAAAAGGCTATCTAATATTGGCGATGGCTTATCTCACGTTGCTTTCGGTGCTATGTCCATCGGAATTGTGGCGGGATTTGCAAGTAGTATTGGCGGAACAATACTTAGTGTATTCGTAACAGGTGGTGTCTCGTTTGCATTAATCACTGTTAAAAGCAGCACAAAAATCAAAGGCGATTCATTGATTGCAATGATTTCTGTTTTCTCTTTGGCCTTTGCATATTTTATAATTAATGTCTTTAAAACAGGCGGAAATGTTGCTGGGGATGTTTGTACTACATTATTTGGCTCTTCTTCGATTTTAGCACTTCAACCTGTAGATGTTATTGTTAGTGGCGTTCTTTGCTTAGCAACAATTGCTGTTTACGTTATCTTTTATAACAAAATTTTTGTTATTAGTTTTGACGAAAGTTTTGCTAGAGCAAGTGGAATCGAAACAAAAATCTATGAATCCATCATTGCTGTAACTATTGCTATTATTGTCTCTCTTGCTATTAGATTAGTAGGCTCTTTATTGGTTACTGCGTTGCTAGTTTTCCCTGCTTTAAGTGCAATGAGAGTTGCAAAGAGTTATAAGATAGTTACGATTGTTTCTGTAATTTTGGCGGTGGTAAATGCTGTCACTGGTGTTCTTATTTCAATGGTTGCCGGTTCTCCTGTCGGTTCAACTATTGTTTTAGTTGAAGCATTTACTTTCATTGTCTGCCTTGTTGTGGGTATTATATTAAGAAGGAAATAACATGAAAAAGGTTTTAACTGTTTTATCAATTTTGGGATTATGCTCTTGCAGTAGTGATAATAGTGTTCTTACTGAACAAACATTCTTTTTGGTTATGACAAATATTCAAACATATCCAGAAGAATACGTAGATAAAACATTAACGTTTGATTGCTTTACGTACGAATTAAAATCAACTGATAATGTCACTTATACTTGTGGTGTTAGACAATGCTCCTCAGGATTTGGATGTAAGTGTGGTAAAGACACAATTATTGGCTTTATTTTAAATAGCGACAAAGAATTACCAGCACCTAAAAATCAATACGATAATACAAACGATAAAGCGTGGATTCACGTTACAGGAAAATTAGAATCAAGCGATAAAAAGACCATTTCTATTCCTGCGGCAGACGGGACTAGTGAAGATGTACAATTTTTATCATTTAATGTTTCGGAATTTAATGTGGTAGAAGATTATTCTTCTTTACATCATTATGTTGATAAATAATCTGGGAGAGAATTATGGAAGAAGTTAAAACAATACAATCGAAAACAATTGAAGAAGAAAAGGGAATGTTTACAGTAGGTGCACTAGTTGGGTGTATCGCTTTGCTTTTATTTTATTTTGTTGGATGGAGCTACATTTATAACACTGAAGCAGGTGTGGAAATAGGAATTAATGGTTGGAATTTAATTATTACCTTTATGTCTAACAATTATAAAGGCGTTGGAGGAGGCGTTGGTAGCATCTCTTTGCCATTCTATTACTATGCGAAAAGCATCACAGTTGCACTAAGCGTTTTAGCTTTTGTTAGCTTTATTTTTGTTTTAATTATAACTGGCTTAGTTATTGCGAATTTATGTTTAAAGAATAAAAGAATTATTTCTAAAATCATTCATATACTTTTCTACGTTTTAGGGGCTATTTTTATTGCTTCTATTGTAGTAGCTTTATGCATGAAACATGGAAGAATTCTTAGAGTATATTGTAGTGGCAATCCAGCATGCTCAATGCAAACATTAATTTTCTTCCAAGCAATTCTTTCTATTGGATTAGGAATTGTTTATTCAGTTTTCTTATATAAATATAAAGATTAGTTTAAATTGAAAAGATATAACCCTATTTTATAGGGTTTTTCTTTTTCCCTATGAATTTTGTAGATTAAAAATCAAGATAATGCCTTCAAACAATTGAAAGGATATTATTTTCATAATATAATCAATAAAGCAATGAATCCGAAGTTTAAAAAATTCTTTAAGTTTATATATCCTGTAACAGACTTTATCTTGACTTGTATTATATCAATGGCATTTTTTACAGCCTCAAATACAAGTGATATTGACTATTTAAGCTGTTTATTCTTCTCTCTTGGTGGAGCGGCTGTCTTACTTATTGTTTTTACAATTACAAAAATCTATAAATTAGAGATTTGGGAAATTGGTTTGCACGATACAGCATACATTGCTTTATATTCCACAATTATTGGTTGTGCTGGTTATGCAATTAGTGGATTTATTCCAGGCTTACCATCTCACTACGAAGCCGCATCTGCTTTCGTTTTATACTTTATTTCATTAACAACGGTATTAGGCGCTACTAGATATGTTCCTAGATTTATCACAAGCATTAAATTAAGACACGTTGATCAAAAAAGACCTAGAACAATTGTTATTGGCGCTGGTAGTGCAGCTAAAGTTATTGTTGAAGATACACGTAAAAACTTAAATAGCAATAATAAGATAGTTGCTTTTGTTGATGATGATGTAGAAAAAATTGGAAAGATTTATAGCGGACTTAATATTGAAGGACCAATTAATAATATAGAAGAAATTATTAAAGCATATAATGCTGAAGAAGTAATTATTGCAATCGCTACATTAAGTAAAGAAAGATATCATGAAATTTTAGATATTCTTTCAAGAACTGATGTAAGAGTTAAACGTATGCCTCTTCTTAGCGAAATGGCTGGACCAAATGATGTACGTATCGTTAACGTTGATCTCGAAGAATTATTAGGTAGAGAACCAATTCATCTTGATAACTCGGAGATGTACTCCATGTTAAAAGGAAAAACAATATTAGTTACTGGCGCTGGTGGTAGTATTGGTTCTGAATTAGTTAGACAAATATTTGAGGCTCATCCATCAACTTTGGTTCTTTTTGATATTTATGAAAATGCTACTTACGATATTCAAATGGAATTAGTTAGAAAGATGAAAAAAGGCCATATTAAAGATATCGAATTAGTTACTTTAATTGGTTCTACATATAATGAAATTAGAGTTGAACAAATCATTAAAAAATATAGACCTGATTATATTTATCATGCTGCTGCATATAAGCATGTTCCTTTAATGGAAGATTCTCCTGCAGAAGCAATTAGAACTAACGTTATTGGTACATATAATGTTGCTAAGTTGGCCGATAAATATAAAGTTAAGAAAATGGTTTTAGTCTCTACAGATAAAGCTGTTAGACCTACTAATGTCATGGGTGCCACTAAGCGTTTTGCTGAGACCATTATTCAATATTTTGATAGCAAATCTGAAACTAATTATGCAGCGGTTAGATTTGGTAACGTTTTAGGCAGTAATGGTAGTGTTGTTCCATTGTTCAAAAAACAAATCGAAGATGGCGGACCAATTACTTTAACTGACACAAATATTATTAGATATTTCATGACTATTCCTGAAGCATCATCATTAATCCTTCAATGTGGGTTATATGCAAAGGGTGGTGAAATCTTTATTTTGGATATGGGTAAACCGGTTAGAATTTATGATCTTGCAGTTAAACTCATTAAGCAAGCAGGCTTAATTCCTGGCAAAGATATCGAAATCATTGAAACGGGGTTAAGACCTGGCGAAAAGCTTTATGAGGAGTTGCTTCTCGACAAAAAGACCCAAAAGAAAACAGCACATGAAAGAATTTTTGTTGAACCTAGCGAACCAGCAAAACCAATTGAAGAAGAAATTACTCAAATATCTGAGGTTTTTGGACTAGATAAAGAAGTTGATGAAATTAAAATGCTTTTGAGGCAAATTATTAAGACTTATCATGTTGAATCGTAATTTTAACAAAGTTTTACTAAAATAAGTTTCTTCGAATCTAAATCATTAAAAATAATCTATTTTATAGTAAAATGTAGGTTATTTTTTTTAATGTATTAATTTGAATTAGTAAATCAAAATAAACTATTTTGAAAAGTATATGTTGTAAAAGGATTAATTTATTAATAAAATTAAATAACCCGGGTCGGGGGAATTATTAGTGCTTTCAACTTATAAAAAGTTTTAAGTCTTTAATTTTCGTTTCTTGACTCATTATATAATTCATCGAAGCCTTGCGCACCTTAAGTTAATAATGATGACATACTTCTAGACTTTTGTAGTCGAAAGGTCTTGCATACAATTTTTTTCGGAGGCTATATGTACTACGTAATTCAAGTTCAAGCATCAAAAGAAGATAGAATGATTGAAGAAATTAAACGTCACATAACTAAAGATTTTTTAATTGATATTTTTTCTCCACTTTACGTACAAAGGAAAAAAATTAAAGGGCAATGGGTGGATTGTGAAAAACCTGCCTTTCCTGGCTACATTTTTATTGAAACAGAGAATATTAAAGAAGTATTTCGAGAATTATACTATGTTGAAGGATTTGCAAAATTATTGGGAAGAGAGTCCAACAGCGAGAATTTTTTGCCATTAAGCAAATCTGAGTCGAAAATGGTCGAAGTTCTTTACGGCAAACAAAATGATCACACATTAGGTGTTAATCAAATTCAATTAGAGCAAGGAATGAAAATTAGAGTCTTAAAAGGTCAACTTTTTGGTCTTGAAGGATTGATTAAAAAAATTAATTTACATAAAAGAAACGTTACAATTACATTCCCATTTGGCGGAAAAGCGATTGAAGCAACGGTTGGAATTGATATTGTAGACAAAATTGATTAAATGATTTTAAAATAATTCTATCGCATGAGCGTTGAGAATAAGATTAACTGAAGAGGTTTTATTTTTATGAATGAAGAAAAAAGAGTTAATGGCAAAGATGTAATTAGATTACTTCTTGGAAACAAATGGCTTTATTTAGTATTGGTCGGAGTTTTCTTTGTAACTAGTTTTGTTGGATTGAGTTTGTTTAGCAGCTCTAGAAAAGAATATGTTGCTTTTTTTGATTATGATGTTGCTGGATTTAATACAGTTGTTAGCGAAAATGGCGAAAAGAATTCTTATTATATCGATGGTGAAAAGTTTGATCCTCGTGCAATTGTTACAAAAGAAAAAATTAGCGGATACATTCAAAATAACAATTATTTATCAGGTTTAGATGCAGAAAAGATGTCTCAAAGAAATCTTGTCACTTCTTTTTCCTATAAAACTAGATACAAGGCAAACGATCATAAAATGGATGACAAAGATTCAGCTTATGTTGAAGACCAAAAAGGATATGAGCTTGTATTAGATTCATATGGTCTTAACGATTTTCAAGCAAAAGTTCTTTGCGAATGTATCGCAGATGAAGTTATCAGTGTAAGCAAAAATAAAATTGATAAAATTCATTATTCTTCTTACATTACAGCATATGATAAGGCTAAAAGTTATCCAGATAAGATAAACAATTTAGTTTCTGGAATAGAAAACCTAACAAAACTCAGCGAGACTTTAAAAGAAACATATGGTGATGTTCTTTTACCATCTGGAAACTATGGTGGTGATGAAGGATATTATTATTTGGACCAATTTACTATCAGTAGTTGGCAAAATCAAATGAGATTAGCTTTTGATTCATATTATGTCAATTCTTTATCTAATGAACTTGAAGTTAATGGATATATTGTTCCTGAGTCAAAAGAATATATTGAAAGTTTGAGAAGTACTGTTGAATCGTTGAACAGGCAAATAGCTGTCAATAATGGTGTTTTAATCGAATTAAAAAACCAAAGAGATGGTCTTGTTCGTTCTGTTGGTTCTTCGGAGGGTGGAAGTTCTACCAACACTAATGCAACTGTTGAATCTCTTGAAATTAGAGAATATAACACAGAAATTATTGCTTTAACAAAACAAATTGCTGAAGATACAGAAAGAGTAAATTTATATAAATTGCAATTAGACAAATTAAATACGTCTTCTTTGACTCCAGAGTACAATAGCAATCTCGAAGCATTTGAATCAAAATTAACCAATATTCGTGCAGATTTAGAATTTTACACTAATCAATATGAAGCTATTGCAAAGAAAATAATGATTGATAATTTAAATGTCTATTTTGATAGCGAAGAAATTGTTACAGCTAGAGGTGAATTTGACTTTTCAATTATTTTTGTTGGCTCAGTTGCTATTGGTATTTTAGCTCCAATGTTAGTCAATCTCATTCTTGCTGGCTTTAATCTTGCCGAAGGAAAATCTTTATTAAATCTTAAAAAAAGAAAGAACTCAGATATTGAATAATTTCAATTGATTTGTATAATTATGCGCAACTTTTTTAATAAGGCTGTTTTAAAAATATCTTCTTTTTTTGACACATCATATTTCGCTATGATGTTAGCCGGAATAGAATTGCTTTGCTACTACTTAGGACTTGATTTAGTAGTAATTGTTGTTATTTCTCTTGTTACATCATTTGCGTTTTTATTTAAGAAGAATCTTAACTGCTTGCTTGTAATTTTTCTTTTTATGTCAACAATGATTTCTCTGAAAAATTCTCCTGCAAACGAAGATCTTTTTAGTAATAGCGGTTATTACTTCCAACCAGGTGTTTATATTACATGTATTGTTTTTGCAGCAATTCCTGTTGGAATCGTTATATTTACAGCGATTAAAAATTTTGTTCAAAAGAAAATTTCTTTTGATAAAGTCGCTTTATCTACAATTTTGGTTGGCATTGCTTTTTTATTAAGCGGAAGCTTTAGTAAAACATATAATCCGTTGAATACTATGTTTGGTGGATTTATGTTCTTTTTCTTTGTTGTTCTCTTTTTTGCCGTTATACCTTATGTAAATATTGATAAAAATTCGATTTCAATTGTTTCGAAACAAGTAGCAATTTTTCTATTGGTACCTCTTGTTGAAATGATTGTTTATTACATTGTTTATTTTGCTCAAGGTAATGAATTCGACTACCGTTTATATATTCTCTTAGGTTGGGGTAACAGAAATACATTAGGAATGTTGTTTACTGTTACATTGCCTTTTTTATTGTTTTTAATCAAATACGAAACCAAAAAAGGATATAAAGCTTTGTTTGGAATTTTGGCTGTTTTATCTATAACTGGAACAGTTTTTACTTTTTCAAGACAAGCATATTTATTTATGTTTGTTTTAATAACTTTCTATTTAGGAATATTACTTTATACTGCAAATAATTTGACCAGAAATAAATACAAAAGGTTATTGTTCTTTTGGTGCGTGGGTATTGCAGGATTACTTTTAGCTTGTGAAATAAGCGGATTCTTTGAGTCTATAGGTATGAATGGTGTGAGCTATTCGCGTATTGGACTTTGGCTAGATGCGGTTAAAGCTTTTAAAGAAAATATGTTTTTTGGCGAAGGCTTTTTCTATAACGGTGGTGATCCAAAAGTTCAACTTGCAAGTATAATGCCTTATTGCTGCCACAATACTCTATTCCAAATGATTGGTTCTTGTGGTCTTATTGGTATAGTCACTTATGTGTTTTATAGAATTGCTACTATTAAAAAAGTAATGTCTGGCATTACTGTTGAAAAGTCTTATCCAGCAATGGCTTGCGCTATTATTATTTTGATGTCTTTGATAGATATTCATCTATTTGACTTATTTGGCTCGGGCCTTTATGTAATTTTGTTAGCAATGTCAATGGCAAAAAACAATTTATCGGAAAACAATAACGTTTCAAAACAAGATATAAAAGAAGATGCAGTAGAAATTAAAAATAACGAGGATCAAATATGTTTAGAAGAAAAGATTTAGTTCCATTTGATAAAAAAATATGGTTATCATCTCCTACAATGCATGGTGATGAACTTAAGTGGATGACAGATGCATATAACAAAAACTGGATGACAACTGCCGGTGAAAACGTTAACGAGTTAGAAAGAATTGCAGCTGAATCCGCTGGTGTAAAATACGCTGTTGCTCTATGCAATTGTACTTCTGCATTACATTTATGCGTAAAATTGGCTGGTGAAAAGTTATATGGTAAGCCTTTTGTTGGACATGGTGCTTTAGAAGGCAAAAAAGTTTTCTGCTCTGATATGACTTTTGATGCAACGCTAAATCCTGTTGTGTATGAAGGTGGCATTCCTATTTTCATAGATACAGAAAGAGAAAGCTGGAATATGGATCCAGTTGCTTTGGAGAAAGCTTTTGAGCTTTATCCTGAAGTTAAATTAGTTGTTTCTGCTGAATTATATGGCTTCCCAGGAAGAATGGATGAAATTAAGAAGATATGTGAAAAGCACGGTGCTTTATTAATCGAAGATGCTGCAGAAGCGATGGGCGCTTCTATAGACAATAAACAATGTGGCTCTTTTGGTGATTATGGTGCTATTTCTTATAACGGAAATAAGATTATAACTGGTTCATCTGGAGGATGTTTATTAACAGATGATATAGAAGTTGCTAATAAAACAAGAAAATGGTCTACTCAAGCAAGAGAAAACGCTCCATGGTATCAACACGAAGAAGTTGGATACAATTATCGTATTTCTAACGTTGTAGCTGGTATTGCTAGAGGACAATATCCATATTTAGAAGAACATATTAAGCAAAAGAAAGCTATCTATGAAAGATATGTGGAAGGCTTAAAAGGTTTACCTATTAAGATGAATCCTATTACTAAAGGAACAAAACCTAATTATTGGCTTTCTGCTTTAATCATTGATAAAGACGCTATGTGCAAGCAAGTCAGAGATGACAAGAAAGCTATTTATATTCCTGAAGAGGGCAAATCATGCCCAACTGAAATACTAGAAGTTTTAGCTTCAATAAATGCTGAAGGACGTCCAATTTGGAAACCTATGCATATGCAACCTCTTTATAGAATGCACGAATGTATTGGAAGATTAGGAACTATTAGATGTAAAACAAACGCTTATATTTCTGGAGAATCTGAAGATGTTGGTGCTGACATTTTTGAAAGAGGTTGTTGCTTACCTTCTGATAACAAAATGACAAAAGAAGAGCAAGAAGTAATAATCGAAGCTATTAAGAGGTGCTTTGAATAATGCTTTGGTGGCAAATACTTCTTATAGTAGCTGGAAGTTTTATTGTTTTAATGACATTTTCTATCATTTTTTACAAAAGCTTCTTCAAGAGATTTTGGGATATTTTATTATCCTTTATAGCTATCTTGGTTTTATCTCCGGTTTTGCTCCTTTTAATTATCATTGGGGCAATTGCTATGAAAGGTAATCCTTTTTTTGTGCAGAAAAGACCTGGCAAGAAGAAAAAAGATAAAACAGAAGTTGTTTTTAAACTCATTAAATTTAGAACAATGTCTAACAAAAAAGATGAAAATGGGAATTTGCTTCCTGATGACCAAAGATTATCTTCTTATGGGAAGTTCTTAAGATCAACAAGTTTAGACGAGCTTCCTGAATTATTTAATATTTTCATTGGAAATATGAGCATTATCGGTCCAAGACCTCAATTGGTTAAAGATATGGTTTTTATGACATTAGAGCAAAGAAATAGACACAATGTAAGACCTGGCTTATCTGGACTTGCTCAAGTTAACGGTAGAAATAATATTAGTTGGGAACAAAAATTTGAATATGATTTGAAATATGTTAATCATATTAGTTTTTTTAGTGACATCGGCATAATATTGAAAACTTTTGTAAAGGTTTTTAAGAGAAGCGATATAGAAAGAGAAGGAACTGTAAGCGATATTGATTATGGTGACTTCCTCCTAAACGAAGGCAAGATTGATCAGAACGAATACGAACAAAAAATAAATGAAGCAAAAGCAATTTTGGAGGTCAACTAATGCAACATCAACCTTTTTCTGTTTATACTTCTGTATATAAAAATGATGATGCTGCTTTTGTTGATAGAGCATTAGAAAGCATTACTGATAAACAAACTGTAAAACCAAATGAAGTTGTTTTGGTTGTTGATGGTCCAATATCTGAAGAAGTAAATAAAGTTGTTGAAAAATATTCTAAAAGAAAAGAATTCAAGATAATTCGATTAAAAGAAAACGTTGGCCATGGTGGAGCTTTAAAACTTTCGTCAGAAAACTGCTCTTATGATTTAATTGCAAAGATGGATGCTGATGATGTTTCCTCACCTGAAAGATTTGAAAAGCTTTTATCTTTTTTAGAAAAAAATCCTGACGTTGATGTAGTTGGTGGCAACATATCTGAATTTATTGATAGCGAAGATAATGTTGTTGCGTATCGTAATGTTCCTACAACTGATTCTGACATCAAAAAATATTTAAAAAAGAGATGTCCAATGAATCATGTAACTATAATGATGAAAAAAGAATCTATGCTAAAAGCAGGTGGATATTTGCACTGGTTTTGTGATGAAGATTATTATCTTTGGATAAGAATGTTTTTAAATAAAGCTAATTTTGCAAATATAGATGAAACATTAGTCAATGTCCGTATTGGCAAAGAAATGTACGGCAGACGTGGTGGGAAAGAATATTTTAGAAGTGAAAAGAAACTACAAAAGTTTATGCTTAAGAATAAAATTATTGGAAGATTCACTTATTTCTCAAATGTTACAAAAAGATTTATTGTACAAAGACTTTTACCTAATTCTATTAGAGGATTTGTCTTTAGAAAATTAGCAAGGAGCAATAAAAAGAAATAATTATGGGATTGCGAATTCTTCTAATTAACCATAACCCAATGAATTTAAGCGAAAATAATGGCAGAACGCTCAGAAATCTTCTAAGTGATGTTGATGCCGAAAGCGTTTCACATTTATTTTTCCACGATGGCGAGATAGATGCTCCTTTTTGCAATAGTTTTTATGAGATAACCGATTTCGATATTAGGCATTCTCTAGCATATTTCAAAAAAGCAGGTAATGTTGTTAATCCTTCTAATGAAAAAAGGCACGACGATACTTCAAAGTATATTAAACATTGCGATAAAAAGCCTTTTACAAGATTTTTAAGAGATGTTGCTTGGGGATTTAATACTTGGAAATCAAAAAAACTAAAAGAATGGTTAACTGAGCAAAAACCTAATGTGATTTTTTTCTATGGAAGTGATAGTGTTTTTTGTCACAAAATAGCTCATTGGGTCAAAAAATATTTGAAAATCCCAATGCTTATTTATTGGGTAGATGATTTTTATTTAAGTTTAAGCAATGGCCAAAAAGGATTATTTTCGTTTATTAATAAAACAAGATTTAAGAGAATAGCGAAAAAGAATATTTTAGATTCAAAAAATATTTGTATTACTCCTAAAATGGCGGATGCATACAAAAAAGTGTTTAAAAAGGAATTTGATGTTCTATTTAATTCTTCTTTTTTAACTTCTTTTGCATCTAAAGAAGTTTCTAATCCAATCAAAATGTCTTACTTAGGAAATATAGGTCTTGGCAGATGTGAATCATTGCTTAAAATTGGTTCTATTATTAATGAATTTAATCTCCCTATTCAGCTTTCGGTTTACTCGGGTGAGCAAAGACAATGCTTGCTGGATAAGATTAAATCCGGCAACGGCTTACAATTTTTAGGCAAAGTTTCCTACGAGAAGGTTTTAAACATTATGGAAACAAGTGATATTCTTGTTCACGTTGAAGATTTTTCGGAAAAAAATATAAATGCTTGTCGTTATTCTCTTTCGACCAAAATTGCTGATTGCCTCGCATCTAATCGTTGCCTTTTTTGTTATGGGCCATCAGAAGTAGCTTCTATCGATTATTTAAAAAATAATAATGGAGCTCTTGTTGCTACGAACGAGGATGAATTAAAAGAAATTTTGAGTTCAATTGTTAAAGATAAAGAGTTAATTAAAAACACTGCTAAAGCAGGAGTCTCTCTATTTGAAAAGAATCATATATCAAAGAATAATTCTTTAAGACTCAGAGATTTTTTGCTGTGTTTAATAGATGAGAAGAAATAGTTACATAAAATGATTACTAGAAAAGAAAAAAGTAAAATTTTAGAAACGCATTGCTTAGCATTCTTGCTAATGTTTTCGTTTTTGTCATATTTCTTGAATGTTTTAATTCAAAATTGTTTTAAGATTCCAGTTAGCGTTTCTATTGTTTTTTATGGACTCGCAATGTTGATTGGAGTTTTCTCATATTACAAAGTGTGCACACGTGGTGATGTGCTGAGTATATTGATAACTATATTATTTGTTTTGGGAACAGTGTTTTTCTCTCTTTTGAATAAAGACTACGTTTCTTTAATTTATATTTCTTTCGAAAAAATTGCATATAGTCCTGCTCTATTTTTATTCTTTTTCTGCCTTCCAACGTTGTTTTTTGTCCTCGGATGCAACGTAGATTATAAAAAGCTTTTTGCTTACATTATCTTTTATAGCAGGATTATTTTAATTATATTTTTGGTTGCTTATGTTGTATTTGATTTTGCAACCTCATCTCCTGGCGGAACTTATATGTCGTTCTCGTATAATGCCCTCGTGGCTACTTGTGCCTGTATTTTAAGTAAAAGCGACTCAAAATGGAAAACAATCTTTGATAAACTATTAGGACTTTTAAGTTGCGTTATTATTTTTGTTGCAGGCGCGCGTGGATGTCTTGTTTGTTTAGCGGGCTTTTTTGCTGCTTTATTTGTTACTTCAAGATCGATTTCATTCTCTAAAAAAGTGTTTATAATAATTCTTGTTTCGATAGTGGGATTAATTATTATCATTAATTTCAAATCGATTATTCATAGCATCTATTTATTCTTATCGGCTAGAGATATTCATTCAAGAACCCTTGAAAAATTAATGGATTCATCGTTTATTAACGGAAGCGATAGATTTAAATTATGGGGAAAGGTGTTTGATGCGTTAAAGAAATCACCTGTTTTAGGATATGGTTTATGGGGAGATAGACCAATTGTTAATGGATATTCGCATAATTTATTTGTAGAACTTTTATGTTCGTTTGGTTATATATTTGGAACCGCAATTATTTTGGCGTTATTTTTTGGTATTCTTCATCTCTTTATTGGCTGTAAGAGATTGGAACTTTGGGTTAGAAATATGTTTTTGATTGCATTAACTTATGGCTTTTTCCAATTGATGGTATCTGATACATATTTGGTTAATATTTGGTTTTTCGCGTTATTTGGTTTATTAATTGTTTTTAGACATAACAGAACAGAAAACAATGTTAAGCCTTTAAGCGATGAGAATATTTGTAGAACGGAATTAAGTTATGAAAAATAAGGCATTTCTCATTTATAATCTTTTCTTTGATGTAGAAAAAGCAGAACCAACGATAGGTGGAATTCAAACCTATATTTGCGATCTAGCTAGTGTTTTTTCTAAATTAGGCTACGACGTTGTTATAATTCAAGAAGGTTTAGAAAACACATCTATAGATTGGAATGGTTATCAAATAAGAGTATTAAAATCAAAAATAGGCAATATTAAATTTTATAATAAAATTATCAGGAAATTTGTTGATTCAGAAGTCAAAAAAGATGATTTTGTAGTTTTTATGACGCATACATTGAACTGCAAAATAAATCATAAGAAAACCATTTCAATTCAACATGGAATATATTGGGATATACCAACCGAAAGTCCAAAATCAAGTTCGCTTATTGAATTCCTTTTTAGAAATTATAGAAGCCATTCAGATTTGAAAAATGTAAATAAATGTAACTATTGTGTTGCTGTCGATTACAACTTTCTTAACTGGTACAAAACACAACAATATTATAGGAGAGTAGATATAAATGTTATTCCAAATTATGCTTCGTTTTATGAGCGTATTGGGACATTAGATAATGAAAAGGTAAGAATTCTATTTGCTAGAAGATTCGAAAAATATCGTGGAACTCGTATTTTTGCTGAAAGTATTAAAAAATTAATTGGATTATACCCTAATGTAGAGGTTACTTTCGCAGGCGGTGGCCCTGATGAAAATTACCTTAAGGATATGTTTAGCGGTGATAAAAATGTTTCGTTTATTAAATATGGCTATGGTGAATCTCATTTAGTTCACTTAAAACACGATATTGCTGTTGTTGCTTCGATTGGTTCTGAAGGCACCTCTTTATCGCTTCTTGAAGCAATGGGTACCGGTTGTGCTGTTGTATCATCAAATGTTGGTGGTTTAACTAATATAGTTATTGATGGATATAACGGCTTAATTTGTGACATTAGTGCGGATTCTTTATTTGAGTGTTTAGAAAGATTAGTAAAAGATAGGGAATTAAGAACTAGACTCTCAAAAAATGCTTTTGAAACTGTAAAGAGTGGATTTTCGAAAGATACTTGGCAAAAAAAGTGGATAAATGTTATAGAAAAAGTATCTGAGAAAGAAAAAGATAAATAAATTTATGATTTATTGTACGTTGTTTGATTCAAATTATTTAGATAAGGCTTTGGTAACAATTGAGTCTCTTTTTGAATGTGATTCTACTGCAAAAATTTATGTTTTGTGCATGGATGATAGAGCCTTTGAAATTCTTAATGATTTACAAATAAATAATGTTTCGCTTATTTCGCTTAAGGATTTTGAAGATGAAGATTTAAAGAAGGTAAAAGAGTCCAGATCTAGAGGGGAATTTTGTTGGACTTGCACAGCTAAACTAATTTATTATGTTCTGAGTTTTTACAAAGAAGAAATTTGTACTTATATCGATGCTGATTTATTATTCCTTTCTGACCCAACTATATTAATAAAAGAAATGCTTGATAATAACTGTACAGTGCAGGTTGTTAGACATAATTTCCCAAAGAATCGTGAAGGAAGAAGACAAGAAAAGCTTAGTGGCAAAATCTGCGTTGAATTTAATACTTTTTGTAATGAGAAAAGAAGCATTGATTTATTGAAAAAATGGATTTCTTCATGCTTGAACGAGTGCTCTGTTGATTGTGGTGGAGATCAAATGTACTTAAATGATTGGGACAAATATGATTTTGTTAATGTCACAAAAGAAAAGGGAGCTGGTTTAGCTCCTTGGAATATTCAACAATTCAAAATGGTTGATAGTAATTTTGAACAACTTAAGGATAGAAAGAGCAAAGAACGCTTTAAACCTATTTTTTATCATTTTCAAAACGTTACTAACAAAGATAGATATACTTATTCAATTATACCTTTACTCTCATATTGCAAAATTGATAAAGATTTAATTGAAAAAATATATTATCCATATTTTAGAAAAATCGAAGAGAAAAAATGTTTCTTTGAAAATAAATATAATTTTTTACCTTTGATTAAAGAATATATTTCGGATAATCGTGTTTCTAAAAAAGAATATTTTAAACGAATTTTAAGACATCCTTTTAGTTCAACACCTTTAATATTTCATAGAATTAAATTATCAATTCTTAATAAAACAAGATATAAAAAAGCCTACATAGACATACGTAATATTTAAGGAGATTTAGTTATGATAATGGCAAATAATTTAAAAAGACAATTTGACTTATATGCTTCCGAATACGAGAGTAAAGCCTTAGAAGTTTTGCGTTCTGGATGGTATATACTCGGAAATGAAGTAAAAGAATTTGAGAAAGAATGGGCAAATTATATTGGTTCAAAATATTGCGTTGGCTTAGCTAGTGGCTTAGATGCTTTATGGATGAGCTTTAGAATTTTAGATATACATGATGGCGACGAAGTTATCGTTTGTGGAAACGCTTATATCGCTTGTGTTATGGGTATAACAATGAATGGTGCAACTCCTATCTTTGTAGAACCAGATGAATACGACAATATGGACGCCAATAAAATTGAAGAGAAAATCACTAAAAAAACTAAAGCAATATTAGCGGTTCATTTATATGGTACTGCTTGTGATATGACAAAAATAATGTCATTAGCAAAAAAATATAACTTAAAGGTTGTTGAGGATTGTGCTCAAAGCCACGGCAACCATTGGGACGGAAAACGAGTTGGTACTTTCGGTGATATCGGATGCTTTTCTTTTTATCCAAGCAAAGGATGCGGCGCATTCGGTGATGGCGGTTGTATCGTAACTGATAATGAAGATTTAGCAGATAAATTTAGAGTGTATAGAAATTATGGGTCTAGAGTTCGCTATGAAAACGAAGTTGTCGGAACAAATAGTAGATTAGATGAATTACAAGCTGGATTGTTAAGAGTTAAGTTAACTCACTTGGATGAATTAAATAGTGAGAGATGCAAATTAGCAGACCGTTATTTCATAGAAATAAAAAATCCACTTATTGTGTTACCAAAAATAAGACCAGGAGCAGATTCGACATGGCATCAATTTGTTGTCCACGTTCCTAATAGAAGAGACGATCTTATCAAATATTTAAAGGAAAGGGATATTGGAACAATTATTCATTATCCAATTCCTCCACATTTAAGCAAAGCTTATGAATATTTAGGATTAAAGAAAGGCGATCTTCCTATTACTGAAAAGTATGCTAACGAAGTGCTTAGCTTGCCAATGTATAATGGCATGACTTATGAAGAGCAAACAATTGTTATAAATGCTATCAATGATTTTGAATAAGGGTTTGTTATGAGTTTATTAGAAAAATGTGAAATTATTAATTTTCGCGAATCTGGTGATCAAAACGGAAAATTGATTGCTATTGAAGGAAATAAAAATATTCCTTTTGACATAAAAAGAATCTTTTATATTTATGGTTCTAATTCGGATGCTATTAGAGGACAACACGCAAATCGCGATTCTGAGTTTGTTTTAATTAATGTTTCTGGAAAATGCGCTATCAAATTAAAAAATGGAAAAAACGAGAGAATTGTATATTTAGATAAACCAAATAAAGGTCTATATATTCCAAGAATGGTTTGGAAAGATATGTATGATTTTTCAAAAGACTCAGTTTTATTAGTACTAGCAAATACTTACTATAACAAGGATGAATATATTAAAGACTTTAATGAATATTTATCGATAATGGAGGAAAAAATATGAAAGGCATTATTTTAGCAGGGGGCAGTGGCACTAGATTGTATCCTTTAACAAAAGTTACTTCCAAACAGTTACTTCCTATTTACGATAAACCTATGATTTATTACCCTTTATCAACCTTAATGCTTGCTGGTATTAAGGATATTTTAGTTATTTCGACACCAACTGATATAGGCAGATTTGAACAGTTATTAGGAGATGGTTCACAATTTGGTATATCTTTACAATATAAAGTTCAACCTTCTCCAGATGGCTTAGCGCAAGCTTTTTTAATTGGCGAGGAATTTATCGGAGACGATACATGCGCGATGGTTTTAGGAGATAATATTTTCTATGGTGAAGGTTTCTCATCGATGTTAAAAGAAGCTGCTAGCAACGCTGATAATGGTATTGCTACTATTTGGGGATATTTTGTCAACGATCCAGAAAGGTTTGGAATTGTTGAATTTGATAAAAATGGGAAAGTTATTTCTGTTGAGGAAAAACCAAAAAATCCAAAAAGTAATTATTGCATAACTGGTTTATATTTTTATCCTAAGGGAGTTTCAAAACTTGCAAAAGAAGTCAGACCATCCCCAAGAGGCGAATTGGAAATTACATCATTAAACAATCTTTATTTAGAGCAAAATAAATTGAGTGTTAAATTACTAGGCAGAGGCTTTGCCTGGATGGACACAGGAACAATGGATAGCTTAGTTGACGCTACTTCCTTTGTACAAATAGTGGAACGTAGACAAGGCATTAAAATTTCTGCACCTGAAGAAATCGCATATAGAAACGGCTGGATAGACGAAGATAAATTATTAGAATCAGCGGAGCTTTATGGAAAATCTCCTTATGGAGAGCATCTTAAGAGAGTTGCTAGAGGAGAAATCTTTAGCACGATTTTTGATAAAAAGGATTAACTTATGGAAGAATTTGCTCCAGTAATTGTTTTTGCGTACGCTAGAAAAGATCATTTAAAGGCAACTTTAGAGGCTTTGAATAAGTCTGCATTAGCTCCTAAAACGAAATTATTTATTTATTGTGATAATTATAAAAAAGAAAAAGATAAGCAAAATGTTTGTGACGTAAGAAACTACGTAGATGAATTCGTAAAAATTTCACTTTTCAAAGAAACTACTGTTTCAAAAGCAGAAGAAAATATGGGCCTTAAAAAATCGGTTATCCACGGTGTTACTCAGGTTATGAGAGAATATGGAAGAGCAATAGTTGTTGAGGACGATTTAGAGTCTACTGACTTTTTCTTAGAATATATGAATTCAGGTTTAGATTTTTATAAAGACAATAAGAAAATATGGTCTATAAGTGGTTATACAGCTAATTTACCTTCTTTATCAAAATATAATAACGATGTTTATTTTGCAGGAAGAGGATGCAGCTGGGGATGGGCTTCTTGGTACGATAGATGGGAAACCATTGACTGGGAAGTATCTTCTTACAAGAGCTTTAAACACAATTGGAAAAAAAGACATAATTTCTCTAAATGGGGAGCTGACTTGCCACCTATGTTAGACTACCAAATGAGGTCAAATATAAATTCTTGGGCAGTAATTTGGTGTTATGAAGCTTATAAGCAAGATGCACTTACAGTTTATCCAAAATATTCTTATATTAAAAATTTGGGTAATGACGGAAGTGGTTCTCATGGTTCAAATGCGGAAAAACGTTATGAAGCGGTTTTAAACGAACAAAAAGAATTTAAGTGTGAGTTTTGTGAGCCTTTTATTGATAAAAAAATCAGAAAAGATTTTTACAAAAAATACACTGGTGGACCAATTATATTTATAAAAGATCAAATAAAGTCTTTTTTGAAGAGAAATGGGTTAATGAAATAACTTTTTTAAGAAAAGAGGTAATATTTATGAGTAAAACAGTTTTAGTTACAGGTGGTACAGGTTTTATTGGTAATTGTTTTTGTAAATTGTTGCTTACAGAAAGACCTGATTGGAATGTAATTAATGTCGATGTTTGTACTTATGCAGCAAATATTCACACAATTGATGAAGAACTTAAAAATGAACGTTATAAATTCTATAAAGTCGATATAAGAGATAGAGAAGCTATATTTGATATTTTTGAAAAGGAATGCCCAAATATTGTAGTAAATTTCGCTGCGGAATCTCATGTAGACCGTTCAATATTTGATCCAGAATCGTTTTTAAATACCAATATAATTGGTACTTCTGTTTTAATGGACGCTTGTAGAAAATTTGGAATCGAAAGATTTCATCAAGTTTCTACAGATGAAGTTTATGGAGATCTTCCATTAGATAGACCTGATTTGTTTTTTACAGAGGAGACTCCTCTTCATACCTCCTCTCCTTATTCAACATCAAAAGCATCTGCTGATTTATTAGTTCTTTCATATTTTAGGACATATAATTTACCAGTAACTATAAGTAGATGTTCAAATAACTATGGACCATATCAATTTCCTGAAAAATTGATTCCATTAATGATTTCTAAAGCTTTAAAAGATGAACCTCTTCCAGTTTATGGAGAAGGCTTAAATGTAAGAGATTGGCTATATGTGGAAGATCATTGTAGAGGCATTTTAGCTATTCTTGAAAAAGGAAGAGTTGGAGAAATTTATAATTTAGGCGGTCATAACGAACGCAACAATCTTTACATTGTAAAAAGAATTCTTAAAGAGTTAAATAAACCAGAAAGTTTGATTACTCATGTTGCAGATAGACATGGACACGATCAAAGATATGCTATTGATCCTCATAAAGCAAATGTTGAATTAAATTGGGATCCAACAACAACGTTCGAAGAAGGAATTGTTAAAACTATTAATTGGTATTTATCTTCTTATGGACAAAATTGGTTAGAAGAATGTTTAAAAACCACTGAAGAGTGGATGAAAAAGAATTATAACAATCGTAAATAAATAATTTATTTAAAGTATATGAAAAGAGACGGGGTTTTAGGCAATATTTTGTGGAAATTTGGTGAAAGAATTTCTGCTCAAGTTGTTACTACTGTAGTAACGATTATTTTAGCGAGAATTCTTGATCCAAGTGATTACGGAATCATTGCTATTGTTTCTATTTTTATTACGTTTGCTAATGTATTTGTTAGTGACGGTTTTGGAAGCGCCCTAATTCAAAAGAAAAATGCCGATAATTTAGACTTTTCGTCTGTATTATCTTTTAATTTTATTTTCTCGCTCGTATTGTATGGGATTTTATTCTTTAGTGCGCCTTATATAACCGAGTTTTATGGAGAAGGATTTGAGTTGTTAACTCCTGTTTTAAGAATACTGGGAATTAGAATAATCCTATCTGGAATAAATTCTGTCCAGCAAGCATATGTCGCAAAAAAACAAATTTTTAGAAAATTTTTCTTAGCTACATTACTTGGAACGGTTATGTCTGCAGTAGCAGGAATTTGGATGGCTTATGCAGGATACGGAGTATGGGCATTAGTAGCTCAATATTTAATTAATACAACAGTGGACACAATCGTTTTAGGAATATCTTTAAAATGGTGGCCTGGAATAAAGATTTCCTTCCAAAGATTAAAGAAACTAATCTCTTACGGATGGAAAATATTAGTTTCAAAATTAATTATTTCTCTATTTGAAGAAGGAAAAGCTCTTTTAATTGGAAAAATTTGGACTAAGGAAGACTTGGCTTTTTATGAGAAAGGAAAAGTTTTCCCTGCTTTAATTGTTACTAATATTGATGCATCTATTTCGTCTGTTTTGTTCTCAAAGATGTCTGAGATTTCCGAAGATCCAGTTGCGGTAAAAGATGCATGTAGGAGATCCATTAGATTTGGTTCATATATTATGGCTCCTATGATGCTTGGCTTAGCGGCTGTTTCTATGAATTTCGTTTCTGTAGTTTTGACTGATAAATGGCTACCTTGTGTCCCGTTATTACAGATTTTCTGCATTTATTATTTATTCCAACCTATTCATTCCGCTAATTTACAAGCAATTAAAGCAATGGGCAGATCTGATACATTTTTAATTTTAGAAATCATAAAGAAAACATTTGAGGCAATTGCTATAGTTCTTTCAATATTTGTTTTTAAGAGCGTAAATGCAATCGCAATAACAGCTGCAGTTTTAGCTGTTGCTTTTATATTTGTTAATGCTTTTCCAAATAAAAAGTTACTTAATTATTCGATTTGGGAACAATTGAAAGATATTTTCCCTGGTTTAATTATTGCTTTAATTATGGCCGGTTCTGTTTACATGTTTAATTTTTTAGAATTCAATAAGATTGTTGTTTTAATCGCTCAAGTCTTAGTTGGTATCTTGATTTACTGGGTCTTATCGATTGTTACAAAGAATTCTGAATATTCCTTTTTAATTAATTCTGCAAAGAATATATTTTCTAAGAAAAAAACTGTGGTTGCTGAAGGACCTAAGAATGATATAGGCGATGAAGCTATAAAAGAGGAGGCACAAAATGAAGACAATTGTAGTGACGGTGGGATGTAGACCAGACTGTATAAAAATGATGCCTTTAGTCAAAGAACTGAAAAAAAGAAAAAATATCAAAACCATTTTATTGTCTACAGGCCAGCACAAGGAAATGCTTAATCAAGTATTTAGCGTTTTTAATGAGACTCCTGATTATGATCTTTCTATTATGAAGGAAGGTCAAACTTTGTTTGATATCACAGAAAATATTTTGAAAAATATTAAGTCAGTATTAGAAGAAATTAAACCCGATGTT
>JAGCCQ010000014.1 GCA_017651565.1 Bacilli bacterium | reverse complement strand
TTTAATCCTAAAATTGGAGAAACTAATCCTAATTTCTCAAATTCCATATAGTCATAGCCGATTTTCTTAAAGAAATCACATCTAGCTTCTTCCATCCATCTAATATAGTTAGAGTGATGCGTGCAGCCCATTTTGTCAGTTTCGTAATATTGTACTAAGTGTTTATAACCCATATTTCTCCCCTCGCTTTAATACTCTTAGCAAATAATTTACATTATTTAATAAATAAGTGAAAGAATTATTCTAAATAATAAACCACCAAGTTCGATTGATCCTAAGATAATCCAGTCTTTTTTAGAAATCTTAAATTTCTTATCAAATATAACAATTAGGATGTAAGAATAAATAAACGCAACAATATAAATTGTTAGATTTAATTGGCTTGCTAAAGAAGAGAGTGATACGCTAAGTCTTCCTAAAAAGGCACCAATGAATATATGTGATAAACCAATAGCACTATAAATTATAGCCTTATGGTATTTATTTCTAGCACCAGGAACACCATAATATTCACCAGAAGGTTGTTTAGCAAAGAATGCCAAAGCACCTACACCTATTTGGATTAAGTAGACGAAGATAAACAAAACAATGTACCCGGTTGCCATCATTAAACTTCCGGCTTCGACTTGAAGAAGGATGAAATAAGTACCGACAACACCACCAAATGTAGAGATAAGACCGAGATCAGCTTCCCAATTAAAAATCACAAATAATGTTGGTATGAAACCAAATAAAAGCGCACATCCACTACTAACATATAGGCAACTATTAATAAAGGTGTTTCCTAAACTTGTTAATGTACAATTTAAAAGATATAAAACACACAAGGAAAGAGTCGAGAATAAGAATCCTAAGAAATAATTTAGACTATAATCACCTGGAGAATTCAAGATACAGCATATATGTAGGAAAAAACTTAATGATGCAATGAAAATAAGACCAATAAGAATTTTAATTCTATTTAGTTGATACTTGTTTGCAGGAAAAGCATTTACAGTATCTGCCATGTTTTTATTGAACTGCTCTTTGAAAACAAAAAACGGAATAACAAAAGAAGGAATAATCATTGTCGGAAATAAAGCAGAAGATGGAATAAAACTTCTTCCTCTAATGAATAATAAAGAATTAAAAATTACACCAAAAACAAAACAATAGATAGCAAGGACGATAAATAAAGGCGCCCATTTTTTTAATTGAAATTTAATAAAATTACTTATCTTCATCGCCATACACCTTTCTTGCAACCATCATGTTGAGTTTGACAATCTCTTCAGCGTCAATTGGAATTCTTTCTAAAAGAGTTGTAGGTGCAACTTTATTAATTTTTTCTTCGATATTTTCTTCATCCATAACAACAATGTTAAAGATTGAACCATATTTCTTAAACGAAACAACATCAAGCCCAACGTTTCTTAATGCCTCTTCAGTAACTTCATATTTGAACATAGCTTGGAACTTAACGTAGTTAGTGCCAAGAGTTTCACTAGTATCGTTTTGAGCGATTTTGCCTTTTGTAATCATGACAAAAGTATCAACAAGTTTCTCTAATGAGCTGATATTATGAGAAGAAATAACAATAACTTTTCCTTCTTCTTTTGCTTTCAATAATTCATCTTTAATAACTTCCAAAGTAATTGGATCTAAGCCATCAAATGCTTCGTCTAACAAAAGATATTTAACTTTGATAGAAAGTGCCAAGCAAACAAAAGTTTGTCTTTTCATACCTTTTGAGAATTTAGAAATTGCAACATTTTTAGGCAACGAAAACTTGTCTATTAAACTAACAAATCTTTCTTCATCAAATTCATAGAAACAGCTGTAATAATCATAAATGTCTTTAATATTATCGTTTCTATCTACAAATGGGTCATCTGGCAAAAAGAAAACTAATTTTTTGGCTTCGGTTGTTGTAGAAGTGTGTAAATCAATTTCAACTGTGCCTTCTTGAATATCATAAACACCAGCAATGATTCTGAATAAAGTAGATTTGCCAGCACCATTTTGGCCGACTAAACCATATATACCACTTTCGATGTTTAAGGATAAATTATCGACCGCTACTCTACTGCCAAATACCTTTGAAACATTTTTTATTTCAATCATTTGTCCCCCTCCTTAATATCGTTTAATACATCAATAATCTCTTCTTTAGAATATCCTTCATCAAGGATTGTTCTTAATTTTCTTTCTAAAGGACTATAGTCTTTCTCTGCATTTTCAAATTTACATTCATCGTTAACGAAATAACCTTTTTTAGGTAAAGAAACGATAATCTCTTGGTTAACAAGAATTTCATATGCACGGGCAACCGTATTAGGGTTGACTCCGTTTGCAGAACCGAAGTCTCTAACAGAAGGAATAGCGTCTCCTTTTTGGAAAACACCATCGTGAATAAGTTTCTTAAAATAATTTGCTATTTGAATGTAAATAGGATCTGTACCACCGAATTTCATATCTGTATTAACTGTACTACTTCAATAAGCGATAGGCAAGATAAATTTTTCAGCCAATGTTAAAAACGTATAATTTCTAATCTTGTTTTTAGTATTTTTTGCAAAAGAAAAACCAGAGTACTTTGAAGTGAACCCCAAAATGGGCACACTTCAATATTAGTTAGGGTTTTCTTTATTGCTTAAGATTAGTTACTTTATTAACGAACATTGGGAAATCGTCTTTTAAACAGATAGCATAGAATGGTCTATCTACGTTCAAGCAGACGGCTTGTTCTCCAGCATCTACACCTGGGTTACGAGCACCACCTTCACTAGCAGATTGTCCTACAGAACTATCTTTTTCAAATCCATATTCAGAATTTTGAATCATTTTTAAGTCAATACTGCTTCCATCAACATTATCTTCTAAAAGTTTTGAATATAATTTCTCGGTTCCTGTGAATGAATTCTTAACAATATCACTTACATCCATTCCAATATTTGAAACACTGAAGTAAGGAATATAACCGTAAGCCATGCAATTAGTTTTATTAGCCATGAATTCTGTATAGGCTTCACTAACAAGAACTTCTTCTAAAGCAACTCCAGTCTTTGGAATAATGAATAAAAGATCAGAATTACGAACTTGTCTCTTAAATGCGACATATTTAGTGGCATCATACATTTCAGTGTCATATGTGTGTTCTGATGAATCTCCATAAACGCATGAATCAACCATAATCATATCTGTGCCTTTTGTAAAACGACGTTTAGCTGTTTCACCTAAGTCAGCGTCATCTGAGAATTTTAAAGTACTATAAGTAACAACACTGTCACTATCTAAATAAAGATCAGGAACAGGCATATTAATTTTTACGTTATTTGCAAAATATTCTTGTGCTTGTTGACGATAATTTCTTAGTGGAGCAGCGCTTGTTGCAATGTATCCATCTTCAACACTTGCTCTCTTGGTATCATTAAATTCGAATTTAGAACCAACTTGTTGATGGAGAATACCGCTATCAATTTTTGAAACTATTTCTCCATTTTCCCTTGAGAAACAGTTCCAATTTTCAAGTAACATCTTTGTTTCGTTTAATGGATCATTTAAGCCATACGCTTCTGAATTAATGCCATCAGAAACTGCGGCTAATCCAGCAACACCTAAAAGATAAGAAGCTGGTGAAATAACATAATCTTTCTTAAGCGGATTCATGAATAAATAATCAAGGCTTTGTAGAGTCTTTGTTGCTGTCCTATTAACAAAGTTTGCATCTAAAGATGAAAGGGTAGCTGCTTTAGGAGCAGCAGCTGCGCTTACTTTTTCAGCAAATTTTGCTTCAGTATCTGCCGGTTCTGCTTTTGAGCCTTCGTTTATAGGAGACTCATCTCGATTAACGTCAGATGGTTCTGATGTAGAATTCTCACCCTTATTAAAACCACCAAATTTTGTTAAAGGAAAAACAATAGCTACAATAGCGGTACATGCTAAAGCAGCTACACCTAGTGGCATAAGCATTTTCTTCAAGTTAAAAGTCTTTTTGACTTCTACTTTTTCATAAGGATTTGGTACATTCGCGTCAAACACTTGTTGGATGTGTTTTTTCATTTTGCTTTCAAAACTCATACTACTAGTCCTTTCTTCAATTTCACCTTAGCACTATCATATAGTCTTCTCGCGGTACTTTCTGAAATACCAGTCTCCTCAGCTATCTCTGTCCATGTGTAAGAGAAATAGATTTTATAATAAACAACAATTGTCTCTTTATTAGTTAAAAGAGGTTCAATTAGGGAGAGGAAATCATTGGTTTTATCGTTTTCACCATAAATATCATCAATGACATCACTGCAAGGGATAGGTTTATTCTTTTTCAAGAAATCTAGAGCCGTATTCTTAGCGATTGTTGTAAGATAGGCCTTAAGCTTAGATGGTTGGTCGACGTCTTTAACCTTCTCCATTGCTTTCATGAAGGACTCACTTAAAATATCGTCGATATCGCTTTTTGAGGAGACGTAGTTTGCGATAACGAAAAACATTAGGTTCTTATACTCTAAGTAAACCTTTTCGATTGCTTGCTTGTCTCCTGCAACAAATTCTAAGACAGTTTGTCTAGAAATCCCCATCCTTGTCTCCCACTAAATATAACGATTGAAAATTGATTATCTGTTTAAATATTTTAAAAATTTATTTTCTTGTTGAAATAAGCGCCAAGAAAAAAACATTTAGTTATATTTATTTCATACTATAAAGCATTTATAAGTAAAGAAAAAGGTTTGCAATTACAAACCTTAACTATTTCTTTTTCTTTTCTAATACCTCTCGATATCCACCATCACCATATTTTATGCATTTAGATATTCTTGCTAATGTTGCACTAGATATTTTTGTTTCTTTGGTAACTTCTTGGAATGTTTTATCTTCTAAAAGCATCTTTGCAGCTTTTATTCTTTGAAGCATTGCGTCTAATTCAGTAATTGTACATAAGTCATCAAAAAACTTCTCACATTCTTCCATTGAGTCCAATTTTAAAATTTCATCGTACAACTCTGTATAATCTCGTTTGTTCATACTTTTATGTTATCACACTTTTTATTTGATTTAGCAATCTAAAGTGATAAATATTTAAAGAATTGAAGATTGTAAGAATGCTTTTGTTCTTTCTTTCGTTGAGTTAAATACTTCTTCTGGAGAACCATAATCCACTATTTCTCCATTATCCATGAACATTACTTTATCACTTATTCTTCTAGCAAAAGACATTTCGTGAGTAACTATAATCATCGTTAAATGGAATTTTTCTTTTAGTTCTAAAATGACTTTTAATACTTCTCCAGTAAGTTCTGGATCAAGAGCGGATGTTGGTTCATCAAAACATAAGATATCTGGTTTAAGCGCCATTGCTCTAGCAATTGCAATTCTTTGACATTGGCCACCACTTAGTTGGCTTGGAAAAGAATCTCTTTTATCTTGCAATCCAACTTTATCAAGTAAATCCATTATTTCTTCTTCAATTGGTCTATTTAATAACGGAGGAAGGTTTTCTTTTTCTCTTTTTGCCTCCATTAATTTCAAAGGTAATTCAATATTTTGATAAACGGTGTATTGAGGAAACAAATTAAAAGATTGGAAAACAAGTCCATAATGGATTCTTTTTTTGATGATATCATTCTCTTTTTTAGGGAACTCATTTGATAAAAGAAGTTCATTTTCAAGATAGACTTCTCCACTATCAATGGTCTCTAAATAATTCAACGACCTCAATAAAGTAGTTTTTCCGCAGCCAGAACGGCCAATAATAGAAAGAACCTGTCCTTTATCAATATCAAAAGAAATGTCTTTTAAAATAAGACTTTTTCCATAAGATTTCTTAAGACTTTTTACCACAAAATAGCTCATACTACACTTTTATATAATCCAATTTCTTCTCTACGGCCTTCAAAAGATAAGTCAGCAACGCATTGAATAAGAAGTAAAATAGGCCTGCATAGAATATTGGCCAGATCAATCCTTTGTTCAATTGTTGTTGTGCTCTAAACATTAATTCACTAACAGCGATTACGTTAGCTAAAGAAGTGTCTTTTACCAATGTAATGATTTCATTACCCATTGGTGGAACGATTCTTTTTACCATTTGCAAAAGAATTACCTTAAAGAATATTTCTTTTTTGGTCATTCCTAAAACTTGCCCAGCTTCAAACTGTCCTTTAGGAATGCTTAAAATTCCACCTCTAAATATTTCAGAAAAATATGCGGCATAATTAATTCCAAATGCCACTAATGCCGCAATAAATCTAGTTGAGAAAGTTGCATCGAACCATCCCCATCCAGTATTCATTGATGGCCATTGGAAATTGAATAAAATGCCAGGCACGTAGAATATTACAAAAATTTGTAGCATTAAAGGGGTCCCCCTAAGGACTAAAACTATTCCTTGAGAAACCCAACTTAAAGGTTTGAATTTAGACATTGTGCAAAAGCACATTAATAAGCCTAAAGGCAATGCAATTAGCAAAGTTAATACGAATAAGAATAATGAACTTGCTAATCCATTAAGTAATTCAAGAGTAATTGTTCCAAATTCTTTCATTACTTAAGAGTTGCATCATTTAAAGCAACATTATATTTAGTTGATAATTCTCCTAAGGCTCCAGATTTATAGCTGTCTTTGAAGAACGTATTTAACTCTTTTGTTAAATCACTATTTTTACGTAGACCTACACCGAAGTCTTCTTTTTCAAAAGCGATTTTTTGTGCGTCTACAGTAGCTAACTCAGTAAAATCCCCTTTACCCACTACTGAGTTAGCCATTGTAACGTCAATAATTGCACAATCAGATGTCCCTGATTTTACTTCTAAAAGTGCAGCTTCTTGACTAGTTACTTTGCTTAAATTAGTGCAACCTTCAGCAGCACTCTCCCCAGCTGAACCACTTTCTACCGCTACTTTTTTGTCTTTGACAGAGTCCCCATTGGTGTAAGAAGCGATATTTGATGATTTAGTAACTACACATTGATAATTTGTGGCATATGGAATTGTTAAATCGATCTTTTCTTTTAACTCATCTGTAATAGTCATACCATTCCAAATAAGATCAATTTTGCCACTTTCGAGTTCTAAGATTTTAGAATCCCATCTAATAGGAATAAAACGTACATTTAAATTTAAAGATTTTGCAAAAGCTTCTGATAATTCAGCATCGAAACCAATAATAGTTTCGCCATCTTCTGCATAGTAATCCATAGGCTCGTAAATAGTAATTCCAACATTAATAAAGCCTGAATCTTTAGCTTTATTTAAATCACTATTTTTATTACAAGCAACCATTGCTAGTCCGGATACCATTAATAATGGTAATGTTTTAATTAATTTCATATTTTTTAACCTCACTTTAGCGTACTAAACTGCTAAACTGACACCTATTATACTTTAGCGCTTTAGTGTTGTAAAGTGTTTAATTAAAAAATGATAAAAATCCACCACTACCGTGATGGATATATTAACAAAGTTAATATTATTTACTGATTTATCTGATTTTTCTTTGCTTCAGCTGCTGCGTTTTTATCGTAAATCCTTAATAATCTAGGTAAATTATATTTAAGAATAAACGCTGGAAGAACTATAAGAATCGCATTAATGATTGCCACTGGTAAACCAATAGTTAGCCATATGTTTGATTCTCCAGAATACATTCTCCAGTCTAATAAAAGAAGCAAGAACGATGTTGGAACACTATAGAAATGAATTGCGACACCATATCTAGACTCGATAATAAATCTCCAAATGTACTTATTATCAAACGGATTAACTAATTTATTCTTATGAAATCCAGTAAAGCATCCTAGTTCCGGAACGTAATCTTTCCATTTTTTAACTTTTAAGAATTCATAGAAAGCTAGTTCTCTTTCGCCTGTTTTAAAGATGCCTTTATTCTTTTCAAACCATTTTTCAGGCATCTTTCTAATAGCGAACGCCACTATTCCATCTATAACTACTGCCATGATTGCGAATCCAATAGTGAAAAGAATATAAGCCCATAATTTATCTTGATATAAAGGGTTAAAGAGCATATTAGCCCCCGATATCAAAATCATGCACATGACAATCACTACTGAATATAGCATCGTTATTTTTCCTCAGGTAAATATGTAAGTTTTTCTTTGTATACTTTTTCGTATAAGTCTTTAACTAATACTTCGTTTTCACTAAGCATTTTACTTACATTTTCTTGAACTGTTAATGTTCTATCTGGATAGATTGGTTGCAAGATATGCAAAGTGTATGCTTGGATATATGATCCGTTTTCATCAACTTTATCAGTGTCACGCATAGTAATAAATGTAGGAATTACTGGGACATTGTTTCTAGCTGCGAAAATAAATGCGCCTTTCTTTAATGGCTTTGGTTTACGATAATTCCACCACATTGATTGTTCAGGATAAATAAGAATGAAATTACGTTGTTTTGTTAAAACTGTATCGACAGATTTATTAAAATCTTTCATTACGATAGGGTTTGTAGCAAGTGGCATTGTGTTACAGTTTCTTAAGAAAAAGCCAAATAAGCCAGGCATTGTGTAGTTACCTTCTCTAATAATTTTGAATAATTTCTTACCTCTAGCGTATTTTTTAACGGCTAAATGAATTGGGATACTATCAAATGGTGAGAAGTGATTTGCGGTAATAACTGCACCTGTCTTAACTTTTTTAAGATTTATAGTGCCTTCAATGCTATCAATAACAATACGACCTTCTTTAATCAAACCCTTAAAATAGCGGAATGATGTGTGGTTTGCCCACCATGTCTTAATCTTGCTAGAAAATTTCTTTCTTAAATAGTCAACATCTCCAGGCATCAAATTACGGAACGGAGGATCGTTTTCAACATCAACATCAAATCTACGTTGCTTTTCAAGCTCAACAATTTTATCGACAATAAGTTGTCTTTCTTTTGTGAGCATTTTATATTTTCTTTCATCTTCTTTAAGCCTTGCAGAAGTTGTTTGAATACGGATTTTTGGTTTAGGGCCATTCATCTTTTTGTGATATTCTTCTGCTTTTTCAGCTTCGATATTACAGAACTGTTTAACACCATCAACGCCTTGTAAGATTTTATCTACTACTTCTTGAGGGATAGTGTCTCTATGTTCAATAATTGTGTCTTTGACGCCAGCCATTTCTGCATACTTAAAGAACTCTTCTTCATACATGATGTCTTTTAAGTTCCATGGCTTGAACATTAAGTTGTAGTGAATTAAGAATGGGTCTTCTAACTTTTTACCAAGAGGCATAACGTTCCATCTTGGGTCAAGATAAGTAACTCTATCTTTACATAAGTAGTTAAGAACATCCTGATCTTGCGCAACCTTGAAAGTTACCTTCTTAATTAAAGATATGAATTTCTTTTCTAAGTTAAATTCTCTTAACTTTTTGAAGTTCATCAATAAGATACCTGCGTTAAAGTATCTTGTATGATCAACGTCTAATACTTTTTCTACATAATTAGAGAATTCTGGGAATAATTGAACAGATGCATCTGGGACAGCACCAACTAGATTATCTCCTAATTCTGTAAAATAAAGCTTTGCAACGTCATCACATAAAACGATATCGCTATCTAAATATAAGCCCTTACTCAAAAGAGGGAAAAGATTTGGTAAGAATAAACGATAATATGTTGTAATTGTGTAGTAATCACGAACGTCTAATTTAATAGATAAAGCGTTTACTTTAACAAATACATTGAAGAAGTGAATGAAAATCTTTTTATTATCATCATATTTACGAATAATCTTTTTGCTTTCTGAAGATAGACCATCATGGATAATAGTTAAATGGTATTTATAGTTATCATTTGAGTGATGTACGATACTAGCAATTGTGGTTGATAAAAAATTTATATAATTATCATCAACAGTGAAGAATAAATGTATAACTTTTTTTCTTTCCATTTCGTCTCTCCTAAAACTTGATTTATCATACCAAAAATAAATAAAAATACCATTCTATATTTAATTTTCTTATTCTACGATAGATAGAATCGATATAGAAAAAACGTTTATAGTGATTCTATGACGCACAATAAACGCTATTTAAAGTAATTAAAATAAAACTTAAAATATTTTGCAATTTTAGAAATCATATCCTGCTTCTTTTGACTTTTTGCCGAAAGAATATAGGCGGAATGGTTTGTAATAAACAAAATATAAGAAAATGATGTAACCAAAAAATAATGGCAAGTGTACGCAGATGAAGAAGAACGGGTTGATATCTACGGTATATCCCATCTCACCTTCATGATATTTAGAAAGTATTAAAGAAAATATACACGATGCAAGCATCAGTAAATAAAAAGGAATGTTAAACCAAATTAAATAACTTTTCTTTTTGAAAACGTTATATGTATTTTCGCTTTTTAACAACCAAACAAGCATATAAATGGTCACAAATAGAATTATTAAATTTATTAAAAGTAAAACTCTTGCGCCACCAAACGACAAATCAAGACCAAATAATGTCGATGTTAAAGCAATTACTCCAGTTAAAAGCGGAATGAGATATAAAAATCTATAATATTTTCTTCTTGTTTTTAACGAAAGTTCTTTACCAAATTTTTCATCATCGACAAATCTGGATGAAAAAGGTTTTTTTACTTCTTCCATAACTTTTCCCCTAGCAAATTTAGTACATTATAAACTAAAAATCCAAAAAAGTGTTAATGCTTAAAACGTTTTAAAAAGTCCTTTGTTCTTTGATTTTTAGTCTCATCAAATACTTCTTTAGGTGTGCCTTCCTCCAATATCTTTCCTTTATCTAAAAAGATAACTTTTGAGGATACATCATAAGCAAACTGCATTTCATGTGTGACAATAATCATCGTCATTTTCTCTTTTGAAAGTTCGCTAATTACATTAAGAACTTCCCCCACCATTTCTGGATCTAAAGCAGATGTTGGCTCATCAAATAATAGAATTTGAGGGCTCATGCAAAGTGCTCTCGCAATGGCTACTCTTTGCTTTTGACCACCAGATAAAGAAGTAACTTTGGCATGAGCAAACATCCCCATTCCTACCTTATTCAAGTATTCCATCGAGAGCTTTTCTGCTTCTTCTTTGCTTCTTTTTAAGACAGTGGTCTGACCTAACATACAATTATGAAGAACGTCCATGTTATTGAATAGATTAAACGATTGAAACACCATTCCAACTCTAGTTCTATAACTATTTACGTTGAAACTCTTTCCTAATATAGACTCGCCATTATACAAAATCTCACCATTAGTTGGAGTTTCTAAAAGATTCAAGCATCTTATAAAAGTTGATTTGCCACTTCCAGAAGAGCCAATAATTGAAATTACATCACCTTTATTAACTGTTAAATCGATTCCATCAAGAACTTGGAGATTATCAAACGATTTGTGTAAATCTTTAATTTCTAATAAAGCCATACTACAATCTCCTTTCTTTTGGTTCTGCATAATCTTTTCCGTCAATTAATTCGTTAGTTGCAAATCCACTCGGATCAGTAACTGATAAAGGAAGCGAAATTTTTGTTTTAATATTCATCTTCTTTTCAATCAATCTTAAAACTCTAGTTAATGAGATAGTCATGATTAAGTAAATGATTGAAACAATAAAATATACAGGGAATTGAGCATACCATCTAGCAACAATAAGTTTGCCATTATAGAACAAATCAGTAACCATGATTACAGATAAAACTGATGTATCTTTGATATTAACAACTAATTCATTTGCGATAGCAGGAATAACATTCTTAATTGCTTGAGGTAAGACAATCTTAAACATAGTTTGTCTATAACTAAGTCCAAGACTCCTACCCCCTTCAATTTGCCCTTGGTCAATCGAATTTAAACCAGAACGAATAATTTCAGCCATGTATGCTGCAGTATTTAAAGAAACAATTAAGAACCCTGCAATTAAAGTAGACATTACAGTCCCAAACATATAGGCCGCTCCGTAGAAAATGACAAGAGCTTGAACCATCATCGGAGTGCCTCTAAATAGTTCAATGTAACCATAAGAAAAACCAGAGGCTATTTTCTTAACAACTTTTACAAATTTATTATCATTAGGATTTTTTTCTAATTTTCTTAGTAATGCTAATCCTACGCCTAAAATGAATCCACATATTGTGCCTACTAAAGAAATGAGCAAAGTGACACCCATTCCTTTGAGGAATTCAAGCCAATAATATTGTAAAAAGAAGCCTACTTGTGGGAAGAATCCATCAGGTAATTTAGAAGGAATGTCTGCAAATGTTAAAAACATCTTATGCTCCTGCTACAGAATTCATTAAAGCTTCTCTATCACTTTGAGAAATTTTACCTAATGAAGTATTTAATCTTTCCTTAAAAGAAGGGTCTGCATTTTTAGAAATTCCAATAGAAACAGAAACGATAAAATCATCATTTCCTTCCATAACAACTTTACAGAAACCACTACCTTGGCTAGATGCTAAGAAGTCATTTGCGACAGGTGTTTCACAAATAACAGCGTCTACTGTTCCTGCTGCTAAAGCTGTGAATGCTTCTGGATATGTTGCTGGAGAAGTGCCGGCTACAATGCCGTCGCTTTCAGCTAATGAATCAACTAAGTCAGCTTGAACTGTACCTACTTGAGCGATGAACATTTTTCCAGCAAATTCACTTACTTGTGTGTAACTTGAGTATGATTCACTAGTAACAATAACTAATTGAGAAGCATAGTATTCATCAGTAAAATCAATCGAATTACGTCTTTCTTCAGTATCTGTCATACCAGCAATAATTGCGTCAATTGTTCCTGCTTGAACTTGAGGGATAAGACCATCCCAATCACATCTAACTACTTCTACTTGAACGCCTAAATCTGCTGCAATTCTTTTTGCGATTAAGATATCATATCCAGCACAAAATTCATTTACAGTTCCTTTGATAGGAAGATTGTTTTCTGATGCAGCATATTCTGTGAAGTTAAATGGAGGGTATGCACACTCTAATCCGATAGTTAAAACTCCATCTGCTAATGGATCGTTACTATTTCCTCCACAAGCTGTTAATGAAAGTGCAAATAATGCACTTGTTAATAATAGTCTTTTCATAAATTACCTCCTTAGACATTATTCTTTTACAAATCTTTCTGCCTAAGTAGGTAATAAAAGAGCAATGGGATTACCATTGCTCAATCAATTTAATTATCTACACATATAGTATTAATACTATATACTTTGACAAATCTTGATTCACAATAGCTCTCCGCTTTTCATCAAAGCGACAGTCAGTTATTTATTCAACAACTGCCCAGGATCAGAAGATGTCTCTTCATCACCTTCGGCCATCTCTCCTTTCCTAAACTTCATAGAATACCTTCTCCGTTTAGTACTGGTATCGACAGCGCCTCTACTCAGTGACATATTCAATTTGTGGCTTTATTAAACACTAAAAAATAATAAATGTAAAGATAAACGCACCAAATATCGAAAAGTTACTTTATGAATCTAATTTAATACAGTAGTCAACCAAGTCTTCATAAAACTCTTTCTCATGGCTGACTAAGATAACTACACCTTCATAGTTATCGATCGCCTTTTTAAGCGATTCTTTAGCAATTACATCTAAGTGATTAGTAGGTTCGTCTAGAACAAGAATGTTACTTTTTCTTAATGTTAATAAACATAATCTTGTTTTAGCTTCTTCTCCACCGCTTAATTCTTTTAATGGTTTAATCGCGAGATTAGCTTTAACTCCACAACGAGCTAACATGCTTCTTATTTCGCCTTCTTTTAATTTAGGGAATTCTCTGCCTATTAGTTGAACTGGAGTTACTGATAAGTCTGGATTTTCAGTTTGACTATAGTAGCCAAAGATTCTTCTTTCATTAAATTCAAAAGAACCACCTAACGAAGGAATAATTCCTAATAATGTTTTAATTAAAGTGGATTTGCCTATACCGTTTTTGCCAATTACTGCGATTCTATCTCCTTTTTTAAGAGAGAAAGATATTGGATTTAATAATGGCTTATCATAGCCAATAATAAGTCTATCTACTTCTAAAATGTCTTTTCCAATATCCCCAGCATAAGGGAAATTAAAAGAAACTTTATTAATATCGTTTGTAGGAGCGTCTAATCTTTGTAAATGACTTAATCTAGTTCTTCTACTTTTAGCGGCCTTTGCACTAGTTGCTCTAACAATATGAGCGGCGATGAATTCTTCTTCTTTCTTAATGTATTTTTGTTGAGCGGCATAATCTTTTTCATATTGCGCTTTTCTAATAACAGATTGAGTTAAGAAATAATCATAATCGCCTTTATATCTTTCAATCTTTTTATTGCTTAAATGAAATACAACATTTGCGATACTCTTCAAGAAGTCTTCATCGTGAGAGACAACTAAAAATGCATAATGATATGCTTTTAAGTATTCTTTTAACCATTCAACCTGGCCAACATCTAGGTAGTTAGTTGGTTCGTCTAATAACAAAACGTCATTCTTTTCTAATAACATTTTTGCGAGATATACTTTTTCTCTTTGACCACTACTTAATTCGGTTAGTTTAGATTCTAGTTTTTCTTTTTGGATGCCTAAACCGCTGATGATTTTATTAATCTCAGTTTGAATATCGTAGTAGTTTTCGTTAATTAGGTATTGGTTGATTTTTTCTGCTTTTAATAAATACGTATTGTAATTTGGATCGTTAAAATCACTACCTTTGGAGTAGAGCTCAATCATCTCCTTTTCTTTATCAAAAAGTGATTGATAGATTTTATGAAGAAATTCGTTAACTGTGTAATTATCGTAAACCTTATAATGTTGATCTAAATACGAATAAGTTATATGTGGAGTCCACTCAATCTTACCTTTATCTGGTATTAATTTTTTGGTTAATAAATCTATCAGAGTGGTCTTACCTGAGCCGTTTTGACCCACCAGGACTGCATGGTCTTCACGGTTCAACTGAAAAGAAACTTCATCATAAAGTTCTTTATCATAATAATTAAATTTAAGTCCTGTAACTTTTACTACACTCATATTCTATAAGATACAGGAAAGTAGGAAATATTAGTTGAATTTAATCTTATTGTTTTCGTAAAATTCTTTAACTTTTGCCAACACACGACGTGTATCGTCATAAGTTAAAGTTTTCATTGCTTCCGCAAATGGAACAAGAAGGATATCAGAGATTTCGCTTTCTTGTCTTCTATATGATAAGTCATCAACAACACCTATAAAGAAAACTACTGTCTTATAAGTGTCAAATTCTGACATATGGTATGAGATTTCTTCTCTAAAGCCATCAATAATTCTAGGAGATAAATCCACTTCTTCTTTGCATTCTCTTGATGCAGTTTCTAGTTCGGTTTCATTACCTTCTACGTGGCCTTTTGGGAAACCAATATCGCCATTATTTTGTTTAACTAAAACAACAAATGGCTCATTACTCATGAAATATAATGGTACGATTCCACAAGATTTTTCAAAATTCATTTTTCTATTCCCTAAGACTTTCCTATTTTGAAGGTCTTTCCTTTCTTGCGAGATAATAATCTAATTCTTCTTTCATATTATCTGGCATCTTCTTTTCTATTGGGAATTGATATGCGTTAATCCATCTAGATGATAATTCAATTAAGAAATTACATGTTTTTACATAGTTTTCTTCACTTAATCTTTCAATAACATCATCATGGGAGTGAATTGTGGCGCCACCTTGCCTTGCTAGTCTAGCAAAGGAAATGGCTGGAACGCCTTTATCAGCAAATGGAGTTGAGTCACTTGAATATACTCCTTGTCTTACGCTGATTGGGAAACCCACTTCTTTAGAAACATATCTAATGTAAGTGACTACATCGTTTTCGCCTGTAACACAAGCTATATCATTGCCTATAGTAGCAGCGACCATATCAACATTAATGTTAAGGACTACTTTTTCCTTAACTTCGTCTTCATGGTCTCTTACGTATGCTTTACTACCTAATAAGCCCATTTCTTCTGAACCACACCAAATGAATTTAAGGGTTCTCTTTGGTTGATTCTTTTTATAATAATCAAATAATTGTAAAAGAGTGATACTACCTGTTCCGTTATCGTATGCCCCTTTGGAGAAAGAAACACTATCGTAATGGGCAGTTAGAGTGACTATTTCATCATGGTATGCACTACCTTTTATTTCTGCAACTACGTTATGTGAATTACATTTATAATCTTCTGCGATAAGTGTGAGTTTAACTTTATTAGGTAACTTTTCCAATATCTTTTCAGCATCACTCATTCTAATCATGACTGTTGGGATTTTACCTTCTTTGTAATCTATATCACGATTTAAATACGGATCTAAATCCACTTCATCTTTATCTTTATAAACACTACCAGTAGTTACAATAAAGCCTAAGGCACCATCTTTAACTGCTTTTAAGTAATACTTATGCGGAACTCTTTTAGTATTAGTGAGAATTATTTTTCCTTTTAAGGAATGCATATTTAAATCTTCTTCACTAGATATAAATATAAATTCTCCTTCTGTGCCTTCTTCTGGAGTGTTGCCAGAATAGCCACTACCAGCGCATTCATATTCTTTGCCGTCAATTAAAAGTTTAGCTACTTTTATGTTAGAACCATCAATCTCAAAAGCTTCTAGTTCAGCATTACCGCCTAACTTAGCTACTTCTTCCTTAATTAAATTAGCGGCTTTTTCTTCTTCTTTTGAGCCACCTGTTCTAACAAAATATATTTTCTTTAAAAATTCAAAACTGCGATATGACATTTCCTGACCCTCCATATTTCTTTATATTATACAAAATTATAAATAATTAGGCCTTATAAGAAATACAACAGTCATCAATATCATTATTAACAAAAATGAGATTTATTATTATTTATCATATTTTAAAATCATCAATTTGCTTTGCTTTACTATTTTTTAAAATGTTCAAAACATCATCAGAATATAAGATTTGAATTCTATTGCTATTTTTCTTATTTGCGCAACCTACTTTAAATCTTTTATAACTTTCGTCCCTTTTGTAAAGACAAATCCATTTCTCTTTAAAGACAGCAAAACTATGAGAAAAGAATGTAGGTAATTCCATGATTTCAAAAACACAATCATTTAAATTTATCGATTCAATTTCTTTCCCAAAACGATATATAGCAATTTCTTTAGTAATTACATAAGTTTGCATGTTGAAAAATCCGCATATAACACAAACAATAGCACATATACCTGTTACCGTTGAAAAAATAATGTCAAATGTTAATGAATCGTCAGTAAACAAATATAAAGGCATTGTTGCATCAAACACCATTAAAAATGCCAAGATGAAGAAAAAGATGTATGCATATTTTGGATAACAACTTCCTAACTTATAGTGATCGTCTCTATCTATTGTTAAATCCTGACCGAATTCGCCTATATATTGTTCAATGTCATTTTTAATGTATTCAAAAACATCTTCGATTTTTTCTAGTTTCTTATAATTATCTTTTTCATCATAAAAATCAACAAAATCAGAATACACTATCATTTCGTATTCATTACCTTTGCAATCTATTATTTTTATTTCAGGTTCATCTCCAAAAGCAACACACTTTTTAACGTTTTTGATAAACTTGTTTCTTTTAGTTAAAGCTTCGTTATTCATATTTCTTCAATAATCCTTAAACCAATTTCTAACTTAACCAAGTCATGGTTAGCGTTATGAAGAAGAGACTTATCATAGCAATCTTCCATCAAAACATCTCCAGGCTGTAAAAAATTATATAGGTCTAATTTGTAATAATTTGTGATTGCTTGGCATGCAGCAAGTTCCATCTCCACTCCTATGCAGCCTTCTTCTTTTCTCCGTTTAACAAGATTCACTGTTTCCATCAATGGAGCATCTGTTGTCCATACTTTTCCCTTAACAAAAGGAATCTTATATTTACTAAAAATTTGTTCAACTTTACTAGCGTTTTTGATACTTACGAAATCACTTGGCTTCATATAGTGATAAGAAAGTCCTTCGTCTCTATATGCTTCAGTAGGAATAATAAATTTGCCAGTTGTTACATTCTTATCTAAAGACCCGCAAGAACCAAACATAATAAATTTATCGGCACCTGTTATATGCGAACATTCAATAATGTTTCCTCCGCATAAAACTGAGCCCATAGGAGAAAGATACACACCTATCTTTTCTCCGTTATGCTCAAATGCATAAATCGGAATCTTGTATGATGAACCACCAATTAGACCTATTTGTTCTAAATTATAATTAGATTCAATATGAATAAAGATTTCGCGAGACAGCAAAACTATACACTTTTTAACAATGTTTCCACGTTTTCCATAAAAGTGTTCTAATTTTAAAATAGGCTCACTGGTATCAAACGAATTAATAATCACATTTCTAAATCCCTCAGAGGTTATTATATCAAACATTATAGTTACAAAAATAAAAAACAGTCTTGATTAAATCAAAACTGTTCTACTCTCATTGGCAGGGGTGGTAGGAATTGAACCCACGTCAATGGTTTTGGAGACCACTGTACTACCATTGTACTACACCCCTAAGTGCTCAAATATTATTACACTAATTAAAAAATATTTCCACACAAATATATTTCTCATTTTCCAGATGTATTTTTAAATAAATACTATTTTAAATTTCGTTTATCAAACATGTGTTTTAAAATATCCTCATGAGCAATAAAAGCAAAGGCTTATTAATATTCTTATCAATATTTGTTTTCGTTCAAGCGGTCTTGGATATTTTTCTAGCAATTGAACAGTTTGAAGATTTTTTAAATTCTGATACAGCAGATTGGATTAAGTATATTAGTATCATTTCTTGTTTTCTAGTATCCTTTCTTTCGATTAAAACTAAGAAAGGTTACTTTGTTATAGTTGGTCTAGCTTTTACCTTGGTAGCAGACTATTTCTTATTAATTCTAGATGAATATTATGTATTAGGAATAAGTGCGTTTATTATCACTCAAGCAATGTACTTTTTATACATAAAGCCAAAGCATTGGAAAATATCTCTAGTAATTAGATTTGGCGTTTTTGGATTAGTAACAGCACTGCTTCCACTCGCTTTTAAAGTAAAAGAAGCGAGCGCCTTTTTTGCAGCGTTCTACTTCATTAATTTAGTTATGAATGCACTAGATGCATATATATCAAAAGATAAAGCTCTACTGATGTTTGCTATTGGACTCACATTCTTCGTTGGATGTGATCTTTTCGTGTGTCTCTACAATATAAAAGACTATGTAACAATATCTAGTAGTTTAATTAAAACAATTTTGAAATTTGGATTGATAGGGTCTTGGGTATGTTATATACCTTCCCAAACTTTAATTTCTATATCACCACTATTTAGAGAAAAAATAGATTCTTTAAAAACTAAGCAGTGCGAAGAGTAGATACTAATTGATCGTTTTTATAAGTTAAAGTCATTTCAAAATAATCATCTGAATTTTCCATAATTTCTAAGAATGCCTTGTCGCCTTCCCAAAGTGTTAATTCATTGATTTTGTTTTTATCTACCCAACTTAAATCGCCTTCGTCGCAGTTTTCATTTAAATCTCCAACGAAGTCTTTTGACGTAAATAAATGAATGACTTCTCTATAGTTATCATTAACAAAAAGTAATTTAGCTCTATAAATGTAAGATTTTAATATTAATGAAGTTTCCTCTCTAACTTCTCTGACCAAAGCTTGGCCTTTTGTTTCGTCTTCTTCAATACGGCCACCAACACCGATGTATTTACCGAAATTTGGATCATGAAGTTTTTTATTTCTGTGCATCATGAGATATTTGTTATCTTTTTCTAAATAAATAAGAACTGTTTCTTCCATATTGATATACCCCTTTCAAAATAATTGTTTTCTAATATATTCTTTTTAAATTCAAAAATGAATAGTTTTTTTATTATTCGTTTTAGAAGAGTAAAAATCCCACAATGTGGGATAAATATTTTTTTAATTGTTATATCGTTATTTTTCTAAAACGAATAATCGTCTTGCTTCTTTTGCTTCACCAGGCCAAGCAAAATAATCAAGTTTTATAATCTTGAAATATTCTTTAAAGATTGATGCCCATTGGTCATCGGTAAGAGAAGTAAGTCTTAACACTCCATCAATATAAATATGAGGACCTTCAACTTTATGGCCTTTATCTTCCATCATCTTAGTAGGGATGAAATAGTTCAAAGAGAAAATAACTTTGGCACCATTCTTCACTGCTTTTGCAGCGTTCTTCACTATTTCTTTCGCCATATCAAGCGGGACTACATCAATTACATTAGAGCAAAATAGCCCATCATACTTATCTTCTTGTGTGGCTAACCAGTTTTTATCAATCGCAAAAGCATCGATTATGTTATCGACTCCAAATGCTATTTTATAAGAATTAAGCATTTCGATAGAGTTAGGCGCAACATCGACTGACGTTACTTTGTTCGCTCCGAATTTAGCCATAATGAGCGAAGCCCAGCCACTACCACAACCATAATCTAAAACATCTTTTCCTTTTAATGAACATGCAGCATCAAAAAGTTTTGGAGAAGGAGCAAAACCTTTTAAATCATCTGCAGTTCCAGCAGAACTTTCAATCTGTTGCTTATCTTCTTCTCTTAATTCAAATCCTTTATTCCAAAATTCAACTAATGTTTTATAGACATTATCCATAAAATACCCCCGATTCTAGACGCCTCGTTAATTAACAAAATCTATTTTAACATCATAGAGTATCAGATATGCCTTTAAAATTTAGTTACATCTTTTTAGTTCCATCAACTACTGCTCTTACTTCTTCATCGCTTAGATAAAACATAGGAGAAAGTATTGGCCATTTGATTCTTACATATCGATAATCAATAGTTGTTCTTTTTCTACCACACGGTTGGTAGTTAAGTCCGCCAAAATGAATAGCACATTTATGTTCACGATAATTAAATATCAGTGAGTAAATATCTTCTTTCGATAACAAGAATCCTTTTTCAACATTTCCATAATACAAATATGTAAGGCCTGTTCTTCTCATATTTGCACCTTTGATAACAGTTCTATAGATAATCTTATTAATAATTTTTGGATCATCTAAATACTGACTGGCTTTTAAGAAATATTGACCATATTTTTCTTCAAGCTCTTCTTTCGTAAATGGTTTCCCATTGTTGTTACATACCTTTGTTTCTCCAAAATGATAAAAGTAAATGGTCTTTAAAACGTTTCTTGGGACACCTAAACTTTTTAAATAATTTTGGAATACAAAGAAATCCTCCTGATGAACAGATGGATTCCTACCAGATTTAATGGATAAGTATTGTACAGTATTTCTAACTTTGATAACTGCATCTGGTTTTGACTTGTGGTCTGGGAATTTTCTAGCACGTATGCAGTCATCTTCTTTGACAAATGGAAACATCTCTTTAATGTGTTTTTGCCACTTTTCGTCCAAGTCTACATACTTTTTTAAGTTGAGATAGCTTATTATTTCATCTTCATTTAATAAGCCGTTAATAGCTTGTTTACGCATAACAAACCTCCTTACTTATATAGAGGGGTGTTTTTTCGAAAATCTGACAAAAATAATTAAATTAGGGAATTTTTCCCATTTTTTTTGTTAACCGATCGATCATAGGTTCTCCTAGGTAGGCGCCCATATTGATAAGCGAGCTTAACCATTCAGGTTCTATATCCCATTGTGGTCACAACAAAAAAACCACCAAACTGGTGGTTTAATTTGTTAATTGGTGACCATAATGGGATTCGAACCCATGAATGCCACCGTGAAAGGGTGGTGAGTTAAGCCGCTTCTCCATATGGCCAATGGCGCCTACCGTAGGACTCGAACCTACGACCGATCGGTTAACAGCCGATAGCTCTACCTGCTGAGCTAGGTAGGCGTATCGTCTGTTAACTATTTGGGTTAGCCCCGTATCAACAGACGCTACACGACTTATTTCTAAGTGCGTTTAAAAGTTTAACAAAATGATTATCTAAAAACAAGTAGATTATTAAAAATATTTAAAAAGGAGATAACCATTATTAGATTACCCCCTAATTACCTTGTTATTATTGAACCTTAACTATTATAAGTTAACATTGTTCCTACACTAGTAGAAACGTTCTCAACTTGCTCTACTACCGTATCTTTCATATTTGTAAAAGCACTCTTTAAAGCCGCTCCTACGATTCCAAATATAGCTAAAACAAGGATAATTCCTAATAGTTGTCCTTTTATTTCAGACATATAAATCTCCTTTTTAGTTGAAATATCCAACAACTGTCATTCTTTGAATGGTAATGTTTAAAGAAGTGCCCATAACTATAGGCTTATATGTTGTTGAGATAGTATAAATGATGTCGTCACCAAAAGCAGGATTATTGCCAGAAATTAGCTTAAACTTAACATGATAGGTTCTTGATAAATATAGAAGAGCTTCATTACTAGTGTCACCGTTTCTTGCGAGAAAATAAGATATATTAATTGATTTACTATCCAACAATGAATAAGTATTTTGAATCCCAATCAAATCAACCGCAAACAAACTAAACAACACCACAAATACCATCGATAACATTAACGATAATTTATATGACATTTACTAATTCTCCTATGATTTGAATAACCGATATAGTTAGAGTTATCGTCATTCCTGCTGCGCCTACTAAAGGCAAACTAGCCAATATAGATAAACTTCTTTGTTTCTTTTCTAAGTTTTCTATTCTTTTAGATTTTTGAAGTTGTTCGAAAAGAATTTGAAATTGGTTTATCTGCTCAAAAGATTCCCCCTGATCCACCATTGTGTATATAGAAAGCATAATGTTAGTAACAATTTTCAGTTTGAAGTTATTTGCAAAGTTAATGAAAGGTTGAATTGTTTTGTCTCCATCAATATCTTTAAGTAGGTTAGACATAATGTCTTTCATCCAATCACTACAATAAGAGATTGTTTTTGTAAAAGATTGATAGACATTATTCCCATTTGAGATAAATATTTCAAAATAAGAAATAATCGTAACAAATTCATTTTCTCGTTCTTCGTCTAGTAATTTAACTTTTGTCGAATAGTTAGAAATTATAAGGTAGTCAATAACTAACGCTAAAAGAGAAACTGAAACGACAATGTTTATTTGTTTTGTAAGGAAAAAGAACACTAATGCCGTAATAATGGATACTATGTTAATGAGAACGAGTTTTCTCATTTCAGAACTATAGTTTAATCCACAATATTCAATTTGACTTTTTAGTTTGTTTTTCATTAATTCCAACCTTTAATTTTGATATTTGTAATCTTTCTAACTGCAATATGTGCGCTCATCAGAGCGAACAAAAGAATGCAAACAATAGATACTTGATAAAATATGTTTTTAACTATATGCGAGAAGAAATCATCCAACGCAAATTTAAGAATAACCAATATGCATAAAGCAAAGCTCCATAAAATAACAAACTCCACTAATGCTTTTTTGTTCATTCTTTCAGCGTTAACAATGTATTCTTCATCTTCCCTAATCTGATTTAGTAAATAACGACTCATTTGAATTATATTTCCCCCTTCATCGTTAAATACCTTAATCAAATCTACAAAAAGTGAATAAATATCAAACTTGAAATAGTCTTTTAAATAAATCACTTTTTCCATCGGATCATTAGAGTCTACCGATTTAACTAAATCATTAGTCTCTTCATTTTGAGATTCTAGAGCACTGGCTAATGCTCCAGAAATGTGTCCCTTTATTGAAAGGGCGATAAGGAAATTGTTGATGAATTGATAACAGTCTTGAAACCTGTTAACTTTTTCATCTTTACTTTTAATTACTTTGTTTACGTACACGAAAAAGTAAATCAAAGTCACTACGCCTACTAAGGCAGTAGAAATTAAGTTTTGAGTGGAGATAAAACAGATTAAAGATAATGCTATGCCAATTATAAAACCAATTAATAAAATCATGTTTTATCTCCTAGAAATAGCTTCTTAAATTCCTTTGTAACACACGATAAATCTAAATAGCTTTGTGCACTATTAGACAACTTAACGTACTTAGGAACTCCATTATCATACTTGAAAATAGTTTCCATTTTTCCGTTATTTAAAAAACCAATATCCGAAATACATCTATTTATTGAACCGTCTTTCAAGACAGTCTTTTTTAAATAAATATAAAACTTCATATGGTACTCAAGATCAGTTAAAGTAACTTCAAAATCTAATTTGGCGTTAGACATGAGGGCCATTCTAGCCATCCTTATAGGCATTGCAGATAGGTCGTAACTATGTATAGTCGTAATTACGGGGTGCCCAGTTAATGAAGAGTTTAAAACGTCAATCATTTCCTCGCCTCTAGATTCCGCCACTATCAACCAATCCGGGTTGCTACGTAATGCATTTTTAACTAATTGTTGTATCGAAGAGTTATTTGACCTCTCATCTGATTGCCAGACATTAAGGTCCAAAGGTAACTCATTAGGAAGGGAATCAAGTTCTAATATGTTGTCGATCACAATGACTCTTGTATGTTCGCTCATACAGGATATTAGATACTTTTGAAACTCAGTTTTACCTGAGCCTGTAACCCCTCCTATAACTATTGACACTCTTGACTTAATGAGAATTGAAAGTAGTTCTTCAATACCCTTTTCAAAGAAATTACAGCCTTTATAAATTCGAGGCTGTTCTGACGCAATTCTTATTGAAAAAGTAATTACGTCATCATTGTTCCTTTTTGAGATAGACTGATGAACAGCGTTGATACGATATTTTTCTACACTTACATCCAATATAGGATTTTGATATGAGAATTGTTTTTCACACATATTTGCGATTTGTCTAATGAAATCTCTTGCCTTTTCTAGCGAGATTTTAATGCCTGATTTCTTTCTTCCAAACTTATTATCTACAAGGTAGATAGAATCTCCATTATAGGAGATGTCCGTGACACTGCTTTCATGGATAATTGGTTCTAAAAAAGAACTTTCAATAAATTCTCTAACTTGTTTATGGTTCATCGATTGTCTTATACACCTCGTAATGAATGATTCTATGGTATTGATAGTTGTACATAAGTGATGCAGAAAAAGAGATTTCTACTGCATTACAGTTATCTTCAACACACATCGAACCATTTTCTTTGTTATAAAAATAAATCTCATAAGTGAAATCCTCTGTGAATTTAGAGATTTCACGTTGATAGAATTTGTCTAATTTCTCTGTGACTAATTTTTTTGACATCAAAACATTAGGTTCTTCTTCATCAACATTGTGATAAATAGATGTCTCAAAAATAGTCACAGGCGTAGAAATTACGACTCGATTAATTCCGTTTATTTGAAACGCTAATATGTAAGAAGAGAACGATAGGATTAGAAAAGCTAGACCCACCAATAGAATTAGCAAACTACTCTACCGATCCCTTCACGCAATAATCGCTGTCGTAACAGTTACCTACTAAATTCCTATAAATATCGTAAGTAATTGGAAAATTTAAATTGTATTTGTTTAAGCCGCAATCGGCTAATGTGATATTAAATGATGCTCCCAAAAATGCCTTTTTCTTATTAATAGGAAAGTAAAACGAATTACTTTTAATAGAATCTGGCATTTTATAATTAGCAATATCTAATGTGATCGGATTTACATAGTAAGTATCACTAACTTTAAGTCCTTTTTTCTCATTGTCATTTGTCACGGCAAGATTAATATGTACTCTTCCGTTCGAGTCATGACTAAGATACTTAAACACCTTATTTGAATCAGCGATTTCTAGGGATGCACTACTATAATTTAGATTCGAATTGTTGTACAAAAATGTATTACCTCTTAAATCTAAAGAATGGTAATTGTCTGCGTCTATATAATCTTTAAATCCAATAAAGTTAAAGTCATCGTGATAAGTTACTATTTTGTTATTATCAATTTTGAAAGCGACATCCTTACTGACAACACTTTTGATCTTATCTCCAGTTACGTTTATAGTTTTTTGTTCCATTGGATAAATAGATACTTCACTAGTTGATATGACGGTACTGCCATTATAAATAGTGAATCTAAATCTTAATCCGTTAGAAGAAAAATACTTACTTAACGAAACAGGAAACTGAACCGTAGTTGTACCTGTACCTGCTGAATGAGTAGCCTTACTACTCCTACTATATGATTTACCAGTTGTCGCATCATAACAGTATAATTCTTCATGAATAGAGCTTAATGTAGAACCCAATCGATAAGAAAACTTAATAGTTGTGTCATTATCAAACTCCTTGAAAGGTCCAATCATTTCAGTACTAACCATTTTTACTGAAGCACTATTATTCACTGAGCTATTCATCAAAGCCACCGCTAATAAAGAGGTGGCAAGTAATTTATGCATCCTTAAATTTCCTTAAAAAGATTTTCATCGCTGCTTTCTTGAGTCTATAGTAGGTACTTTTAGAAAAATAGGATTCCCACCAGTAAGGATAAGAATTCTGATAAAAGAAATCGTTATTAACAATTAACTTTTGATTTTCTTCTAATTCCCTATATGACTCTTCTACCCGCCCCACATACGTCGCATAATGAACTTCTGTGTCCTTTTCCCCGCTAGAAACTTTGCCTTCTTTCTTTTGTAGCCAAGATTTGCAAAGCAAATACCTAGCCGCAATTTGAGAAAGCTTAATTTCCATCAAATGGTACGCATTTCGATTAAATTCGTCATTCATTCAAAAATTTCCTCCTTACTTATCTATAAGAGGGGGCATTTTTATAAAATTTGCAAAAAAAGTTAAAAATTTTTTGATAATATGACGATTAATCTATTATATAGATTAAAAATTTTCGAAAAATTTTCAAAATTCTTTCAAATTAATAATATTTCGTATCAATTCTCCTCTTTATGTTAAAATATTGCGGTTTAGGGAAAGAGTATGAAAGAAACAATCGCGAAAACAATAGAAAAAAGAGAATACAAACCAATGAAGAAATTCTTCTACTTTTTGTATCACCTAGTAATGGCTACAGTTCACTTAAAAAAATATAAGCCAGTTATTATAAGAAAGGACGATATCAGAAAAGAAAAGGAATCTTGTTTCATTGTTTTTAATCACTTATCAAGACTCGACCACTTATACGTTTTACAAAGCGTATATCCAAAGTCCTATAACATGATGTGCGCATATAACGAGTTTTATCGTTCCCACCTTTCTGGAAACTTTAAAGCCGCTAAAATCTTACCTAAGAAGCAATTTACACAAGATCCATTATCAATTAAAGCAGTAATGAATGTTTTCAGAAAAGGTGGGTCTGTCGCGATAGCTCCTGAAGGGATAGCGACAATGTACGGCGAATCTCACCCTATAATTGCTGGCACAGGTAGATTAATAAAGATGTTTAAGAAACCTGTCTATTTTATTGAGCTTAGAGGTCAGCATTTAACTACAGCATGGACTAGTCCAAAAGAAAGAATTGGCAAGACATTTGCCACTACTTCTTTGTTGCTTTCTAAAGAACAAATAGAAAAGATGACTGCAGAAGAAATTGATGCGTTATTGAATAAAGTCACTTACCACGATGAATATAAATGGGAAAAAGAACAACAAATCGAATATAAAAATATCGATACATATTATGAAAGATTAGAAGACTTTTTATACAAATGTCCAAAGTGTGGTAAAGAGTTTAAAACTATTGGAAAAGATGGAAAATTCGTTTGTGAGGAATGCGGAAACGGTTTCACTATTGATAACAAATACAATATGACACCACTTGATAAAGAGTGCCAAATTTTCGACACACCTACAAAATGGGTCGAATGGGAAAGACAAGTTATCATTAAAGAAATAAGATATAATCCAGACTACGAAATTAAAGTTCATGTTAAATTAGGGAAACTTCCTGAATTTGAACCACTTAAAAATTTAAAAACAACCGAAATATGTGGTGAAGGTGATATTGTTGTTAATCACAAAGGAATGTCGTTCAACGGAACTAAAGACGGACAACCATTTTCATTCGCATTATCATACACTACTTTGTACACTTTAATTTACACTACAAGTACAAAATATTTTGGAACATATGTAGATGGAAATTATTACGAATTCTACCCAGAAGAAAAAATCTGTGGAAAGCTTTTATTAGTTGTTGAAGAAATGCATAGATACCATGTTAATTCATGGCCAAACTATGAATGGAAATCCTACCTTTATGAAGGATTAGAGTTAGGAATAGATAAGAAATAATATGATGGAAATTATAGGCCAGATTCTTGGAATCGTGGCAATGATCTTATACGCTATTTCATATCAATTTAAAAAGCCTGCGCTTTTTTATATTTTCTCCTTTGGAGGAGCAACTGCATTTTGCATTTCCTATTTACTTTTAGGCAAAACCGGAGGATTCATTTGTAACGTTGTTTCTGTATTAAAAGCATTATACTTATGGCTTTTCCCTACTGTTATGAGAAAAGCACACTTTGTTTCCTTCGTTCTTTTATATATTGCAGTTACAGTAATTACAATTGTATTTGATTTCGACAGCATGTTAGCTTTATTAACACTCGCTGCATCTATCGCTCATACTTATATGTTCTTCCAAGACAACCCAAAAGTATTGCGATATATACAGATACTCTTAGTTTCTCCAATGTGGATTGTTTATAACGTCTTGGGCGATGAAATTGCAATCGGCGGAATTCTATGTGAAACATTCGTTGTCACTTCTTCTATCATCTATCTAATTAGACATAGAAAAGACCCTAAAGAAGAGAAAAAAGAAGAACAAGTAGAAGCTCAAACAAATTAACCTACCAATGGAAACCTCTTTTATTAAAACGGTTTCCTTTTTTATAGAAGATTAAATCTAAAATTACAAACACTCCAAAGTATAAAACTAACGCAGCTGGAACTACATATTGGAATTTTAACCAGCTTATTTTGCTATAGGAAGGTCTAAGCATATACATTGAGTTTATTTCAATTGCATACTCTTCGCCTTTTATAATCCAACACATAGTGTTATTAATGACGCCAATTAGTCCCATAAACAAAACCCCAATAACTAGATGAATATAGTTAGGAGTTAAATCGATTTTAACTATTTTATACATACCTAAAGCAACAATATTAGTTATCAATAATGCGTGAGAAAAAATACTTTTTGCTCCATTAAAGTTAGTTAATGTTGGATCATTTAAAAAGTCTACATTTGCAACCATTCCGATAACCGCAGAAAAGAATCCAAAAAAGAAACAAAAATCAATTAATATTTGAACTGGTCTAGTTTCTCTTTTGCTGAAAAATATTCCTACAAATAGTAAGCTCCACATGACTACGTCACATGGGAAAATAGGAAATAACAGATTTGGATTATCGATTAAATACTTTGCAACACTTTCGCCTCTAATCAAGGAAAAAACAATTCCACTATACTGCGCCAGAACAGTTAATATAGGTAAAACTAAGAATAAAATTCTTACTTCTTTATCTGTATTAATAAATTTCTTGGAAATTACTAAAAATCCAATTCCAAATGTTACAAGAATTAAGCTAATTGCAAGAAGTAATATCATAATATTTTGTCTTAAAGATTATAACGTACTTTACGGAAGATAAAAACAAACAACAAAAAAAGCACGAGCCGAAACTCGTGCTACGGGAGTGGGACAGAGAGAGTTACTTGTCTTCGTCCTCTCTGAAATCTCTCTTTAATTTTTTATTTTCCTTTTGTTTTCTAATGTACTTATCGATTTTTTCTTTTTTGAGTTTTCTTGCTTCGTTTTTCATATTTCTTCCTCCTTCAAGTAGACTCTGTAGATATAAAAAATATGGCCGTGCAAGGCCATATTAAATTATCAAATTAATTGTATTATGAAGAGAACGTTTCAAAGTCTTCCTTTTCATACTTATCTCTTTTCTTGTTTATATTATATCAAAGAATCTATGCAGTTAAAACATATTTAAAACATTTTTGTGATAAGTTTTATAAAATTCAATATCGTTGAGTTTTATTAATTAATTTAATAAAATCTTGATATATGTCTGTCCACATCAACGAACATTTTACATATAAGAAAATATTTAAAATAACAGCATTCCCAATAGTCATGATGCTGTTTATTTCCTTATACTCAGTTGTTGATGGATTATTCATTTCCAATTTCTCTAATAATGACGCATTCGCAGCGGTTAACTTAATATTCCCTTTCATCATGATTATTGGTTCAATTGGATTTATGTTAGGAACTGGAGGGACCGCATTAGTTTCTAAATATTTAGGAGAACAAAATAAAGATAGAGCAAATAAGACTTTTTCTTTGATTGTCTACGCCACTATCGCACTTGGATTTATCTTCTCAATAGTAGGTGCTATTTTGGTTAAACCTGTAGTTATTTTATTAGCTAATTTAAGCCCTGAATCAGCAGACGGCATGATTGAATACGCAGTAATGTATGGGCAAATAATGATGCTTGGACAAATAGCATTCATGCTACAAAACGTATTCCAATCTTTCTTTTTAGTTGCTGAAAAAGGTAAAACAGGCTTCTTATTCATACTTATTGCAGGTATAAGTAATATCATTTTAGATGCCTTATTTATTGCAGTATTTAAAATGGGTATCCTAGGGGCCGCCCTAGGTACTATCATCGGGTACGTTATTGGAGGATTCGGTCCACTTCTATATTTCATATTCAAAAAAGACCTACCAATACGTTTAGGGAAATCTAATTTTTATATCAAGGACTTGCTTAAATCTTTATATAACGGCTCAAGTGAATTTGTTTCTAATATATCAATGAGTCTTGTTTCTATTATTTATAATGCACAGTTATTAAAAGCATTTGGCACTAATGGAATATCAGCATATGGCGTTGTAATGTATGTTTCATTCTTATTTGTCGCTATATTTATCGGCTACTCGATTGGAATGGCCCCTGCAGTTGGATATAACTATGGCGCACAAAACAAAGAAGAACTTCATAACATATTAACTAAAAGCTTAATAATTATTGGTGGAATAAGTATTTTAATGTGCGTATTCTCTTTATCCACTTCTCACCCAATAGCTTTGCTATTCTCTAGAGGCGAAGAAGACTTAATCTCATTAACTACAACCGCCATGCTTGTTTATTCAATCGCCTATTTAGCAATGGGCATTTCAATTTACTCTTCTAGCTTCTTTACCGCACTGAATAACGGGGCGATTTCGGCGATTATTTCTTTATGTAGAACTCTTATCTTCCAAATAGGATTAGCGTTCTTATTCCCACTTATTTTCGGAGATAAAAGCCTTTGGTGGGCAATTACAACTGGAGAAATTCTCTCGGTCCTCTTATCAAGCATCTTCTTAATTACAATGAGAAAGAAGTATGGATATTAAAAAAACTCCTTCAAAGGAGTTATTTTTCTAATAAATTGTAGGACTTAGTTCTTTATAATCTGAGTAGAGTTTTAAACACTCTTCTCTATCGATTTCTTTGACAAATTCTTTCATCTTACCTTCTCGTTGCATTTCATAGAACTTTGCATCTCTAAATCCTATTCCTTCTGTATCGATTACGTTACATCCATAGTAGATTTTATCGATGTTAGCCCACATAATTGCAGACATACACATTGGACAAGGATAACCAGTTGTATAAATCTCACAACCAGTTAAATCAAATGTTTTAAGCTTCTTACAAGCTTTATGAATTGCCATCATTTCTCCGTGGCATGTAGGATCATTATTTTTAAGGACTTCATTATGCCCTTTTCCTACAACAACTCCATCTTTTACAACGACGGCTCCAAAAGGACCTCCATGATGAGAAGAAATCCCTTTTTTGGCTTCGAAAATAGCCATTCTCATGAATTTGTTCATATATATTATTTCCTATAATTATCGTTACTTATATTTTACTAGAAATATGAACATTTTTTAATTCATTTTTAATGAATTTATAAATTGCTATTTTCAGCAACAAAAAAGGAAGGATTTCTCCTTCCTGGCTTATTCACCAACTACAGTTAATTTAATGCTGCCTGTTGATGTTTTTACGACACACAAGCCACCATTTGTAGTGTTAGGGACGTTAACAACTCCGGTGTTTGATGTAGCTTGGAATATTTTTGATGTTAATAAGCTACCTTTGATACTACCTGTTGAGGATTCAAGTTTTAATGTAGCTGCATCAGATTCATTGAAATTGATTGAACCTGTTGAGGATTTAACATTCATATATCCATCAGCAGTTGTTCTAGTAACGTTGACACTGCCTGTTGTGCTTTCAACATCCATGTTTTCACAATGAGAATCAGCGATATTTAAACTTCCGGTATGTTTTTCAACTTTGATATCATTAGCAATATTGACGTTTGTTAAGTTGACACTACCTGTGTCACTTTTTGCTTTTAATGTAGCTGCAGTAACATCTGTTGAATGAATAGAACCTGTATCAGTTTCTAAATCGATATAATTTGTTGCGTTAGCATCAACTGTAACGCTACCAGTATTTGTTGTGACATCAACTGTGTTGAATGTGAATCCACTTGATACATTTACAGATCCGATTTTGGATTCAACTTTTAAGTTGTTATATGTATCACCAGCTAAGTAAACTGTAACTTTCATTTCATCGCCAGTAACCCAGCCCCAGTTGAAGAACCACTTTTTATACCAAGGACGTTCGTCTCTTTGTGTAATCTTTAATGTGTTTCCGTCAACTTCAACTTTGCTAAAAGCTTTTTCTCTTTCGTAGCAAACTACTCTATTTTTACCATCTTCTGATTTCTTGAATTCGATGTTTGATCTGTCGAGATCAATCTTTAAATCTTCAAAACTTTCTTCTAATACTTCTTCTCTTTTTTCCATTGCTGAATCCTCTTCGTTTCTTGTTGTAGCGTATCCAACACCTACAACAACTCCGCCAGCAACAAGTGCAACAACACCTAATGTGACTAATGTTCCAATAACTTTACCCATAATTAATTTCTCCCTTTAATAATTTTTGATTTAATTCCTAAGAAAATGTTTTTGTTAAGTTTTAATGTAACTTTTGTAGCTAAGACACAAAGCAATGCTACTAAGCAAGCTCCGCCAATACATATTAATGCGCCACCGCCAACTAGTAAGTCTGGTGTTCCTTCCATTAGTGAGCAGATAAATACAACTAATCCACCACCAATGCCTGCTAATAATCCGGCTTCTGCTGAATAAGTGGCAATAACCAATACCCAAGTCATCATGTAAATCGTAAATGCGATTGATAATGCTACCATTAGTAATGGGAACCACATTGGGAACGCTAATACAATAAGGAGCAATTCCCAACCAGTTAAGGATCTTCTTGTTCTCATCTTTTCCTTAACTAATGTTGACATCTTAGTTTGGCTAGCAATTGTTCTTACAGCTTCATCTGTAGTTCCAATATCTGCGACAGCTTGTTCTTCAGTTTTACCTTCATCCATTCTGTCGTTAATCATTTCTTCGTAGAAATTCATGCGGTCTTCTATTTCTTCTTGAGGAAGACCATTTAAGTTTCGTCTAAGTTCTGTCAAAAATTCTTGTTTTGTCATAATCAGTCCTCCTTACCAATGAAAGAATAAATATCCATTATTTCTTTCCACTCGTTTTTAAAATCTAGAATTCTTTGCATGCCTCTTGGCGTTATGTGGTAATACTTTCTTAATCGACCTTCAAACTCAGTTGATCTGACTACCAACATACCAGCAGTCTCTAGTCTTTTTAAAATGGTATAGAGTGTAGATTCTGACAACTCAACTATCGGACTAAGATCTTTAATAATCTTGTATCCATATGAGTCTTCATTTTTAATTGCGGCTAATACGCATACATCCAGAACTCCTCTTTTTAATTGAGCATCCATGTTATACCTCTTTTCACGCTATACATCGTAAACCGAGGTATCAATAAAGTCAACAAAAATGTTTACAAAATTGTGGATACACATAAAAAGGCTACAAAGTAGCCTTAATTCAAAAAATTTCTGTATTTTATTATTTTCTTTATAAATTCGTATTCTAGACGAACTCTCAAAAATAGCAATAATTAACAAATTTTTGAGCGCATTAACTCAATGCTAGAACATAAATTAATGCTTCTGCGATGGAAGCAAAAATCATACAAACAGAGAAAATGATTGCAAACTTAGTTAGTTTATTTTTATTAATAGTTAATTGTTTAAGTGGGAACACTAATGAACAGCAAAGAATTGTTGGATAAACCATGAAGAATACTCCACATACAAATAAAAGAACTGGTCCCCAAATAAAGATGGACAAAATAATAAATAATGGGAAAGTAATAACACCTATAAGAATATTCTTTAGTGTTTCTTCAAACGGGAACATAATATCCCATAGGTGACTAGATATAGGAGCAAGAATGTTTTCTACTGTAAAAGAAATAGCTCCTACGAACGCGCTTATTATTAATAAGATAATAGGAATTGTAGCCGCCACTAAAACACAAGAACAAACAATACCTATAATTGAATAAGTATTTGTTTTTTCTAATTTCTCTTTGTTTGTGCGTTTCTTTTGAGAAATCTTAGCGGACAGTAATTGTTCCGCTTCTTCAAAACTACCTTCTATAAGAGATTGCTGTTCTAATACAATTGGGTGCTTTATTTTCCTACCATAAACGATAAAATATCCTTCGCCTTTAAATACAGTTTTTATTCTTTTATAAGAAAGATCAATCGAGGCGAAATTTCCGGAACTTTTTATACCGTTTTCGTCAATTGATGTTACATATTCATATGTATCTAAAGGTGGCAGCTTCTTATCTGGCCATATTAAGCTTCTTATAGATTTAAATCCTAAAACAATAGCTGTAGCAGTTAAAACAACAGCACCAATTAAGAAAGGCTTTACATCAAAATTAATAATCACATCTTTCCCTCTAATGATACTTAAAGTAACCAACCATAAAAACATGCTTGGCGCGATTAAAAGAGTTGTAATAATTATTCCAGAAACGCCACTTTTTGTGTTTCTTTTAATTCCTAGTTCTTTTTGAATAGGTTCGCTAACTTTACCTTTAAACGAAACCATAACAATTCCTCCTATTTACTTTGAAGGAACGTTCTTACATTCATCGACTAATTTCTTAATGTAAGACACTACTTCTTTTCTTCTAATAATTCCTATAAATACATTTCTATCATCAACAATTGGAATAAAGTTTTGAATTAATGAAGCTTCATATATTTCATCAAAAGAAGCGTCTACTTTAACTGATTTATATGAACGATATTTGTCTATATCTTTAATTAATATAGATTCACACTCTTCTTTATCGATTCCATCTTGAGCAACTATAAAACGAAGAAGATCACCTTCTGATATAGTTCCTACATATTCGCCTTCATTATTTAAAATAGGAATAACAGTAAACTTATGGAAAAGCATTTTTTCAACTGCTTGTCTAACAGTAAAATTATCTAATATAAAAGAAACAGAAGATTTCGGAGTTAATAACTCGAATACATTTAAACCTATAGTCATATTGATTAATTTAATAATAAATTATTTTCTTTCGATATGCAAAAAGTATAGAAATTTATCGATTATTATTGACAAGTAAACTTGGCAAAGAGTATAGTGTATTCATGACAAGTAAACTTGGCAAAAAAGAGGAACAAATTATGAAAAAAGAAGAAATTTTAGCAAAAGCACAACAAGAAAATAAGAAGAAAGATTTAGCTGACATTGAAGCACAAAGATTAGGCGCTGTTTGGGGTGCATGTGCAGGCATGGTATTAGCAGGGATCTTCATGGTTCTATCATTCGTTTTAACAGGTAAATCTAGCCCAGGCTTTATGGCGATCGCATTCGTTACAGATGCATTTATATTCTGGGTAAAATGGTTCAAATTACATAAAAGACACGAATTAGCAATTGCAATTATTTACTCAATAATGACAATAGCTTGTATTATTATTCACATGAATATGTTGGTTGATTCATCCACTATTTTATAATGATATAAATGGAAAACACCTTAGTATTAAAAAACAGAATTAAAGAAGTCAGATCTGAGAAGAAAATTTCTCAATCTGACCTCGCTAGTATGGTAGGAGTTTCAAGGAACACTATTAGTTCTATTG
>JAGCCQ010000013.1 GCA_017651565.1 Bacilli bacterium | reverse complement strand
TCCAAAATATGGAGGTTTTATGGGCGTAAAAATTGTTGAAACTTGCGTAAGAGATGGTCACCAATCTTTATTTGCAACTCGTATGACAACCGATGAAGTTTTATCTGCTTTAAAAGAGTTAGATCAAGTTGGTTATCACGCAATTGAAATTTGGGGTGGTGCTACATTTGATTCTTGCTTAAGATTCTTAAACGAAGATCCATGGGAGAGGCTTAGAAAGGTTAGAAAAGTTTGTAAACATACTAAACTTCAAATGCTCTTCAGAGGACAAAACATTTTAGGATATCGTCACTATGCAGACGATGTTGTTGAAAAATTCGTAGAAAAGAGCATTAAGAACGGTATTGATATTATCCGTATCTTCGATGCATTAAACGATATTAGAAACTTAGAATGTGCAGTTAAAGCAACTAAGAAGTATGGTGGTGAATGCCAAATCGCATTAAGCTATACAACTTCTCCAGTTCACACTGTTGAATACTATGTTTCATTAGCTAAGGAAATTGAAAAATTAGGTGCTGATTCAATCTGTATTAAAGATATGGCAGGTGTTATGCTTCCAGAAGATGCATATAAATTAGTTTCCGAATTAAAGAAAAACACAAAATTACCTATCGAATTGCACTCACATTGCACTGCAGGTTTATGTGAAATGACATATAGAAGAGCAATCGAAGCTGGTGTTGATATTGTTGACTGTGCTTTATCCCCATTCAGTGGTGGTACTTCACAACCATGTACTGAATCATTAAATGCAGCATTAGCAGGAACAGAATATGATCCTAAACTCAATGTTGAAATGTTAAACAAGGCAAGCGCAATTATGATGCCTATCAAACAAAAGTATTTAGATAACGGTATGCTTAATCCAAAAGTATTAAGTGTTAACCCAAACATCTTAAAATACCAAGTTCCTGGTGGAATGTTATCCAACCTTATCTCTCAATTAAAACAACAAGGTGCTTCTGATAAATTAGACGAAGTCTTAAAAGAAGTTCCAAATGTTCGTAAAGATATGGGTTATCCTCCACTTGTTACTCCATTATCACAAATGGTCGGTACTCAAGCAGTTATGAACGTCATTACTGGTGAAAGATACAAGATGGTTCCAAAAGAAATCAACGACTATCTCCATGGTAAATACGGAAAATCACCTGCTCCAGTTAACGAAGAAATTCGTAAACAAATCATTGGAGATGACAAAGTCATTACATACCGTCCAGCCGATGATTTAAAGCCTGAATTCGAAGAATTAAAAGCTAAATATAAAGATATCGCTAAGAGCGATGAAGATGTCTTATCAATCGCACTCTTCGGTGATGTTGCAATTAAGTATATTGAACAACGCAATAAAGACTTAATTCCTACTGAAATTAAGGTAAAGGCATAATGTTAAGAACATTTCTTGATCCAAACATTGGCGTACCTGAGTCGTTGTTAGTTTCGTTATTAGCAATCTTAATCGTTTTCGGAGTTTTAGCACTTATCATTGGTGCTACTACTGGAATCCAAGCTATTAATGACAAAATCAATTACGTTACAAAGATCAATCCTTCTCCTGAAAACAAAATTTTAGAAGAAGATAAAGATGCAGTTGTTGCAACATTGGTTGCCACAATCGATTATCAAAGAGAATTTAATACTGATGTCAAAGTTAACTCAGTTGAATTAATTGATGAGGAGTAAGTTATGAAAAAGATTTACAAAGTAAAAGTTAATGGTAAAACATATAAAGTCGAGCTCCAAGGTATCGATGAAGTCGCTACTCAAGATGCTCCTGTAACTGCAGCAAAGGATGCTCCAAAAGCAGCTGCAGCAGCTGCTCCAGCAGCAACTGGCGAAGGAAAAGCACTTCCTTCTCCAATTCAAGGTACTGTCGTCGATATCAAAGTCAAATCAGGTGACACAGTCAAAAAAGGTCAAGTCTTATTAATCATCGAAGCAATGAAACTTGAAAATGAAGTCGTTGCTCCTGCAGCAGGCACAATTGGTGATGTCTTAGTCACTAAGGGTGCTAATGTTACTGCAAAACAAACTTTATTAACTATTAAATAGTTATGTTTAAAATTGCAGCTATTTCAGACGTTTGGCAAGATATTGGTGAATTTTTCGGCGGAAGCGGAATTGCCCAATTCTTTACAGACGGTGGCTGGAAGAATCTCATTATGCTTGCTGTTGCATGCGTATTGATATTCTTAGCCGTAAAAAAAGACTTTGAACCTTACTTGCTCATTCCTATTGGCTTTGGAATGATGCTTATTAACTTTCCTGGGGAAACAGGATTAACAGGAGACGGCGGAGATGCCTTTATTAGCTTCTTATCAGCTGGTTTACCAGTTTATCCTTGTTTAATCTTCTTATGTATTGGTGCGACTACTGACTTTGGACCTCTTATTGCCAATAAGAAAACAATGTTATTAGGTGCTGCTGCACAAATTGGTATCTTTATTACATTTGTTGGTGCTATCGCAATTGCTAAGGCAATTCCAAGCCTAGAATGGAATGCAAATGTTGCGTCATCAATCGGCATTATTGGTGGTGCTGATGGTCCTACAGCTATCTTAGTTACAACTCGATTAGCAGATAAATATTTACCTATTATTGCTGTTGTTGCTTATAGCTACATGGCATTAGTTCCAGTTATTCAACCTCCAATTATTAAAGCTTTAACTACAAAAGAAGAACGCAAAATTAGAATGGATAGCGTTCGTCCAGTTTCAAAGCAAGAGAAGATTTTATTCCCAATTATTGTTTCATTCGTAACTATCTTAATTGTTCCTAGCTGTGCTCCATTAATTGGTTGCTTAATGTTAGGTAACTTAGTTAAAGAATCTGGTGTTGTTCCAAACATCACTAAAGCATTAGCTAACTCATTAATGTACATTGTTACAATTATCTTAGGCTTATGTGTTGGTGCTAAAGCAAAAGCTGATCTCTTCATCAGTTTAGATACACTCATTATTTTTGGTTTAGGTGTTATCGCATTTAGTATCGCTACAGCTTCTGGTGTCTTATTCGGTAAAGTTATGTGTAAAGTCACTAAAGGTAAAATTAATCCTATGATTGGTGCAGCTGGTGTTAGTGCTGTTCCTATGGCAGCTAGAGTTGTCCATAAGATTGGCCAAGAAGAAGACCCAGAAAACTTCTTATTAATGCATGCTATGGGGCCAAACGTTGCCGGTGTTATCGGTAGTGCGGTTGCAGCTGGTGTATTATTAGCACTCTTCTAATAATTAAAATTAAATTCAAATAACGGCTTCAATAAAATGAGGTCGTTTTTCTTTACTAAAAATACATTGTTTGCTCCAGTTAATCCAAAAAACTGGATTTAGTAGAGCAAACAGAGCTAAAAAGTGAATAGCAAATTATCCTTTTTATGGTTAGAATACTTTAAAGATAAAGTTATGAAACATATACATTTTGAAGAAATTGATTCCACAAACACATATCTTAAGAAAGAGTATCAAAATTTAGATAATCTTACTTTTGTTACTGCAGATTTCCAAAGTAGTGGTCATGGAAGAAATACTAGAGAATGGCATGCGAATAAAGGCGAGAATATTTTAATGTCTTATTTGATTAAAGATAAAAACATCATTGAACATTTCTCATACGTTTCTATGTTTTCAGCTGTTATTGTTGCTAAGTATTTAGAAAGTAAAGGCTTAGAAAAAGTAACTATTAAATGGCCTAACGATGTATATGTTAACGAAAAGAAGATTGCAGGTATTCTTCTTGAAGGAACATACCCAAACTACCTAATTGTGGGAATTGGTCTTAACTTAAATCAAACTGATTTTGATAATAAAGAGCTTAGACATCCAGCGACTTCTCTAAAATTAGAGAATAATGGTGGTAGTTTCAATATTGAAGCAGAAAGAAAAGCGCTAATCTCCTTATTTAATGATTTATGGGCTGATTTCAAGGGAGATTGGTTAATGTATGATAATTTTATTAAGAAACACAATTACTTAGCCAAAAAACGTATAAAATTATCTTCTGGTGCTAGTATAATAGAAGGAATCGTAGAGGATATCGATTCTCAATGTAATTTATTAATTAACATTGGTAAAGAAATTGTTAAAATAGACTCAGGGGAAATTATAGAAATATTATGAGTTTTGAATTAAATGTTAAACCAATAAAAGGAGATCTAATTCGAGTTAAAAGAAAACTCGGATATTATCACTATGGAATTTATATTGGTCATAACAAGGTAATTCATTATTCTGCACCAGAAGATGATTCTATCTTTGATAACAGAAATATCGAGATTAGAAAAGGTGATTTGCAAGCAAATTTCTTAAGAGGCGACACTCTTGAAGTTAATATACCTTATAGTTCTTTCTACTATAGATTCATTGTTTGTAAGAGAGCTAAAAAGTTATTAGGTGTACATAAATTTAGAGATGTTGATTACGATCTCTTAAAGAATAACTGTGAACACTTCGCTAATTATTGTTACTTTGGTGAAGCAGTAAGTGCTCAATCTGATTATGCTTCTCAAGGTTTAATGGGCGTATTCTCTTCATTAGGGGTTAAAATCTTTAATAATTTAGGAAAACGTTATAGAAAGAAACAAGAACTTAAACATATTGAAGAGATTCAATTAGAACAAGAGAAAAAGAAAGAACTCAAAAAGAAAAAAGGTAGAGTAGTTGCAGAACAAGAACCAATAGTGGTTACCGAAGTTGAAGTAAGTGACGCTCAACCTGAAGAAAACAAAAAAGATAAGAAAAAGAATAAAAAAGTTATTCAAGAAGCTTCTGTTGAGACTCCAGTAGAAGAAGTTACTGAAGTTAAGAAAGATAAAAAGAAAAATAAAAAAGCAGCAGTAGAAGAACCTGTTTCTGAGACTCCTGTTGAAGAACCAGTTGAGAATAAAAAGAAGAAAAAAGATAAAAAGACTGCTCCAGGACCTACTCCTGTAGAAGAAGTTGTTGTTCCTGAAGAAGATAAAAAAACTAAAAAGAAAAAGAAATAGATTTGCGACCTGACAAATCTATTTTTCTTTACTCAATTGTTATTGACGCTTTGCTTTTTAAACCGTTCGCAATTCTTGAAAGCATTTTTATTGAAGGATTTGCTGAACCTTTTTCAATTTTAGATAAATCTGATTGGTCAATTCCTATTTTTTCAGCAAGTTCTTCCTGTGACATTTTTAATTCAATTCTTTTTTGCTTGATTTTATAGCCAAGAACAACGGTATCAATGTCATCATATTCGCTAGAAACATCAACCCCATCCTCATAGATAGTTTCTGAAGATACATCAAGTTCGTCATTCCAGATAACACCTCCCCACCCAAGGAGTTTTCCTTGACTAAAGAGTGTTCTATCTTTCAATGCGTTTAACTGCGGAAACTTGTCAGCAAGTGAAATAATATCGTATCTTTTTACAACTCCATCTAAAAAATATAAATCAAAAGTAGTGCCTTCTTTTAATACCAATTTAATCCCTTTTTTCATACCCAAAACTATTCAATAGGCGGAAGTTTTTTGTAAACTTCTTTTTCCCACATCTCCTTTAAATCCATTTTATATTTTTTTATAAATTTTTTAACAAGTTCTATTCCAGATTTGGGAAAATCTCCAAACATTATTTCCCCATTTTCAATATAAAAAGTAGCTTCATAGTCTCCATAGTATGCATGGATATGAGGCGGATTATGCTCTTTTCTAGTAAGATGCATTAAGATGAGAATTCCATAAAATTGGCAAATAGTAGGCATATTTTTCTCCATAATTATTATAGGGGATATATCCCATAAATTCAATGTTTTATACAATTTATTTTAAGTGAATATATGTTCAGTGAAGATATGTTCACTAAGCCGGTAACAATGATTATTTGCTTTGCAAATATTATAATAAGCATTGATTAGCATATTACTAAATTTTATAATAATTTTAATAAAATAATATAAAATTGGGAGGAACCTTATGAACATAATGGCATCAGCAGATATTCGTTTAAAATACAACGAAGTAGTGGAAAAATGTAAAGAAAGTGGTCAGCCAATCTATTTAACAAAAAACGGACAAGGCGAACTAGTTGTTATGGATATTGCCTCTTTTGAAAAAAGGGAGCAAGAGTTACGCGCTCAACAATTGGTTTTAGAGTCGTATGCTGCTAGATTAGCGGGTGAAAGAGATTATTCTTTGAATGATTCTATGAGACTAATTGAAAAAATGATCAAAGGTAGATAATAATGCAAGTCTATAACATCTATATTTCATCAAAAGCTCAAACCGATTTAGCCGAGTGCATTGGCTTTGTACTAAATGTTTCTGAAGAAGCGGCTACTAAGTTAGCAAAAGAATTCGAAGATTCTCTTGGTTCTTTGAGAACTTATCCAGAAAGAAACCCTATTTTTGAGATGCCAAAAAGCTTCCCATTAGACATGAGAAAGCATATTGTTAACAATTGTTATGTAGTTTTATATTCGATAGAAAACTCAAATGTTGTTGTCCTTAGAATTCTTGATTCTAGAAGAAATTTTGATTACTTGCTGAAATAAAAACTTAATCAATTTTTAAGTAATTTGATTATTTACTCATTCATAATATAATTATGTCAAACAAGAGGTATTTAAAATGTTAAGATTTTTCTGCGATTCTGACAGTGATGTCACATTAGAAATTGCTAAAAAATATGGTTGTGATTTAATTTCATATCCATATGAAGTTAAAGGTGAATTAATTTATCCTTACGTTGATTTCTTAGAATACGATGTTAAAGGATATTTCAAAATTTTAAGAGGTGGATATATTCCAACAACAAGTGCTTTAAATGAAGCTGAATTCACAAAAGCATTTGAACCAGCATTTGCTGCAGGTGATGATATTATTTATGTCCATTATTCAAGAGGCATGTCAGCTTCATTTAATAACATGGATATGGCAGTTGCTAAATTGCAAATGAAGTATCCAGATGTTAGTTTCTATGAAATTGACACTAAAGCAATCACAATTGGTTCTTTAGCTCCAGTATTAGATTTATTAGAAATGTGGAAGAATGGTGCTGATGCACAACAGCTTAAACCTGCAGCAGAAGAAATGGTTCCACATTACGCTACATATTTCTTCTCTGATGACTTAAAGTTCTTCCGTAAATCTGGACGTGTTTCAGGTTTAGCAGGAATTATGGGTAACTTAATTGGTATTAAGCCTATCATTCATATGAATGACGCTGGTGAAATGAAAAACATTGGTAAAGTTAAAGGTACTAAGAATGCAATTAAAGCATTAGTGGACTATGTTGATCAATTAAAACACCCAGATTTCAAAAAACATAGAATTGTTATCGCTCATGGTGATGCAGAAGAATTAGCTAATAAGTTAGTCGCACAATTAAAAGAAAAATTCGGTGATGACTTAGATATTATGGTTGGACCAATTAACCCAACTGCAGCAGCTCACTGTGGACCAGATACTATTGGCGTTACTTTCTACGCAATTCATAGATAAACTTTGTAAAGTTTAAGAAGGCCAGTCTTTCGGGACTGGCTTTTAATTTACTTATATAAATCTGCTTCTTGTTGGATAGAGGACTTGATAGAAATATAAGTTAATTCTTTGCTAATAAAGCAAGTGAAAACTTCATATTTCATATCACAATTAACACCGCATTCTGGTGGGACATAGTTGTTGTAGAAGAAATGAATATAGATAGTGCCATCAACTAAGTACATATTCTTGAATGTGTAACTAAAAGCTCCAGAAGTGCAAGATAGTGTAGGTGAAACTATTAAATCATAATCATCAAATGATTGTTCTGGCAAATCTTCCAAATAGCTTACCTCGTTATTTCCGTATAAAGCAATGCTGCTATTTGCTTGGAATTCTTTATAGTCATTAGATGTTTTAATAATGCTATATTCGTCTATATTGGAACCTTTTAATTCTCTATATCCGCTCTTCACACTAGGGTTGCGATGAGCAGTGACTTTATTACTATCATTAAAACCATGGTCAGCTAAGAATGTATCTTCTTTTCTAACTTCCTTAGGAGTTTCATCCTTTTCTTTAATTTTCGGAATAATGCCAGAGTTATTGTTATTGCATGCAATTAATAAAGACGCCGTAAATAATAATGTAATTTTCCTATTTAAATGTTTCATAACTTTATCTCCATCAATTATAGCGATTATAGAATAGTGATAATGGTCAAAATGTTTAAAAATTCGTACTCCAGTACGGAAAAATGGATTGGAATTGTAAAAAATGTATATTTTCTTAAAATAATGTATAATCTTTTTACAATGGAAAACAAAGAAGTATTAAGTACAAAAGAAAGAGTTTTGCTTATAATTCAAGCTATTTGTTTAATGATATTTTTAGCTTGGTTGGATATTGCTTTCAATTTTGAAGAGATAGGACCAGCTACAATAGTCATTTTGAGCGTTTCTGGCGGAGTTTTCCTTATTGCCTTTACAATTTACATAATCCCAGTAATTAAGGCTAGAAAAGCCATAAAAGCTAGTTTTTACAATAGTATTTACGATAGAGAGAAACTTTATCTCCATAATAATATTGAAAACAAGGAAAATGATATTTTTGATAATCTCGATAATGATTCTTTAAAAATAGATGATCAAAACGTTCTTAATGCTGATAACAAGGACGAAAACAAATAGAAGTTTATGAAGAATATTGCAGTTATTTTGGCAGCGGGAACAGGCAGTAGAATTGGTGGAGAAAAGCCTAAACAATTTCTCCCTTTTAATGGTAAAGAATTGTTTATGCATTCTCTTTTGACCTTTACTAATTGCGAAAACATCGATGAAATAGTATTAGTAGTTAATGATTTATATAATAGTGATTATGTTAATGTAATTAAAAAATACGAAATTAGTAAAAAATTAGTACTAATAAATGGTGGAAAAACACGCCAAAATAGCGTTCAAAATGCGATTGAGTACATTTCTGAAAATAACGAAAACGCTATAGTTCTTGTGCATGACGCCGCTCGCCCATATGTAAGCGAAAAAATAATTAAGGATAACATTGAATCGGTACAGAAATTTGAATGCTGTACAACCGCTATTCCTTCTTCTAATTCTGTATACCTTACTAGGGACGGTAACTTTGTTGAGGAAGTAAATCGTGATTCAGTTTATCTTGCACAAACTCCTCAATCCGGATATTTGAAAATCTTCCAAAAAGCATTTGAAAATATAGATAATATCTATACCGATGAAGCAGCTATTTTTGCGTCAGTTGGATATGTTCCACATATAGTTCTTGGAGAGGAAAAAAACATCAAAATTACTTATCCAGAAGACTTGCAAAAATAATTTAATTTCCTTCTTTACAACAGAGTTTTTCCTGTGATAATCTTGTAGGCAATAAGGCGAAAAAAATGAGAAGAAAGTTGTTCCCTACTTGCTTAGAAAAAATGCATGCTAAGGGAAATTTTCCCCTCATTAATGATTCATTTGTTAATTATTTGACTCTCTAATTTGAGGGTCTTTTTTTTGCCTAGAGGAGAAGGAGAGACACAATGGAAAACAAACTCATTTACAATGTTGAAGACAAGCCAAAATTTAGTAAATTGATCGTCTTCGCATTCCAACAAGTCCTTGCTGTTTTAGCTGCTACAATTGCAGTCCCATGCATCATCGGACTTCCAGTCAATATTCCATCAGCAATCTTAGGTGCTGGTTTAGGAACTATTGTCTACTTATTATTTACAAAATTTAAATCACCAGTCGTTATTTCATCATCATTCGCATTCCTTGGTGCATTAGGTAACGCAATTGCATTCGGCTACTTAGGTATTGCTCTTGGTGCATTATTTGCTGGTTTAGTTTACGTTATTATCGCTTTAGTTGTTAAGACTGTCGGTACTAACTGGGTTAAGAAATTATTGCCTCCAGTTATCATCGGTCCAGTTGTTGCTATTATCGGTTTATCATTAGCTGTTAACGCTGCTGGTGATATGACAACAGCTGCTGGTGCTGCAGTTAACCACGGTTATAACTTAGTCGCATTACTTTGTGGTTTAGTTACATTCTTTACAGTTGTTATCTGCTCAGTTCAAAGCAAAGCAAAAACATTAAAATTAATCCCATTCATTACAGGTATTGGTGCTGGCTACTTATTAGCAAGTATCTTCTCTGCAATTGGTTATGGTGCAAATATTGAATACTTAAAGATTATCGACTGGAGTCCAATCGTTGATAACTTTAAAGAAATCAAATTCAGCAGTTTCTTAAGCATGCCAAAACTTTCATTAGTTGAAGGTATTAAAGAATTAGTAAACGGTGAAGTAAGTGCAGATATCTTAGCAGCAAATCCAAAAGCTCAACCATTAACTTGGATTGGTGTTGCTGAAGTTGCATTAGCATTCATCCCAGTTGCATTCGTTGTCTTTGCAGAACATATCGCAGACCATACAAACTTAGGTACAATCGTTAACAAAGACTTATTAAATGGTGAACCTGGGTTATCAAGAACATTACTTGGTGATGGTGTTGGTTCTATCGTTGGTACATTCTTCGGTGTCTGTCCTAACACAACATACGGTGAATCCGTTGGCTGTGTCGCAATTACCAAAAACGCTTCAGTAAGAACTATCTTTACTGCAGCTATCATGTTAATCGGTCTTGCATTCTTATCACCTGTCACTGCAGTATTAAGAACTATTCCTAACGCTGTTATGGGTGGTGTCTGCTTAACTCTCTACGGCTTCATTGCTGTCAGTGGATTAAAGATGTTCAAGGAAGTTGATCTTAACGATAGCAAAAACTTATTCACAGTTGCTGCAATCATGATTGCTGGTATTGGTGGATTAGCTCTCAAGATTCCTTACGCATTCAATAAAGCTGATGTATTCCAAACATTCATCGACAAGACTGGTACAGAAGTATTCGCATATGCTGATGGCAATCCAATCTTAGTCATGGCTCAAGGTGAAGTAACTAACACAATTACAATTACTTCAATCGCAACAGCATTATTCTTAGGTATCGCAACTTACGCAATCGCTAACTTTGTTGAAAAGAGATTTGGCGAAAGAAAAGCAGCTTTAGCTGAAGGTGTTGAACCTTTTGAAAACGCTGAAGATCCAGCAGAAAACGCTGAAGAAAATAAATAAGGTTTATCGGTAGGGGGTTAGGAAAACTCCCTACCTTTTTGATAAACAATTAATATACAAAATTCTTCACGATTTGCTTGGTAAAAAATGAAGGCTAGTGTATATTAATTACGTCAATGAAAGTTGACACTCGTATATTTCCCTAATTGGTGGGTTGTCTCTACGCCAGACCGTATAATCTGGCACTACGAAGTATAGAAAATATTTTTAATTTTTTCTATTTATTTCCTAGTAGAGGCATCCAATTTGGATGCTTTTTTGTTTTTATAGGAGGTTTGACAAAAATGAAAAAAGTATTACGTCTTTTGGGCCTTGGTGCTGTTTCAGCAATCGGTGTTGCTGGTTTAGCAGCTTGTGGCGGTGATGACGAAGCTGATTTAACAATCGGTATGGTTTGTATTGGTGATCCTGCTACTTCAACCTATGACTCAAACTTTAAAGAAGCTTTAGAATTAACTAAAAACGCTTTTGCTAAAGATGGTTTCAAAATCAAAACTTTATACAAGAATGGTGTTGGTGAAAAAGACGACGCTAAAGCTGGTGCTAAAGAATTAGCAGAAGAATGTGATGTTGTTTTATTAGATTCATATGGACATCAATATTGGGCTGATGAAGTCGCTAAAGCTTACCCAAATGTCAAAATTGTTGCATGTACAGGTGATTTAGCTGCTCAACAAAAACTCCCTAACTTATATAACGCTTTCGCAAATATTTATGAAGGTAGATACTTAGCAGGTATTGCTGCAGGTATGAAATTAAACGCAATTGGTTCAGCTGCTGAAGACCACGTTTTAGGTTATGTTGCTGCTTGGCCATATGCTGAAGTTGTCTCAGGTTATACAGCATTCTATCTTGGTGCTAAATCAGTTTGTGCTGATGTCACTATGAAAACTGTTGTTACTAAATCATGGGGTGATGAAGGTAGAGAAACTACTGGTGCTAACAAATTAGCAGATGCTGGCTGTAAAGTTATTTCACAACACGCTGACACATATGGTGCTCCAAAAGCTTGCAATGCTAAAGGTATCCCAAATGTTTCTTATAACGTTTCTGCTAATGGTGGTCAATTAGCTTCAACTTATCTTTGTTCTTCAAGAATCAACTGGCAACCATATTTCACATATGTTGTTAACCAAATCAAAAATAACGCAACTATCGACTATGACTGGACTGGTGGTTTAAAAGAAGGTTCAGTTGTTGTTGGTGAATTAGGTTCTTGTGCTGCTGAAGGTACAAAAGCTGCTATGGATGCTGCTAGAGCAAAAATCGAAAGTGGCGAATTAAAAGTCTTTGATTGTTCTAAATTCACTGTAACTAAAGATGAAACTCACAATCCATTTGCTGATGTTGATCTTGATAATGACGGTCACGTTACTGGCTGCAGAGCTAACGTTATCCCAGATGATAAATATGCTCCAGATACTGAAGTCGTAAATAATGGTGTTTACGAAGAATCCAAACATCGTAGTGCTCCATATTTCGAATTACAAATCGATGGCATCACATGTATCGATGCTGGCGACGCATACGCTGACTAATTAATTTAAATCCTTTTCGAGGGGGGGCTAATTTTGTCCCCCTCTTTACTTGTTTTATTAAATATGAAGAAAAATCTTGTATTACAACTTAAAAATATTTCTAAATCATTTGGCAAAGTTCAAGCTAATAGTAATGTTTCCTTGGACTTATACGAGGGAGAAATTTTATCACTGCTAGGGGAGAATGGCAGTGGTAAGACTTCTTTAATGAATATCGTTGCCGGCATTTATTTTCCTGACTCAGGCAGTGTTGAAATTAAAGGTGAACCAGTTAAAATTACTTCTCCTAAAGATGCCTTTAAATACAAAATTGGCATGGTTCATCAACATTTCAAATTAGTCGATATTTTTACTGCAACTGAAAATGTTGTAGTTGGATTAGATAAGAAAACTAGGGCTTCTATTCTTGAAGATAGCGAAAATGTTAAAGTTCAAGAAACTAAAGAACAACCAAAAGAAAACATTTTGAAAAGAGTTTTTAATTTTATTACTAAGAGCAATTTAAAAGACTCTGCGGATAGAATCAAAAATATATGTAATAAGTATGGATTCGTTTTAGATCCTAATAAACGTGTATGCGATATGTCTGTTAGTGAAAAGCAGACTTTAGAAATTATTAAAACTTTATATCGTGGTGTTGATATTTTAATTCTTGATGAACCAACTGCTGTTTTAACTCCGCAAGAAATTGACAAGTTATTTGCAGTTCTTCGTAAAATGAAAGAAGCAGGCAAATCTATTATTATCATTACTCATAAACTAAATGAAGTAATGGATATTTCAGATAGAATCACTGTTTTAAGAAAAGGTGAATTAATTGGCACTGTTAATAAAGTAGATACAAGTATTGAACAATTAACTGAAATGATGGTTGGTCAAAAGACTGAACTTAATATTGAAAGAAGTGAACCTAAAGGAAAAGAGAAATTACTCGAAGTCAAAAATCTTTCAGTTAAAAACGCATTTGGACATGATGTATTAGAAGACATTTCTTTTGAACTTAAAGAAGGAGAAATCCTTGGTATTGCAGGTATTTCTGGAAATGGACAAAAGGAATTATTAGAAGCTATTGCAGGCGTTCAACCTATCGCTAATGGTGAAGTTATTTATCATCGTTTAAAGAAGAATAAACCAGTATCCTTCTACCATAAATCTTTAAATCAAATTAAGACTCTAGCTAGTGAGGGTGCATTCCATACTTCTAAAGGCGAGAAAGTTAATTTTGAAGGTATAACTAATTTTGAAATTAGAAACAGAGTTAATAATGGAGAAATCCTTTTTAATGACAATGAAACAATGCTTCTCAAAGGTAAAAACCCAAGAGAAATTAGAGAACTCGGAATTCATTTAGCGTTCGTTCCTGAAGATAGATTAGGTATGGGTTTAGTTGGTAACATGAACATCAATGAAAACATGATGCTAAGAAGTTATAGAAAAGGTAATGGCCCTTTCTTAAATTTCAAGAAACCTCGTGATACTGCAGAAAAAATTATTAATGAATTAGAAGTTGCTACTACATCCGCTAATGTGCAAGTTAAGAAACTATCAGGTGGTAATGTTCAAAAAGTTTTAGTAGGTAGAGAAATTGCTTACGCTCCAAGTGTATTTATGGTTGCTTATCCTGTAAGAGGATTAGATATCAACTCTTCTTATACAATCTATAATCTATTAAATAAACAAAAACAAAATGGTGTTGGAATTATTTATGTTGGTGAAGACTTAGATGTCTTATTAGCATTAGCAGATAGAATACTAGTTCTTTGTAATGGCAAAGTAAGTGGTGTTGTTGATGCTAGAAAAGTAGATAAAAGAGAGCTCGGTGCTTTGATGTTGGGTAAATAATTATGAGTAAGACTGTTTTAGAGAAAGATAAAAATAATTTAGAAAGTAACGAAGCGAAAGCACCTCGCGAAAAACTTTTCCATATCGCTAAAAGAATGGATGTTTCTTTACAATACAAAATTATCGTTAGAGTAATTTCAATAGTTACTGCACTTTTGATGTGTGCTTTTGTTTTAAATATTTTTAAACCAGGAAAGTTCTTTACAATCTTTTCTAGTTCATTCAATGCATTAACTGGTTCTACAAATAAGTTCTTTATTACTTTAGATGAATTCGCAATTTTATTGGGAATATCAATCGCTATTCTTCCAGCTTTTAAAATGAAGTTCTGGAACCTTGGCGCTGAAGGGCAAATTTTAATCGGTGGGTTAGCTGCTGTATTAGTTTCTAAATATATTGGTCCTTATGTCCCTAATGTTCTTTGCACAATCTTAATGCTTATATTTGCAATTATTGCTGGTGGAGTATGGGCTTTAATTCCTGCATTCTTTAAAGCTAAATTCAATACTAATGAGACACTTTTTACATTAATGATGAATTACTTAGCAATGGGCTTTATTGCTTTCTTTGAACAAGTTATCGATCCTGCTCACGGAACTATTGCACAATTAACTAATGGAACATTCCCTGATGCTACAGATAACGTAAAAACAATCATCGCGTTTGTTATTGTTGTCTTAATGACTCTATTCATGTTTGGCTATTTAAATAAAACAAAACATGGTTATGAATTAACTGTTGTTGGTGAAACAAGAAATACAGCTAAATATATCGGAATTAATGTAAAAGCAGTTATTATGCGTACAGTAGTTTTATGTGGTATCCTTTGTGGAATTATTGGTTATTTCACAGTTTTGAAACAAAAGAGTATTTCTCCAAACATTATTGGTGGTAAAGGCTTTACCGCTGTTATGATTGCTTGGCTTGGACATATGAATGTAGTTGAAGTTATTGTTATGGCATTCTTAGTTGCATTTATTACTCGTGGCAGTAGCGTAGCTGCAACTAATGTTGATTTAGGTAGCGCATTTACAAATATAACAATTGCTATATTCTTAATTACTATTTTAGCTTTCGAGTTCTTCTTAAATTATGAAGTTCATTTTAATAAGAAAATATTTAAATCAAAGAAAGAAGTAAAGGAGGTTGAGGAATAATGTTTATACGTTTATTAAAAGAAGCATTTCGCTTAACTCCTGCTTTCTTATTTGGCTCTACAGGTGAAACTCTTACTGAAAAGAGTGGACACTTAAATTTAGGCACACCAGGTATTATGTGTATGGGTGTTGCTGGTGGAATGATTGGCATAAATCTTTATGACAAAATATGTGGTGGGTTTGAAAATGCATCTCCAGTACTAACATTTATTTTTGTAGTATTCTTTGCATTATTATTAGGCGCGCTTAGTGGATTAATTTTCTCATTCTTCACTGTTTCACTTCGTTGCAATCAAAACGTTATGGGTCTTGCTTATACAACATTTGGTATTGGCTTCTATGGTTTGATATTTAAAACTATTGAAAGCAGCCATTTCCAATCAATCTTCTTCTATAACAATTATTGCAGCACTATTAATACATTGTTTATATCTGACCAAGCATGTACTAATAACTTCCAATATTTATTTGGTGCTAATGGTGTTTTATGGTTTATGTCTTTCACTATTGCTATTGCTGTTGCAGTAGTATTAAAACGTACTAAAGTTGGATTATTTGTTAGAGCAGTTGGTGAAAACGCTGGTTGTGCTGATGCAGCTGGAATTAACGTTTCAACATATAGATATGTAACTACAATTATAGGTAGTGCAATCAGTGCTTTAGGTGGACTTTATTATTTCGTTGAAATGAATGTTGGCTTACTTGAATTTGGTAATGTTGATGCTTATGGCTGGCTTGCTGTTGCACTTGTTATCTTTACACTATGGAAGACTGATTTAGGTATATTAGGCGCTATCTTATTTGCATTCTTATTCAAACTTCCTGAAATTTATGGTTTACCTTCTCCACAACTTAATATGTTGTTCCAATACTTACCTTATTTTGTCACAATCATAATCTTGGTTATGATTTCCGCATTTGACAAAAAGGCCGCGCAAGCGCCAGGCAATCTAGGAATACCGTATTTCAGAGAAGAGAGATAATTAGAGGTATTATTTTATGGGCGATTTAAGAGATCCAAACATGAAAAGAATTGACTGCAAGGAACTTGCGGATAAATTCATTGAAGAACAAATTAAAGCCATCAAAGAACAAGTTGGTGATAAGAAAGTTCTTTTAGCACTTTCAGGAGGTGTTGATTCTTCTGTATGTGCAGCATTATTAATTAAAGCAATTGGTAATCAATTAACATGCGTTCACGTTAACCATGGTTTATTAAGAAAAGGTGAACCAGAACAAGTTATCCAAGTTTTCAAAAACGAAATGAAAGCTAACTTAGTTTATGTAGACGCAGTTGATAGATTCTTAGATAAATTAGCAGGTGTATCAGATCCTGAAGCAAAAAGAAAAATCATCGGTAAAGAATTCATCGATGTCTTTGCAGATGAAGCAAGAAAACTCGATGGTGTTTCTTTCTTAGCTCAAGGCACTATCTACCCTGATATTACAGAAAGTAAAGGCATTAAGTCTCATCATAACGTTGGTGGTCTTCCAGAAGACTTAAAATTTGAGTTAGTTGAACCAGTTAAGTTCTTATATAAAGATGAAGTAAGACAAGTAGGTTTAGCTCTTGGCTTACCAAAAACTATGGTATTCCGTCAACCATTCCCAGGTCCAGGTCTTGGAGTTAGATGCGTAGGCGCAATTACTAGAGATAGATTAGAAGCTGTTAGGGAAAGTGATGCTATCTTAAGAGAAGAATTTGATATTGCAGGATTAAACGCAAAAGTATGGCAATACTTCACAGTAGTACCAGATATTAAATCTACAGGTATTAAAGATGATAAGCGTACATGGGATTGGCCAGTAGTACTTAGAGCAGTCAATAGTGTAGATGCTACTAGTGCTGAAGTTGAAAAGATTCCTTATGATGTCTTATTTAAGATTAGAGATAGAATCTTAGCAGAAGTTAAAGGTGTAAATAGAGTATTAGTGGATATTTCACCTAAACCAGTCGCTACAATTGAATGGGAATAATAACTATGAATTTCTTAGAAGAAAAAATCTTAGAAGATGGAAAAATACTTAATAATGAGATTTTAAAGGTTGATAGTTTTTTGAATCACCAAATCGATCCAAAGACTATCAGAGAAACTGCAAAACTTATGGTTTCTCATTTTCCTAAAGTTGATAAGATTTTAACAATTGAAACTAGTGGAATCGTTATTGCTTATGCAGTAGCAGAACTATTAGGAGATATACCTGTAGTGTTTGCTAAAAAGAGTAAATCAGCAACTAATGATTACTCTAATGTCTATATGACTGAAGTTAAATCTTTCACAAGAAACTTTGTTTCTACAGTTACTGTAGATAAAAGATTTATTAAAGAGAATGAGAATATATTAATAGTGGATGACTTCTTAGCAGAAGGTAACGCTGCTATAGGTCTTATAGACCTTATAAGGCAAGGAAACGCTAATGTAGTGGGAGTTACTGCTGCAATAGAAAAATATTTCCAAGGCGGACATGAAAAGATAGAAAAAATGGGTATACCAGTTTACTGTCCAGCTTCCATAAAAGAATTTAAGGACAATAAACCAGTATTTTAATTTATAAATAGCATTTATTAAAAATATATAGTTGTATCTATACATTTCTTTTGATTAAATAATAATAGTGATTCGCATATGGAGATCCTTTGTTGGTCTTGTGAATCATTTTTTTATATTAATTAATAAGTTGTAAGATAACTCTTTTAAAATTATTAAACTAAACGCTTTTTATTTTCTTGTTTTTCTTTTGGCTTATAAGTAAAAGAATAAAATCTTTATTTAATTAATAGACTATCACTAAGATAGCAATTCATTTCTTCTTCTGTCGGAAGGTATTTTTTGAGCAAATACGATGCAACTTCAATAGGAGCATTTGTTGACTTTAATGACCATTCTACAGACTCTTTATCTTTTCTTTTACATAGTAATAATCCAATTGTTTGATTGTCATCTTCTTTTTTTAGTGTTTCATCTACTGCTGTTATATAAAATTGTAGTTGGCCAATATAAGATGGATCAAAATCGTTATTTTTAAGTTCTAATACAACAAAACACTTAAGATTTAAATTATAAAACAATAAATCTATATAATAGTCTTTCACTTTGGTTGATATTCGATATTGATTGCCAACAAAAGTGAAGCCTTTCCCTAGTTCTAATATTATTGATGTAATCTTTTTAACAATTGCTTGTTCTATATCTGCTTCGTTTGCCTTTTCTGATAGTCCTGCAATTTCAAAAACATAAGAATCTTTCATTATGTTTTGCGCAGAATCTGAGATGGCTTTAGGCAGTTTATAAAAATTATTTAGTTTTAAATTATTGTTAGCTTGTCTCTCATATAAACATATTTCAATTTGATAGTTCAGACTAGATTTACTCCAACTATTTTCTATGCATTTTTCTGCATACCACATTCGTTTATCGTAATTTTTTATTTTGTCTAATAGCAATGAATTAAATGACCATGGTAATTTTGCCACCACCGATGGCAAAATTGGAAAACTTTTATATGCCTTATAAAAACTCTTCATTCTAGCTAGATTTCTTGGTGAGAAACCTTTAGCATTAGGAAAATCGATTTTTAGAGAAGATGATAGTTTTTGAATGAAGAATGTACCATATTTTTGATTTTCACTGATTGCTTTGCCAATTCTAAAATATAAATAAATTAGTTCTTTATT